>CAZUGP010000088.1:0-30216 GCA_964619965.1 uncultured Acidobacteriota bacterium
CTTCGCGGCAACGAGGTCTCGATGAAGCGCAAACTGGGTCTCGCAGTTCTTCTCTTGGTTCTCCCGGCGCTGCCTGCGCTTGCCGCACCAAGCTCGCCGTCTACGTTTTCGATCGCCGCCGCCGACCCCGAGACGGGGGAGGTCGGCGTCGCGGCGGTCGCGACGCAATCGTTTGCGAACACCACCTACGGGCCGCGCGGGCTCGAGCTGCTCGAGCGGGGCGTAGCGCCCGATGAGGTCGTGCGCGTGCTGACGCGTAGGCCGGGGGCCGCACCGGGCCGAACTACGCGGTGCAGAGGAATATCCTCGCCGGGGAAGCGGTCGTCGCCAGGGATGCAGCCGGCGGTGACGCGCGGGCGGCAGTCGATGGCGCTCCTGCTGGGCATCGGCCTCGCCAACGATCTGTGGGGCCGCGGCTGGACCGCGTTCACCGAGAAGCGCTTCGAGGAGGCGCGCAAGTTTCAGGAGCGCACGGCGACGCTGGCCGACACACAGCCGGCCGTACTTGCGGAGGTGCTCTACGACCTGGCGGCGAGCGTCTCGAACGCCGGGTCGCCGCGCAGTGATTTCAGGTCGGGGTCGTTGGCTAATCCGCCGGATGGGCGATAGCCGTGCTCGACGGCCTGGCGGAGCCAGTCGATTGCCTTGGCGCGCTCGCCGCGGAGCGCCGCGACGTGCGCAAGACCGGACAGGGGAAGCGCGGTGTCCGGGTGGTTTCCACCCAGAACGCGGCGCATTCCCGTCAGTGTCGCGTCGAACAACCGTTCGGCCTCGTCGTAGCGGGATTGGCCGACGTACATCGCCGCAAGATCGTTCATCGTCGACAGCGTGTCCGGGTGCTCGTTTCCCAGCACTTGGCTCTGCTTCGCGACGGTCTCCTGGAACAACTTCTCGGCCTCGTCCTTCCGGCCGAGCTTGGACCAGACCGAGGCGAGGGTGTGCATGCCCTGCATCGTATTGCGGAACTCCGGTCCCATGACGCGACGGCTGATATCGAGCGTTTCCCGGATCAGCTTCTCAGCCTCCTCGTTGCGACCCGTGGCGAGGTAGACGCCTGCGAGATTCCCCATGGAGGCGAGCGTGCGCGGATGTTCGTTGCCGAAGACACGGCGCCGGATCTCGAGCGTCTTGAGATGCATCGCCTCGGCCCGGTCGTAGTGGTGCTGCAATTGATACACGCTCCCTAGATTGTTCATCGCCCAAAGCGTCGAGGGGTGATCCTCTCCCTGCACACGGGTCCGGCCCGCAATCTCCTCGAGGAAGAGCTTCTCGGCCTCATCGTACCGGCCGCGGTTCATATGCGCGGCGGCTACCTCGTCCAAAGATTGGAACAGGGCAGGGTCGCCGATTCCCAAGACTCGGCGGCGCGCCGTGAGAACGTCGTTCCACAGCTTCTCGGATTCGGGGTAGCGGCCCTGGCTCTCGTAGACGGTCGCGAGCTCGCTCTTGGACAGCAGCGTGTCCGGGTGCTGCTCGCCGAGAACGCGGCGTCGCCCGGCGACCGTTTCCGCCTGGAGCTTCTCGGCCTCGTCGTAGCGACCCGCGTGCTGGTAGAAGACTGCGAGTGAGTCCATGGATTGAAGCGTATCGGGGTGGTCGGCGCCGAGGACACGCCGCCGGATCTCCACCGACCGGGCCAGTAGCGGCTCGGCCTTCGGGTAAAGGCCGAGGTTTCTGTAAACGCGTCCAATCGTCCTGAAGAGCTGCCCCTGGACTTCGGGTTCCTGCGCGAGCTCCTTTTCGATCCTTGCTGCCCCTTTGTCCAGGATCTCCCGCGCCGTGAGGGCATTTCCGCGCGCCTCGCTCGGGTCCGAGACCTCGAAGAGGCCCGTCAGGAACTCCGACACGCGCTCCGCTCGGTTGCGCTCTTTCGCGATCCGCCGCGCTTGCACGGCCATCGTCACGCCGAATCCGACCAGGGCAACGACGATCAGCGCTGCCGCCGTCACGCCGATCCGGTGGCGCCTTACGAACTTGCCGACGCGGTAGGTGGCGCTCGGCGGGCCCGCGAGAACGGGCTGGTCGTTCAGGTGCCGCCCGATGTCGGCGGCCAGTTCGCTCGGGGAGCCGTACCGGCGCGTCCGATCCTTCTCGAGCGCCTTCATCGTGATCAAGTCGAGATCGCCCTTGAGATGGCCCGCGAGCCGTGTCGGCTCCGTCCGGCGCATCCGTGCCGATTCGGTCGCTTTCTCCCCGAGCGTGCTCACTCGGGCCGAAGGCCGCGGCGGCTCCACCTCGCGGATCCTTCGCTGAATCTCGCCGAGCGCCTGTTGACGGAGCTCTATGGAGTCGAACGGCAGCGCGCCGGTCAACAGCTCGTACAGAATCACGCCCAGCGCGTAGACGTCCGTGCGCGTGTCCACGTCCAGGCCGGACATCTCCGCCTGCTCGGGGCTCATGTACTCCGGCGTCCCGATCATGGCGCCGAGCTCCGTGAACATCGTCCGCTCGGTCAGACGCTGCGCGGTCGCCTTGGCCACGCCGAAGTCGATGATCTTCGGCACCGGTTTGTTGCCCAAGTCGGCGACGAGCACGTTCGACGGCTTCAGGTCCCGGTGGATGATCCCCTTCTGGTGGGCGTGCTGCACGCCCTCACAAACCGCCAGGAACAGTTGCAGGCGCTCGATCGTCGTCAGCGTGCGCCGGTCGCAGTAGGCGGTGATCGCCGTCCCTTGGACGTACTCCATGACAAAGTAGGGAAGACCTCGCGACGTCTCGCCGGCATCGAACACTTTGGCGATCGAGGGATGGTCCATCAGCGCCAACGCCTGGCGTTCGGCCTCGAACCGGGCGACGACCTGCTTCGTGTCCATGCCGGCCTTGATCAGCTTCAACGCGACGCGGCGCCGGATCGGCTCGAGCTGCTCGGCGAGCCAGACCTCGCCCATTCCGCCTTCGCCGATCCTTTGGAGAAGCCGGTAGGGACCGATCGACTCGGCGGCGGTGCCCGCGGACGCATCCGTTCGCGTGGCATCGCCCTCGGTGGGAGCATTGCCTGACGCGCGATCCGCAGGATCTTGGTTCATAGGTCCCTGATGAGAAAAGGGAGTGTCCCCTTTTTCATGGCCGCGATCATACGCCCGGCACTCGGATATCCTTGTTGTGTACCCTTGGGGGCCAAGCCATGCCGGCCAATCTCACCCCCGACTACCACCGCGCCGAGGAGCGCCTCCGCCACGCGAAGGCCGTCGAGGAGAAGATCGACGCCTTGGAGGAGATGCTGCGCGTCGTCCCGAAGCACAAGGGGACCGACGGGCTGCAGGCCGACCTGAAGGCGCGGCTCGCGAAGCTCAGGAAACAGCCGGCAAGCAAGGCGGGGAAGGCGACCCATTCGCACCTGATCCCACGCGAGGGGGCGGGGCAGATCGCCCTGGTCGGACCGCCCAACACCGGGAAGTCGTCGCTCGTCGCGACGCTCACTCACGCCACGCCCGCGGTCGCCGCGTACCCGTTCACCACCCGCGAGGCGACGCCCGGCATGATGCGCTTCGAGGACATCGCCTTCCAGCTCGTCGACCTACCGCCCTTGAACGACGAGCACGTCGAGCCGTGGGTCTTCGACATCGTGCGCCGCGCCGATCTGCTGTGGATCGTCGTCACGGTGGAGAACGCCGTGGACGGACTCGAGCTGACGCGGCGGATCCTCTCCGCCAAGGGAATCGACATCGAGGCGGTCAAGCGCGCACTGGTCGTCACAACGGGGATCGATCGCGAAGGGGGCGAGGAAGACGTCGCGATCGTCGACGAGCTGCTCGAGCACCGCTTTACGCTGACGCCGGTTTCCGTGATGACCAACCGCGGAATCGACGAGCTGGCCCGCCGCACGTTCTCCGCGTTGGGCATCATGCGCGTCTACACGAAGCAGCCGGGGAAGCCCGCCGACCGCGCGTCGCCGTTCACGCTCAAAGCTGGGGCGACCGTGGGCGACCTCGCGGCGCGGGTCCACAAAGACCTCGCGGCCTCGATGAAGCACGCGCGCCTCTGGGGGCCTTCTGCGTTCGACGGCCAGGTCGTCCACGCGGACCATGTGCTCGTGGAAGGGGACGTGGTCGAGATCCACATCTGAGCGAGCGTCGGCGTTACGGGCAGGGAGTGGCCACGGTTCTCGGCGTCCCGAAGCTATTCGCGCCGAGCCCCTTCTCGACGCCGCCCAGCGTGTAGGACACGAGGTAGAAGAACCCCTTCTGCCCGGCCGTCGGAACGTCGGTGTCGAGGAAGGTCGTATCCGTGAGGATCGGGTCGCGTGTGTTCTGGCACGTGCCGTAGCCGCCGTCGGGGAGATGGTCGGCGTTGACGTCGACCAAGTTGGTCTGCGGACCCCGATACACGTTGTACCGCGTCGCGCCGGCGACAACGTCCCACGTCAGGGACGTCTTGTTGGTGAAGCGGCAGGTGGTTTCGATCTCGCCCGCGTCACAGGCAACGTTCAGCTTGAGCGCCTGCCCATAGTTGAATGAGTTCCCCGCAAGATCGTCGAGCGAGACGCTCGTGTCCCACATTCCACCCGCTGAGTAGCGCGGCATGTTCACGGTGCATTGGAAGGTTCCGCTGTTGCGCGTGCCCGAAAAGGGCGCGCTCGCCGTGCACGATTGCCTCTGGTTGACGATGTCGAACTCCGGGGTGAACCCGAAGATGCTGAACGAGCAGGTCGCCGTGTTGACCCCCGCCGGAGAGTCCGCGACGACCATCGTGCAGACGACCGGCCTGGGGCCGCCACCGACGCTGATCGTCTTCGGGTTGAAGTCGAAGCTCGACAGCGACGGGACGACGATGTCCTCCGGGACCGAGGTGACGGCAAGGGTTGCCACGGGTGTGAGCTGAAGCGTGTTGCCGACCTGATCGAATGCAACAACCGCAGACGTCCAGGTTCCCGCGTCGGCGAAATGCGGAATCGAGAGCACGCACGAGAACACACCGGTGTTTCGCGTTCCCGACGACGGCGCAACGGAGACGCACGAGGCGATCTGGTCGCTGTTGGGGGCCGAGAGCTGACACGAGGCGAAGGCGACCCCCGATAGCGCGTCGGTGAGCGGCATGTTGCACGTCACGTTCTGCGCGGTGGTAGACACGGTGACCGCACCCGGCGACAACGAGAAGGCGCCCAGCGCGGGTGCTATGAGGTCGGGGTTCGACGTGACGGTCAGCATCGACGGGAGCGCCTGATCGGCAGGATCGATGAGAGCGAGGTTGCCGACCGCATCCGACGCGGTGACACCGGCGGTCCAGACGCCGGACTGCGAGTACCGGGGGAACGTGATGACACAGGACCAGACGCCGTTCTGCGGAGTGCCCGAGGTGGGGGCCGCGGCGTTGCAGCTCTGCCGGTAGAGAGTGTCGGGCGAGGTGAACGAGCAGCTCGGGCTCGTCACGCCGGAGAGTGCGTCGGTGAGCGTCATGTTGCAGGTCACGGTCCTCGACGCCAGGGTCGTGTCAATTGCCGAGGGGGTGAAGCTGAACCCTGTGAGTGCGGGGGCCGTGGTGTCGCAGACCGCCAGAACGGGGGTCCATGCGAGGCCTGACACCAGCAAAAGCGCCGCAAAGACGCTACGATTGACGTCTCTCCTCTTCATGGGTTCATTCCTCCGTGGCCGTCGCTCAAAACTACGGCGATCGGAGAGGGCTCGCCAGTCGCATGTTCATGGGATCGCGCCTACATTCGCAAGGGAGATCCGTGGAATGAAGCGTTTCGTTGGAGTTTCCGTGCTGTCGGCGGTGCCTCTCCTGGCCCTCGGCTCGATGGCAGCCGACGAGCCACACAAGATCTACGAGTGCAAGGACGCGAAAGGAGAGATCGTCTATCAGGACGATCCGTGCATCGAGGCGCCGCCGGCGGTGTCCAAGCCTACCGCGGCCGCCAAGCCCAGAGCCAAATCGAAAACCACGGTTGCCACCAAGCCGAAGGCGGCGAGCCCGCCCGAGTCGGCCGCCCTCCCCTGGGTGGCGGTCATTCCGCCCTCGCCGCGTTCCAGCGAACCCCCGCCTCCCCGCTACCCCGTCGACGCGCGATGGGCCTCGCCTGAAAAGGCACTGCGAACGTTCGTCGACGCCGTCAGATCACGCGACCGCGACCTCGTCGTTTCGTGCCTGACCCCGTCGGCGCTCGCCGATCTGGGCGCCGATGCGGAGACGGTCCCCATGGAGAAGCTGCACGAGACCGTCGGCTCTTTCACGGGGTACGTCGTCGAAGGGGACGTCGGTCCGTTCTGGTCGATCAGAGCCTTGAGGGCCGGGCTGCGCCCCAAGTGGATCTTCCTCGAAAAGACCGGGGACGGCAGCTGGAAGATCGGCGCGATCTGAAGCCCGGTCGCCGACAAACTTTATACACTCTCCATCCTGTGCGATACTCGGGTATGCGCCCGAGCCGGAATACCAAAGACTTCGACGTCGCGGTCGTCGGCGCCGGCCCGATCGGGTCGGCCGCGGCCCTGGCTTTCGCGCGCAAAGGCGCGAGCGTCGTCGTCTTCGAGGCCAACCCGATGGCGTCGCGGCGGCTCGCCGGCGAGTGGCTTCACCCGCCGGGTGTCGAGGTGTTGGGCCGCCTCGGGATCGACATCTGCGCCGAGGCGACGGGTGCGACCGCGGGGAAGGGTTTCGTCGTCTTCCCCGACGACGGTTCGGCTCCGATCGTCCTTCCGTACCCCGATGGGATGAAGGGTGTCTCGCTGGAGCACGAAAGCCTGGTGACGCTTCTGCGCGATCGCGCCGCGTCGCAACCCGGCATCGATCTGAGGATGGGCGCGCGAGTCCGCGGGATCGCGGACGGCGAACTCACCGTCGAAAACGCGAACGGCCTCGGCGACACCACAACGATAAGGGTGGACCGCGTCATCGGCGCCGATGGGCGCTCCTCGGTGGTCCGGCGGTCGCTCGAGCTCAAGGACGACGCGACGGCGATGGCCTACACCGCCGGCGTCGAGCTGCTCGACGTCGACCTCCCGTTGGAGGGGTACGGGCACGTGATCGTCGGGGGGCCGGGGCCGGTCCTGATGTACCGCCTCGATTCGAGTCGCGTGCGCGCCTGCTTCGACGTTCCGCTCGTCGTCGTCGGCCGGTTGCGTCGCGGCGATCCCGAGGCGCTCTGGGAAACCTACAGGTGGGTGCTTCCCGCGCAGGTGCGCGACGCGTTCCGGAAGGCGCTCGATGCCAAGCGCGTGCAGTGGGCCGCCGCCGGGTTCAGGCCGCGCGCGCACTACGGCCGCGGCAAGATCGCGCTCGCCGGCGACGCCGTCGGCTACTTCCACCCGATGACCGCGGCGGGGATGAGCTTGGGTCTGGCCGATGCCGAGTGCGTCGCGGAATCGCCCGACGTCGCGAGCTACCGCCGTCTTCGCGACGCGAAGAGCTGGGTCCCCGAGCTGCTTGCCTGCGCGCTCTACCTGGCGCTGACGCGTCGCGACCCCAGCGGCGTCGCGGTCCGCCAGGCGGTCTACCGGCTCTGGCGGGCGTCGGAGGACGAGCGGCGCCGCACGATGCGCATCCTCGCTTGCGCGGACACGCGCCCGGAGCAGTTCGTCGGCGCGTTCCAAGCGGTCCTTTGGGATCTGGTGCGGGAGGACCTGCTCCGCGGCTGGCGCACGATGCCGGGAATGTTGATGCACCTCGGCGGCTGGATGCGCTGGCCGGTGGCGTCGATCGTCCCCCGGGCCGTGCGGCAGGTCTACCGGGCCCGGAGCTCGCCGGCCTTTCCCTTGTGGGGAGGACCTCCTTGAGCGTTGCCGAGCCGACCGAGCGGCCCGCCGATCCCATCGGAGCCGCGCTGGCTCACCTCGCAACCTCGCAAGACGCTTCGGGCTCGTGGAAGGGCGACTACGGCGGTCCGCTCTTCCTGCTCCCCATCTTCATCGCGACCGCGCGGACGGTCGGCTACCGGCTCGACGATGGAACGAGTCAGAGCATGGCGGCCTATCTCCGCGCCCACCAGAACAATGACGGCGGTTGGGGATTGCACGTGGAGGGGGCGAGCCACGTGTTCACGACGGCCCTTTCATACGTGGCGCTCCGGATCTTGGACGCGGTACCTGAGGATCCTGGACTCGTCCGGGCGCGGGCGTTCCTCGCAAAAGCCGGCGGCCCGCTCGCGTCCGCGTCGTGGGGGAAGTTCGTGCTCGCGGTGCTCGGGCTCTGCGATTGGGACGGCCTCCATCCGGTCCCGCCCGAGCTCTGGCTTCTCCCCGAGCGGCTTCCGATCCACCCCTCGCGTCTGTGGTGCCACAGCCGCATGGTCTACCTGCCGATGGCTTACCTGTACGGCCGCCGCGCCACGGCGCCGCTCGATCCGCTGCTTAGTGCCATTCGCGGGGAGCTCTACGCGGACACCCCGTGGGACGAGGTCGACTGGCGCGCCGCGAGGGACACCGTCTCGCCCACCGACCGGTACGTGCCCCGCTCGTTTCTCCTTCGCTCGCTCTTTCGCATGTTGGGCGTCTGCGAGCGTTTCGCGCCGGCGCCGCTGCGCAAGCGCGCGCTCGACCGCGTGCTGACGATCATCCGCGCCGAGGACGCCGCCACCGACTTCATCTGCTTGGGGCCGGTCAACAAGCTGTTCAACACGCTGGTCTGGCACTTCGAAAACCCCGGCGGCCCGGAGCTACAGCGTCATCTCGCGCGCCTCACCGATTACCTATGGCGCGCCAAAGACGGCGTGAAGATGCAGGGGTACAACTCGTCGCAGCTGTGGGACACGGCGTTTGCCGCGCAGGCGATGATCGCGACCGGCCGCCACGGCGAGCATCCGGACGTCTTGCGCAAGGCGGCCGGGTTCATCGAGGTGAACCAGGTCGTGGCCGACGTTCCCGATCGGCGGCTTTCGTACCGCGACCGGTCGCGGGGCGGTTGGCCGTTCTCGACGCGTGCGCACGGGTGGCCGATCAGCGACTGCACCGCGGAAGGAATCAAGGCGTCGCTGCTCCTTGCGCGTTTCATCGACGACCCGTTGCCGGTCCCACGCCTTCTGGCCGCGGCGGAGCTCCTGCTCGAGATGCAAAACTCCGACGGAGGTTGGGCGACGTACGAAAGGACACGCGGTCCCGCGTGGCTCGAGCGCCTGAATCCCTCGGACTGCTTCGCCGACATCATGATCGATCCCTCCTACGTCGAGTGCACGTCGGCCTGCGTGCAAGCGCTCGTCGCGTTTCGCGCGCGCCACCCGGGCGAAAGCGACGCCGCGATCGACATCGCCGTTGCGCGGGGGCGTGATTTCATTCTCGGCGCGCAGCGTCAGGACGGCTCATGGGAAGGGTCGTGGGGGATCTGCTTCACCTACGGGACATGGTTTGGCACGTGGGGGTTGAAGGCGGCGGGGCTCGGCGCGGATCATCCCGCACTGAAACGCGCCGCGGAGTTCCTGCTCGCCAAGCAGCTTCAAGACGGCGGCTGGGGCGAGACGCCGGAGAGTTGCCGAGCGCGCGCGTATGTTCACGCCGAGGCGGGGCAGGCCGTGATGACGTCGTGGGCGCTCTTGGCGCTTTCGGCCGCCGGCTGCTCCGGGACCGATGCCGTGCGCCGCGGAGTGGCGTTTCTCACGGCGCGTCAGCGTGCCGATGGAAGCTTCCCCGACGAGCACATCGCGGGCATGTTCAACAAGACCTGCGCGATCCACTACGACAACTATCTCAAGATCTTCCCGCTCTGGGCGATGGCGGTGCTCAGCCGCACCGAACTTTCCAGTTGACCGCGTGGGTTCGTTCGCAGGAAGATCTCACGCCCACGCTCCAACTCTAGAAAAAGGAGAAGCTCATGAGAACTCGTCTTCCGAGGATCGCCGCCGCTGCTGGCATCGCTGCCGTCGTGGCGTTCGGACTATCCAGCGTTTTCACCGAGGCCCACGCCGCGCGTTGCATCTGCCCGCAGGTTTACGCGCCGGTCATCTGCGACAACGGGAAGACGTACGTCAACCCGTGCTACGCCAGCTGCGCCCACGCAAAAAACTGCGTGCCTACCGGTGCCATCTAGAATCGGGCGGCTCTCGCGGCGACCATGATGCACGCCTCGTGAACCGTCTTGAACGGGGCGCCCGCCGCGTCCTCCAGGACGGCGTCGTCGAAGCTGCCGTCTTGAAGCCACACGAGTTCGATGCCCGCGGCGGTGGCATCTCTGAGGATTCGGCGCGTAACCGCGGGTTGCGTGACGACGTCCACGATGTGGACGGGCTTCGGGACGTCAGCAAGCGAGCGGTAGGTGGTCAGTCCCGCAATCGGGGCACCCTTCGGATTCACCGGAAGGACCTGGTAGCCGTGCGCCAACAGGTCGTTGACGATGATGTTCCCGAACTTCGCCGGGTCGTTGCTCGCGCCGACCACGGCGATCCGCGTCGTGGCCGAGCGCAGCAGGGCCATGGCGTCGTCGAGAGCCGATGCGTCTACCTTCATCCCGGTCCCTAGGATAGAGGACACGCCCCTTTTTCTTGTCAAAGCTCCCCGGATACCGCTTTGACGAGAAAAAGGGGCGTGTCCTCTATCCTAGGGTCATGACAAAGATCAGATCACACGGAGTCGTCGTTGTCGCAGCGATCCTGATCGCTTCCGCGGCGAACGCTGCGTCGAAGCCGATCACGTTAGCGCTCAAGATCCCGAAGACGCCCGTCGTCGCGCCGCCCACGATGGTGCCTCTCCTCACAGCCGGACCGCTCTCGCTCGTCATCGTCGACGCGCGCGGTGCGACCGATCCCGCCATCGTCGGTGGGCAGCGTGTCAAGGAAGCAGAAGTCTACGTGTGGCGCTCCGTGCAACCGGTCGTGCCGGCGGTAGCGGGACTCGTCACCGAGGTGCTGAACGGCTGGTCGGTTCGAGTGAGCCCCGAGGCGGATTTCAGTCTCAAGCTCTCGCTCCTGAACTACTACGTCAACGAGCGGTCCGACACATTCGGCTCGACCTACATCGCCGAAGTCCGCTTCAAGCTCGACCTCACCGATCGCTCCGGTGCCGTGCTCTTTTCAGGCGAAGCGACCGGGGAGGCCAAGCGGTCCGGAGTCGACGCGCGAGCCTCGATGTGCAACGAGGCGTTGAGCTTCGCGCTCCGCCGGGCGCTCTCCCAAGCACTGTCTTCGGTGACGCTGGAGACGGCGGCGCCCGCAGTCCGCGAGCCGGTGGCCGCAATCGCGATCGAGCCCGAGGCACTCTTGGCCGATTTGACGCGCCTCAAGGCCGGCGGCGTGCCGGACGACGTCCTCGTCGCTTACGTCGAGCAGCGCAAGCTCTCACACCCGCTCAGCGTTGACGAGATCCTGCAATGGAAAAGCGCCGGCATCCCGGACGCCGCGATCAAGGCGGCGACGAAATAGGGGGCACTCCCCTTTTCTTGCGCAAAGCGGTATCCGCGGAGCTTTGCGCAAGAAAAGGGGAGTGCCCCCTATTCCGAGAAAAGGGCTCCGTTTACTCCTCTGCAGCTCCCTCAAACGACGGGTGGTGTCTGTTATATCCAATGAGGTATGCGTGAGCTCTTCCGAGATGCCGAGCACCTGTTTCGACTCGCACTGGTTTTCGGCGCGCTCCTCGTCGTCTTTCTGGTGGCCCGAGCCGTCCTGACCCCCGAGGGCTTCGGCACCTACGGCCACTACCGCGCAGGGGCGCTCGTCGACGCACGCGCTCGGCCGCTCTCGTTCGCCGGACGCGCCGCCTGTCTTAACTGCCACGAAGAGATCGACGCGGTGAAGAAGTCCGGCAAGCACGCCGGGGTCGGGTGCGAGGCCTGCCACGGTCCGCTCGGGGAGCACGTCGCCGACCCGGCGACGGTGATTCCTCAAAAGCCCGACCCCAAGACGTTGTGCTTGGTGTGCCACATGGAAAACCTCGCGAAGCCGAAGGGGTTTCCGCAGATCGATGCGAAGAATCACGCGGGTGACGACAACTGCATCAAGTGCCACAAGGCGCACTCGCCGCTACCGGTTCAGGAGTAATCGACATGGAGGTGAGCCGCCGCGAGTTCCTCGAACGGAGCGGGAAGTACATCCTGCTCTTCGGCGCCGCGACAAAGGCGTGGGACTTCATCCTCGCGGGCACTCCCGAGACGGCGCCGGGCTACGACGTCACGCGCCACTGGTGGGCGTTTTACATCGACATCGAGAAGTGCATCGGCTGCGGGAACTGCGTGCGCGCCTGCAAGGCGGAAAACGGCGTGCTGCGCGAGCCCTTCTACTTCCGGACCTGGGTCGAGCGCTACCACATCCCGCCGCCCGACCTCTCGAATCTGCGCGCGGACCGCCTCCCCGTCGTCGATTCTCCGAACGGCGGCTACGACGGCTTCCCGGAGCGCTTCCGCGACAGCGACGGCTCGAAGAGCTTCTTCGTACCCAAGATGTGCAACCACTGCACCGATTCGCCCTGTACGCAGGTCTGTCCCGTCGGCGCCACGTTCGACAGCCCCGACGGCGTCGTGCTCGTCGACCAGAGCTACTGCCTCGGTTGCCGCTACTGCGTACAGGCGTGCCCGTACGGCTGCCGCTACATCGACCCGCGCACGCGGACCGTGGACAAGTGCACGCTCTGCTATCACCGCATCACCAAGGGGCTCACCACGGCGTGTTGCGAGTCGTGCCCGACGGGGGCGCGCTTGCTGGGCGACCTCAAAGACCCGAAGGACCCCCTTCACGAGCTGCTGCGCACCCAGAAGGTGCAGGTGCTCAAACCCTATCTCGCCACCGGGGCCAAGCTCTCGTACAAGGGCTTGGACGGCGCCGTGCGATAGGCCGAGGAGAAGCGGGTGGAATCGATACTCCACAGCGTCGAAGGGTTCATGTACCCCAACGAGGTCGAGCTCCAGTGGAGCATCCTCATCGTCTTGTACCCGTTCCTCACCGGTATCGTCGCGGGTGCGTTCATCCTCGCTTCGCTCGAGAGGGTCTTCAACGTCGAGGAGGTCAAGCCGACCTACCGCCTCGCCCTCCTCACAGCACTTTCGTTCATGATCGTCGCGCCGCTTCCCCTCCAGCTTCACCTCGGCCACCCCGAACGGTCGTTCGAGATGTACCTCACGCCCCACACCACGTCGGCGATGGCGATGTTCGGGTTCGTCTACCTCTGGTACCTCCTCGCGGTCCTGGTCATCGAGATCTGGCTCGAGTACAGGAAAGAGATCGTGACGATGGCCCTCCATGCGACGGGTTGGCGTCGCCCCGTCTACCGCGCCATGGCCCTGGGCTCGTTCAACGTCAGCCCGCGCGCGTTGGAGATCGACGAGACGCTCGGCCGCTTCGTCACGATCGTCGGCATCCCGTCGGCGTTCCTGCTGCACGGGTACGTCGGGTTCCTCTTCGGATCGATCAAGGCGAACCCCTGGTGGTCGACCCCGCTGATGCCGATCGTCTTCCTGTTCTCGGCGATCGTCTCGGGCATCGCGGCCGTGCTGTTGCTCTACATCGTCTACTGCTTCCTCAAGGGAATCAAAAGGAGCGTCCCCTGCCTGGACACGATGGCGCGCTATCTCTTCTACGCGTTCCTGATCGACTTTTCCCTGGAGATGCTGGACCTGATCCACCGCAACTACGAGGCCGACGAGTCGTTGAAGACCCTGAACTTCATGGTGCACACGCGCCTGTACGGATCGCAGGTCCTTCTCCAGATCGTCATCGGCACGCTCGTTCCGATCGGGCTCTTGGCCATGGTGCAGCTGATATCCATGAGCCCGCGCGCCCGCGAGGGGATCTACGTGATCGCGTCCTCCCTGACGCTTTGCGGGATCTTCGCGATGCGGTGGAACGTCGTCATCGGCGGGCAGCTCTTCTCGAAGAGCTTTCTCGGGTACACGACCTACAAGATGGGGTTCGCGACGAAGGAAGGGCTTCTCCCCGCCCTCCTTCTGATGGCGCTGCCGTTCTTGATCCTGTGGATTCTGGTGACGTTGCTTCCGCCGATGAACCGCGATGAGGCGGTCCACTAGCGCCGAGGGGGAGCTCATGCGTCGAGCCGTCATCGTGGCGATCGTCCTGGTGCTGGTAAAGGCGGCTGCGGCCGATAAACTGCCGGCGCCCGCGAGCGCGGAGTTGTGCGGCCGCTGTCATCGCGCCATCTACGAATCCTGGTCGACGTCCGCGCACGCGACGGCGATGACGAGCCCCGTCTTCCTCGACGCGAAGGACGCCGCCGAGCAGGATTTCGGGGTCGAGGCCCGCAAGATCTGTCTGAGCTGCCACGCACCCATGGCAGGACAGCTCAACGATCTCGAGCTTGCCCGCAAGGTGAGCTGGGAAGGCGTTACCTGCGATTACTGTCACTCGATACGCGACGTCGCCGCGGCGGGGTCGAACCCCAAGGCGGTGGTGCAGTTCGGCAACGTCAAGAGCGGTCCCTCCCGAGACTCGGTCTCGCCCGCGCACGGCACGGCGTTTTCGGGCGTCCACACGTCGGCGCTGTTATGCGCCGTGTGCCACGAGTACAAGAATGCGCTCGGCTTCGCCGTGGTCACGACCTACGCCGAGTGGAAGGAGAGCCCGAGCGGGAAGGGCGACGTCGAGTGCCAGCAGTGCCACATGGAGCTCGTCAAGGGAGCCGTCGTCGAGCCGCGCGCGAAGAGGGACGCATCGCATCTGGTGAACCTCCATGCGATGCCGGGTAGCCACTCCGTCAGCCAGCTGAACAGAGCACTGACCGCCAAGCTCACCGCATCCCGCAACGGCGAGGCGGTCGACGTCGTGGTCAAGGTCAAGAACGAGGGGGCCGGTCATTTCCTTCCCACCGGCTCGCCGATGCGGCAATTGATCCTCGAGGTGCGCTTGACCGTGGGGGGTGTGACGGCCGGTGGCGGGAGGCGCACCTACACCCGGGTGCTGGCCGATGCCGATGGCGCGGTGATTCAGAAGGAGCACGTCGCGTTCATGAAGGCGGCCAAGGTCGTCTCCGACACGCGGCTCGCACCGGACGAGACGCGATCCGAGACCTTCTCGATGAAGCTGCCTTCGGCTACGCCCGGAAGGGTCGACGCGACCTTCTACTACTTCCATCCCGCGACGGCCGGTCCCGCAAATAGCGATCGGATCAAATTCCTCGAGCTCTCGAAGAGTCTCCCGTAGCCGGAATCGCGTACAGGTCGATCACTCTCTCGATCGCCTTGCGGCAGACCTTGCAGAATCCCACCTCGTCGCGCGTGTACATGATGCAGTCGGTCTGCGGCCGGTAAAGCCCCTTCCCCTGGTACGCCGCGCCTTCGAAGGCGCCGACCTTCCCCGAGTTCGCCATGCCGGAGAGCATCGGCGTATCGGAGGCCTGTTGCTCGGTGAAGAGCGCGTCGAACTCCGACTCCGGCGCCTTCTTCTCGATCAATGCGAGGCGGCGTTTCAGCCGCGACGAGGTCCTTCCATTTCAGCTTCGACGGATCGCGCAGGGCCGTGACGTTGGGCTCCCACGGCTCCGGCTGGTCCTTCGGGAATTCGGTCGTGACCGCGGGGGACATGGCGAAGCCGCGCGAGTAGAGCGTGCGGTTCGTGTCGGGGTCGACGACCTCGAAGAGATAGGAGCCGAGGTTCAGGTCGTCGAGGAGCCTCGTCGTGCTTCCTGCCCACGGCCCATCCGCCACGATACGGTCGACCGCGACGATCTCGCGCCCGTGGTCACCCGTGTGGAAGTAGTCGACGCGCATCGTCTTCCCGGTGAAGAGAACGGAGAAGGCGAGGGCGAGGACGAGCATGACGGGCTCCTTCGGGAAGGGGGAGGATAACCGCAGACCCGCGTGGTGGGCGCCCCAGCCCATGTTCCCGTAGAATTTGGAGAGAGGTGACCATCGTGATCTTCTCGAAGGGCGACAAGATGCAGCAGGTGACAAAAGAGACGGCGCTCGCCGGGCGCCCGCGCCGCCTTTTCCCGGTACCGCAAAGGCACGAGGTCTTGGGCTCGTCGATGGAGCCGCCGTTTCCCGATGGGACCGGGCTCGCGCTCTTCGGGATGGGGTGCTTCTGGGGGGCGGAGCGGAAGTTCTGGCAAGCGCCGGGGGTGGTGTCGACTCAGGTCGGTTACGCGGGCGGGTTCACGCCGAATCCCTACTACGAAGAAGTGTGCACGGGGAAGACGGGCCACACCGAGATCGTCCGCGTCGTGTACGACCCGGCGAGCATCTCGTACGAGAAGCTCCTCAAGATCTTCTGGGAGAATCACGACCCCACGCAGGGGATGCGGCAGGGTAACGATCAGGGGACGCAGTATCGCTCGGCGATCTACACCTACTCCGACGAGCAGGCCGGCGCGGCGGAGGCAGGGCGTGAGGCGTTCCAAATGAAGCTCGGAGCGGCCGGGTTCGGGGCGATCACCACCGAGATCCGTCCGGCCCCGGAGTTCTGGTACGCCGAGGACTATCACCAGCAGTACCTGCACAAGAACCCGAGCGGGTACTGCGGCCTCGGAGGGACCGGCGTCTCCTGCCCGGTGGGAGCGATCGTCTCGCGGTAGACTACGGCCGTGTCCGCCTCAAGCTCGCCTCCTTCGCTCACAGCGGTCGTGATCACACGGAACGAGGCCCATCAAATCGCGGCCTGTGTCGCCGCGCTCCGCTTCGTGCCCCACGTCCTCGTCATCGATGCGGGGAGCGAGGACGGTACGCGTGAGGTTGCTTCCGCCGCCGGCGCGGAGGTTGCCCTCCACCCGTTCACCGACTACGCGAGCCAGCGCAACTTCGGGCTCGCACGCGTGAAGGCCGAGTGGGCGTTGATGGTCGACGCCGACGAGCGCGTCTCTCCGGCCTTGGCGGCGGAGATCCTCGATGCGATCGCGAAGGCAAAGGCCGAGCCGGGTCTCGGCGCCTTCCGCCTCTTGCGGCGCAACCACTTCATGGGGCGCCCCTTGACGCGCTCCGGTTCCGGCAACGAGCGCTTGGTGCGTTTGATGCGCGCGGCCCGCGCGAAGTACGTCAACGCGGTTCACGAGACCCCGGTCGTCGAGGGTGAGATTCGCGACCTCGCGGCCCCCATGGAGCACTTGACGCACGTCAAGTTGCGCGATGCGTTCGAAAAAACACTGCGCTACGCGATCCTCTGGGCTCAGGACATGCACGACCGGGGGAAGACGACGTCGCTGCCGGGGATCGCCGGCCACACGGTGCACCGTTGGGTCAAGATCTACGTGTTCAAGGGAGGATTCCTGGAGGGGACGCGCGGTTTCATCCTGGCCGGTTTCGAGAGCGTGGGGGTGTTCTTCAAGTACGCCCTGCTGTGGGAGCTGCAGCGGCGCGGCCGATGAGCGGGGACGGTCGCGTGGAGCTCTCGATCGTCATCGTGAGCTACCGCAGCTGGGCGAGTCTTTCGCGCTGTCTGGCCTCGCTGAGCCCGCTCACCGGCGGTCCCGCGCCGGTCGCTGAGATCCTCGTCGTCGACAACGCGTCGGGCGACGGCTTGTTGCCCGCCTTCACTCAGGCTCATCCCGGGGTTCGCTTCGTGCAAAACGACGGGAACTGGGGATTCGCCGACGGCTGCAACCAGGGGGCGATCGAGGCCCGTGGGGAGTTCCTCCTCTTCTTCAATCCCGATGCGGAGGAAAAAGGGGGTGGGATCGTTGCACTTTGCGCCGCGGCCCGTTCGCATCCCGACGTGGCGATCCTGACCGCGCGCCAGGTCGACGAAAACGGTCGCGCGCAGAAGGTGTTCGACGCGTTTCCATCGTTATGGACGCTCTTCGGTCTCACTCGTGCAATGCTCCGGCTCGTAGCGCCCGGCCGGTTTCCCGATCCGCGCCGCGATCACGTAGGCGATCTCGAGGTCGACTGGGTGTCGGGGTCCGTCCTCCTCATACGCCGAAGCGTTTTCGAGGCGCTCTCCGGTTTCTGCAACGGATTCTGGATGTACTCGGAGGATGTCGACCTGTGCCGTCGCGCGCGGGGCGCAGGGCACAAGGTCGCGGTCGCCGGCGCGGTCACGCTCGTGCATGCGCACGGAGGCGCAAGCCGCAAGGACCCCGAGACGGCCGCCATCACGCGAAGCGAGGTCGTAGTGTCCAGGCACTTCTACGCCAGCCGCCATCTCGGCCCATGGCAGGCTCCCGCGTACCACCTGCTCCTGGCAGCAACCCGTTTCGTCCCGGCGGCGCTGGCCTTCGTCGTCGCGAAACTAGGTTTCGGCGCTCTCCCCGCGGTACGCGTCCGATCCGGCGTGGCGCGACACCTCGCGCGTTACTACCGCCAGGTGCCTTCCCGCGGCTGGCGCAGCGGTCGCGCGCGGGAATAGCGGAAAAGGGGAGTGTCCCTTTTCCGCTATTCCTTGTGGCTACCGATGTGCGATGCGAGGGTGTCGCGGTTGGCGGAGACGACGCCGCCGCGCGCGAGCACGACGGTGTTGCGATACACCACGCCCCCGGCGCTCGACCAGGTGAGGAAGGTGACGACGTCGCCGTCGTTGCCGGCCGCGATCTTCGGCGTGGCGAACGAACGGGTTGCGGTGCGCTCTTCCTTACGGCGCTTTCCCTTCGAGATCGAGCACGCGCCCTGAGCCTTCGCCGCGATCGATCGAAGCTCCTCGGGCTTCGCGATCAGCTTCAAGGTGGCGCCGGACGAGCCGCTCACGAGAGGATCGGTGAGCGAAACGAACGCCAGCGCGTACTCGATCTTGTCGACACCCGGCGGGACGCCCGTGCCTCCACGCGCGGCGACGGCAACGTTGAACGATGCGGCGTCTTGCGCCATCGCGTGATCGGCCGTCAGGTTGAGACCGATCAGCGCGTCGGAGTCGCCGCCGACCAGCCGGCACGCGCCGCCCGCGATGGTGAAGACGGCCTTGCGGGAGGCGCCGCCCAACATCCCGCTGGCCTCGTAGAGAGGAAGTCCCAACGAGGCGTAGAGGGGGCTCTTCAAGGCCTTCACGTCCATCGAAGCCGACCGGTTGTCCTTGTCGGTTGCGGGGCGGTCGGCGTCTTTCGCGAACAGCTTCTCGGCGCAGGTCCAAGGCGCCGGTTCTGCAGGTCGCTCGAATCCCGCCGGTGCGGTTGGGTCGAGCGGAATAGGGGTGTCCGGCGACCCCGCGTTGAACGACAACTTCTTGAATCCCCAGCTGTCCGTTGGATTCCAAGTCGTGTCGACTGCGCTCTTCGACCAGGTCGAGCGGCTGCCCGCCATCACGTCGACGTTGGGGTCGTAGGCCGACTTGGGCACGACGGTCGTGTCGACGGCGTTCTTCGACCAGGTCGAGCGGCTTCCCGCCATCACGTCGACGTTGGGATCGTAAGCCGACGTCGGCACCCACGTCGTGTCGACGGCGTTCTTCGACCACCGGGTCGGAGGCCCCATCACCTTCAACTGGTCCTTCGGATCCTGCGAGGCGAATCCCGGGGGCCCCGCCAGATTCGCCGGCGCCGCGTAGGTGAGTCCCGGCGGAGCGTTTGCGGGAGGCTCGTCCTCGAGCTTGATCTCCTTGACGAGCGCAGCCGGGAACGCGACGGTGTTTCCTCCCACCATCGTGACGAGGTACGTGTCCCCCTGGCGAGTGACCTCGGTCCCTTTGATGATCTGCCCGTCGGTGAGCACGAGCGACGAAGACGCCTCGGCGAGTGCGCCGGCCAGGAACAGTGCGGCGAGCGAAGCGGAACCGGCGAGGGGTCTCATGGAGGCTCCCGTGACACAGGCATCATAATGAAGGGATGAGCCCGCGCCACATCGTGCTTGGAGTCGTCCTTCTGTCGTTGTCGACGCGGGCTTTTGGCCCCGCGCCGCCGGCCGGGAGGATGCGCGGCGTTTGCTGGGAGGGCGCGGGCCGCATCGACGCGACCAACCTCGCCCCGCTGCGCGACCTCGGCGTGGACTGGATCTCCCAGACGCCGTTCGGTTGGGCGCCGTCGCTCGCGTCCACCGAGATACGGTACCGGTCGGACGGAGGTCTCTGGGGCGAGACCGACGACGGGCTCGTGAAAACCGCCGCCTGGGCGCGTAAGCTCGGCATCAAGACCCTCTTGAAGCCGCATCTCTGGGTGCGCCACGGCGAGTGGCCCGGCGAGATCGCGATGGAGTCGGACGCTCTGTGGACTCAATGGTTCGCGTCGTATGCGGAGTTCATCCTCCACTATGCGCGGTTGGCGGAAGCGAACGGGTTCGAAGCCTTCGCCGTCGGCACCGAGCTGGGGAAGACGACGGCCCGCACCGCGGAATGGAAGCGGATCGTCGCCCGCGTGCGCGAGGTCTACCACGGCAAGCTCACCTACTGCGCGAATTGGAACCTAGAGCCCGAGCAGATCGACTTCTGGGACGATCTCGACTTCATCGGCGTACAGGCCTACTACCCGTTGGCGACCGTCGACCGGCCGTCGACGAAGCAGATCGAGGCCGCGTGGACGCCGGTGGTGGCGAAGCTTGCGGCGTTGGCGAAGCGCACCGGGAAGCCGATCGTCTTCACGGAAGTCGGCTTCAAGTCGCACGAGGGATCGTTGAAAGAGCCCTGGCAATGGGAGACGAAAGGCGCCGTCGATCTGGACCTCCAGAGCGACGCCTACACGGCGATGTTCGAGATGTTGTGGAGGAGGCCGTGGTTTGGAGGGTCGTTCGTTTGGAAGTGGCACCCGAATCCACGCTCGCGCTCGCGCGACGACCGCGATTTCACCCCCCAGGGGAAGCCGGCGCTCTCCGTGATCAAGGCGTACTACACGGGGCGCTGAGCGGCGCGCGCGTGCTCCCGCCGCAATACGATCGCAAAGACCGACGCGAGGAGAAGCCAGGGGATCACGCTCAGGCGACTGCCGGGAAATAGGAACTCTCCCGCGTTGAACGAGCTCCACCGGACCTGCGTCGAATCCGCCGGGAAGAAGCGTTCGGGAGCCGCCTCGTAAATCCCGCTAGGGTTGACCGAAACAGGCGCCACGAATCGAGCGACGAAGCTGACGGGCCACGTTGCGGAGGCGTACGGACCGGGACGCCCATTGAGGAATTGTGGGAGGTCGATGGTCCAGATGGGACTGACCGTCCACGTCCCCTCAACCGCCGGGGGCGGTTGAGGGTCGACGGTCGTGACGAGGGCCATCGCGGTGATCGACACCGCGAGGAGGGCGTGGCGGGCCCAGGCCGCGCGCGGGGCGACAACGGCGATCGGAAGCGCCAAGAACGGTAGCGCGGGAATCAGGTAGCGCGGCCCGCCCGCCCAGCCCGCGTTCCACGCCGTGAACGACATGTTGAACAGGAACATGTGCGCGATCATCGCCGCGCAAAGAAGTCCCTCGGGCCTGAAGCGCGGTTGACGCAACATCGCGACGAGGCCGATCACGCCCAAGACGAGGACCGGAGTCCCGCTGAACAGTCCGCGGAGCGGCGAAATCAGCAACGCGAGCAACACGTCCCACCGCGGCGTGGTGAAGAGCGCAAGTGCGCCGCCGGCATCCTGGAAGAACGGGTTTTCCCAGGCGTAGTTCGTCGTCACGAGCTTTCCGAAACAGACGGCGTTGTACGCGGCGAGAATCGCAAGCGGCGGGATCGTTCCCGCGGCAAACGCGAAAACGCCCGCGAGCCGGCGGTCGCGCCACATGACGTAGACGCCGAGGATCGCCACGGCCACGACCGAGAGGTAGCTGAAGACGACGGCGGCGGCAGCGCAAGTCCCGGCAGCGAAGAGCCGGGGAAGTGTGCGGGCGTCGAATGCGAGCAGGAACGCGCCGAGCCATGCGGCCGCGACGAGGTCATGGTCGTAGAGCATCGTGGCGTACGGGAAGTAGAGGGTTCCGAAGGCGAACGCCAGCGTGGCAAAGAGGGCAGAGTCGACGCGCCCTCCTGAAAGCCGCAAGGCAAGGCGCCAGAACAAAACGACGCCTAGCGCCGCGATGAGCCCGACGCTTGCGACGCCGGACAGCCACGCATTGACGTTCAAGACCCACGCGGCGTCGACATCGATGCCGAGCAGTCGCTCCAAGCCAAAAACGACGGCGTAGCCGGGCGCCGCGACGAGCGATCCACCGGGCGCCTTGTTCGGATGGACGTGACCGCGGGCGAATGCCAAATCGCCCGTCACCGCCGCCCGGTCCGCGGGCGCCAGGCGGGCGTCCGAAGGGGCATCGGGCGCGAGCGGCGCCAAAGGACCGTCCGTCCTCGACCACGCGAGCGCGAACGAGCGACCGGCGTCGTCGAAGCAGCCGTTGCGCACGGGAACCCGGCGCAGCCCCGGCGAGCCGGGCGCTCCGCGCGCCGCGTAGACGAGGTAGTCGTCGATCCACGGTCGCCGCGTTTCGACGACGGCGCGCGTCAGCGCGAACCGGCCGTTCTGGTTCCAGCCCCCGCCCTGGTGAAAATAGGCGTATGTGACCCACGCGAACACGAAGAGGAGAAGCTCGATCCGCCGGTTGCGCATGCGCCCGCGCAATGTTACAGGGGACACTCCCCTTTTTGTTGGCAAAGCGGTATCCGGGGAGCTTTGCAACAAAAAGGGGAGTGTCCCCTGTAACATTGCGCCGTGCGCATGCTGCTGCTCTGTCTCTCATGCAATCGACAGTTCGACGCGTCGCGTCTCGCGGTGGGTAGCAAGTTCCGATGCCGGTGCGGCGCCGCGATCGATGTCCCCGTCATCGCCTCGCGCGACGCGTCGGTTGTCCGCTGCGAGTCCTGCGGCGCGGCGCGAGAGGAAGGCGGCAAGGCGTGCGGCTATTGCGGATCGGACTTCACGATTCACGAGCAGGACTTGGAGACGACCTGCCCGTCGTGCTTCGCGCGAATCAGCAACGCGGCCCGCTTCTGCCACCATTGCGCCACGGCGATCGCACCCGAAGAGGTCGCGGCCGATCCGACCGATCGCATCTGCCCGGCCTGCGGCGTCGGGCGTTTTCTCAACAGCCGTCCGTTGGGTGCCACGGGACTGACGGTCCTCGAATGCGGGGTCTGCGCGGGTCTCTGGCTCGGCGCGGAGGTCTTCCGGACGCTCGGAGAGCGCGCCCGCGACGACGCACCCAAAACGCCGGATCCGGTCGCGCTCAGGGCCGAGGCGAAGTCGCGGCCTCGAACCTCGCAAGTCGCGGGACCGCTCTACCGGCCCTGCCCCGCCTGCCGGACACCGATGAATCGCGTCAACTTCGAGCGCGTCAGCGGCATCCTGCTCGATCGTTGCCGCGACCACGGCATCTGGTTCGACACGGCCGAGCTGGACGCCGTGCTGCGCTGGATCAAGCTCGGGGGCGAGCGCGTCTCCGACGAACGCCAGGAGCAAGAGGAACGGGCCCGGGCTTCGCAGCTCAGATTCAAGGTCGAGCCGAAAATCCCCGAGGACGCCCGAGGGGCGATTTTCGCCGGCTCGGAACGGGACTCAGGGTTCGACGCGATCCCTTCGATCGTCAACTGGCTGCTCAAGCTCTGAGATGGGATCCCCTCGATGCCGTTGACGCCCGGGACTCGCGTCGGCCCGTACGAGATCGTGGGCCCGCTCGGTGCGGGCGGCATGGGCGAAGTGTACCGGGCGACCGACGCGCGCTTGTCGCGCGATGTCGCGATCAAGGTGTTGCCGTCTCGTGTCGCGGGAGACGAAGGGTTCTTGGGCCGGTTCGAGCGCGAAGCCAAGGCGGTCGCCGCACTGTCGCATCCGGGGATCCTGGCGATTTTCGACTTCGGGACACACGACGGCCTAGCCTACGCGGTCACCGAGCTGCTCGAAGGCGAGACGTTGAGAGCGCGGCTGGCCGCTGGGGCCCTGCCGGCCCGCAAGGCGGTCGATCTCGCCGTTCAGATTGCACGCGGCCTCGCGGCGGCGCACGACAAGGGGATCGTCCACCGTGATTTAAAACCCGAGAATCTTTTCGTGACGCGCGATGGCCGCGTGAAGATCCTCGACTTCGGTCTCGCGCGCTCCGCCGAGGCCGCGTCCGTCGAGAACGCGACGCAGACGCCGACGCGGGTCGAGCTGACCTCCCCCGGCGCGGTGCTCGGGACCGTGGGTTACATGTCTCCCGAGCAGGTACGCGGCACCGCGGCCGACGCGCGCTCGGACATCTTCTCGCTCGGCTGCGTGCTCCACGAGATGCTCTCGGGCACGCGCGCGTTCCACAAGGACACGGCCGCCGAGACGATGACGGCGATCCTGCACGAGGATCCTGCCGCACCACCGGCCAGCTCATCGCCCGTGTCGGGCCCACTGCGCGCAATCCTCGATCGCTGCCTCGAGAAGGACCCCAACGAGCGTTTCCACTCGGCCCATGATCTCGCGATCGCGCTCGAAAGCGCGATGAGCACGTCGTCCGCGTCGTCTCCGGAGGCCGCGCGAGCGATCGCCCCGGCGTCGAAGGGAACGCGCCGCGCGGTGGTTGCGGCTTCCGCCTTCGCGCTGGTCCTCCTGGGTGCCATGATCCCGTACGTCATGCAGGCGGTGAAGCCGGCGGGTGTGTCGACGGCGGCCCGGCCGGTGTCGTTTCAGCCGATCACGTTCCAACAGATGTCGATCTTCCGTGCCGCGTTCGCCCCGGACGGCCGCACGATCGTGTTCAGCGCAGCCCTTTCCGGCAACATCCCGGAGATTTTCACGGTGAGCCTCGACTTCCCCGAGCCGCGTCCGTTGGGCCTTCCGGGGACACAGCTCCTCTCGGTGTCGAAGAAAGGAGAGCTGGCGGTCCTCACCGGCGTCAGGCACCTCAACCACCGGCTGTTCGAAGGAACCCTCGGACGCGTCCCTCTGGGCGGCGGTGCGCCCCGCGCGATTGAAGAGGGCGTGCGGGAGGCCGACTGGACCCCGGAGGGCGACGACCTGGCGATCATCAGGTCCTCCGAGGGCAAGGACCGGCTCGAATGCCCCGTGGGTACGTTGCTCGCTCAGGGGACGGGATATCTCAGCGACGTCCGCGTCTCGCACGACGGTCGTCACATCGCGTACTTCGAGCACCCGCTCCGGTACGACGACCGGGGCGTGGTGGTGGTCATCGATCGCAAAGGCGGCACGACGTTCCGCTCGCCGGCGTTCGCGCGGCTCGAAGGGATCGCGTGGTCCCCGGACGACCGCGAGATCGTCTTTGGAGGCGTCAAGGGTCAACACCAGCTCACGATCTTTGCGGCGACCCCCTCCGGCGTGATCCGCGAGGCGCTTTCGGCCCCCGGCAACCTGATCGTGCTCGACGTTGCAAGCGATGGGCGCTGGATCGTCGCGGTCGAGGATCGTCACCGCGAGCTGCGGGGGCGAGGACCGGGCGCATCACACGAGCTCTCGTTGTCGTGGTTCGACAACTCGATACCATCCGCGATCTCGAGGGACGGGCGGACCCTCGTCTTCACGGAGCAGGCAGATGTCGTCGGAGCCAACTACGCGGTGGGCTTGCGAACGACCGACGGCTCGCCGATCGTCCGACTGGGCGAAGGACAATCCTACGATCTGTCTCCCGACGGAAAGTGGGTCGCGGCGTGCATTCCGGGCCCACCTGAGAAGCTGGTTCTCTATCCCACCGGCGCCGGGCAATCACGGCAACTCGACGCCGCGGGATTGGGCTCGTTCGCCGACGCGCGTTTCTCTCCGGATGCCAAGACGCTCTTCGTCGCAGCCAGCGAGGCGGGGCATGCGCGACGGTATTACGCGCTCGATCTCGCAGGAGGAAAAGCGCGTCCGGTGACGGCCGAGGGGACGACCGTCGGCCGCGTCTCGCCGGACGGCAAGACCATCATCGCCCGAGCCATCGACAGCTACGCGTTCGCCCTCTATCCCGTTGACGGAGGCGCGCCGACGCCGCTGCCGTTTTTGACCCCCAACGACGTGGTGGTTCGGTGGGCCGCCGATGGACGCGGCGTGCTCGTCCACCGGTACGGCGACGTCCCGACGCCGCTGGAGCGCGTCGATATCGCCACCGGCCGCCGCGAGCACGTTTTCGACATCGCCCCCCCTGATCTCGCGGGGGCGCTTCGCGTGAACGTCGTCGTCGTGGCCGACGATCCTCATGACTACGCATACAGCTATATCCTGCAACACTCCACGATCTATCTCGTAGAAGGCGTACCCCAATCGGAGGTCTCCCCATGATCGCAACGCGCCCGCTCGCCATGGCCGCCGCTCTCCTCGTCGTCTCGATGCCGTTCGCCGCCGACGCGAAGAAGCCGGACGCGAAGAATGCGGAGACGAAGAAGGCTGACGCCAAGAAGGCCGACGCCAAGAAGGCCGAGGAGACCAAGCCCGACCCGTTCAAGGGGCTCGCCTTCCGCGGCATCGGCCCCGCGATGATTTCGGGGCGCGTCACCGACATCGCGATCGATCCGCGCAACTCGGCGATCCGGTACGTGACGGCAGCGTCGGGGAACGTATGGAAGACGATCAACGCCGGGACGACATGGACGCCGATCTTCGACGACCAAGGGTCGTACTCGATCGGCTGCGTGACGCTCGACCCGAGAAACCCGCTGACGGTCTGGATCGGCACCGGCGAGAACAACTCGCAGCGCAGCGTCGCCTATGGGGACGGCGTCTACCGGTCGAACGACGGCGGCGTGTCGTGGGAAAACCTGGGACTCAAGAACTCCGAGCACATCGCCAAGATTCTGATCGATCCGCGCGATTCGACCCGCGTGCTGGTCGCGGCGCAGGGCCCCCTGTGGGCGCCCGGAGGAGACCGCGGCCTGTACGAGACCCAAGACGGCGGCAAGACCTGGAAGGCGATCCTCACGGTGGACGAGAACACCGGCGTCACCGACGTCGTGAGGGACCCGCGCAACCCCGACGTGCTGTACGCCGCTTCGTACCAGAGGCGGCGCCACACTTGGACGCTGATCGACGGCGGTCCCGGCTCGGGGATCTGGAAGACGACAGACGGTGGCGCGACCTGGAAGAGACTCGAGAACGGGCTCCCCAAGGAGGACATGGGACGGATCGGCTTGGCGATCGCCCCGTCGAAACCCGACGTCGTCTACGCGGTGATCGAAGCGGCGAACAAGGCGGGCGGGTTCTTCCGCTCCAGCGATCAGGGCGGCTCGTGGGAGAAGCGCAGCCCGTATGTCGCCGGCGGGCCCCAGTACTACCAGGAGCTCTTCGTCGATCCCAAGATCGAAACCCGCGTCTACTCGATGGACACTTGGCTGCAGGTGACCGAGGACGGCGGCAAGACCTTCAGCAAGGTCGGGGAGAAGTACAAGCACGTGGACAACCACGTCCTGTGGATCGACCCGGCCGACACCGATCACTTGATCGGCGGGTGCGACGGCGGGGTGTACGAATCGTTCGACCGGGGCACCACATGGGCGTGGTTCGAAAACCTCCCGCTCGCGCAGTTCTACAAGGTGGGGATCGACGACGCGGTGCCGTTCTACAACGTCTACGGCGGCACGCAGGACAACAACACGGTGGGTGGCCCGTCACGCTCTCGCACGGTGCACGGGATCGTCAACGCTGATTGGTACATCACGACCGGCGGCGACGGTTTCCAGACCGTTGTCGATCCCAAGGACCCCAACATCGTCTACTCGGAGTCCCAGCACGGCGTCCTGGTCCGATTCGACCGGCGCACGGGCGAGCAGATCGACATCCAGCCGCAGCCGGGCGCAGGCGAGCCCGGCTTGCGCTGGAATTGGGACTCTCCCCTGATCATCAGCCCCCACGCGCACACGCGGCTCTACTTCGCGGCGCAGCGCGTCTTCCGTAGCGACGATCGCGGCGACACGTGGAGGCCGGTGAGCGGCGATCTCACGCGACAGACCGATCGCAACAAGTTGAAGGTGATGGGCCGCATCTTCAGCGTGGACGCCGTCGCGAAGAATGCTTCGACGTCGTTTTACGGCAACATCGTGGCGTTGTCGGAGAGCCCGAAGAGGGAAGGGTTGCTCGCCATCGGGACCGACGACGGGCTCATCCAGATCAGCGAGAACGGAGGAGGCGCCTGGCGATCGGTCGGCAGCTTCCCCGGGGTGCCCGACGAGAGCTACGTGTCCCGCGTGGTGTTCTCCCGGCACGACGCCGGGACGATGTACGCCACGTTCGACAATCACAAGAAGGGGGACTTCAAGCCGTACGTCCTCGTCAGCAAGGACACCGGGCGCTCGTGGCGGTCGGTATCCGGCAACCTCCCCGAGCGCGGGACCGTGTACGCGCTGGCCGAAGATCCGGTCGCTCCGGACCTGCTCTTTGCGGGGACCGAGTTCGGGGTGTTCTTCACGCAGGACCGCGGCGGCAGCTGGAATCAGCTCAAGGGCAGCCTGCCCACGATCCAGGTCCGCGACCTCGCCGTCCAGGAACGGGAGAACGATCTCGTGCTCGCGACGTTCGGCCGCGGCTTCTACATCCTGGACGACTACCGCGCGTTGCGCGCCGCGTCCAAGGAAACGCTGGAGAAGGAAGCGACGCTCTTCCCGGTGCGCGACGCCTGGATGTTCATCCCCCAGGCTCCGAACGGCGGGCGTGAGAAGGCGTTCTTCGGCGACCGCTTCTTCAACGCGCCCAACCCGCCGTTCGGCGCCGTCTTCACCTACTACCTGAAAGACGAGATCAAGACCCTGAGGAAGACGCGCTTGGACGCCGAGAAGGAGAAGCAGAAGAAGGGGGAGGACACTCCCTATCCGTCGTGGGACGCGCTCCGCGCCGAGGATCGGGAGGAGGAGCCCGCGATCGTACTGACCGTCACCGACCCGGAAGGCAATGTCGTGCGGCGTCTGACCGGGCCGACGACGGCCGGTTTCACGAGGGTCGCCTGGGATCTCCGCTATCCGCAATTCGAGCCGACGAGCCTCACGACGCCCGAGCTCGATCCGTGGGACCGCCTCCCCTTCGGGCCGCTCGCCGCGCCGGGCCGCTACACGGTCTCCTTGGCGAAGCGCGTGGGTGGTGTCGTGACGGCGCTGGGCCAGCCCGAGTCGTTCGCGGCGATTCCGCTCGGGACCGCGTCCCTGCCTGCCGCCGATCGCGACGCCCTTCTCGCATTCGAGGAGAAGACGGGACGCCTGCAGCGCGCCGTGCTCGGCGCCGCGAAGGCCGCCGGTGAAGCGCAAACACGAATCGACCACCTGAAGAAGGCGCTGGCCGATGCGCCGGCCGCGGATCCGAACCTGCCTGTGGCCTTGCGCGCGATCGAGGCTCGCCTCAAGGACTTGCAAGTCGAGCTCAACGGCGACACGACGCTCGGGAGCCGGAACGAGCCGACGCCGCCGTCGATCGTGGATCGCGTGCAGACGATCGTGTTCGGACATTGGGACGCCACCTCCACCCCCACCGCGACGCACCAACGCAACTACGAGATCGCCGCCGAGCAGTTCGCACCGTGCCAGGCGAAGCTGCGTACGCTCGTGCTCGTGGATCTCAAACTGCTCGAAGACGACGCTGAGACGGCGGGTGCCCCGTGGACGCCCGGACGCGTTCCGGACTGGAAGCCCGAGTAGCCGAGGGGACGAAAAGGGGACACTCCCCTTTTCGGCTAACTACAGTTCTCGTACGTATACCCATCCGGACGCTCCAGGAGAACCTCGGATGCTCATCGCTCTGGCTCTCGCCGCCGCAGTGACCGCCGCGCCGGCCGATCCGGCGCTGGGGGCGAAGCTGGACGGCTGGCTCGTTGGCGCCGACTTTCGCGGGAGCGTCCTCGTGTCGAAGGGCGGCACCGTCCTGCTCCGCAAAGGTTACGGCATGGCCGACCGGGAAAACAGCGTCCCCTACGACGCCTCGACCGTCTTCGACGTCGGCTCGATCACGAAGCAATTCTCAGCCGCGGCGATCCTGAAGCTCGAGATGCAGGGGAAGCTGCGCGTCGAAGACACGATCGGGAAGTTCATCCCGAACGTGCCCGAAGACAAGAAGTCGATCACGCTGCACCAGCTTTTGACGCACTCTTCGGGCCTCGATTCGGACTTCGCCGGAGACTACGATCCCGTCTTACGTGACGAGTACGTGAAGCGGATCCTCGCTTCGAAGCTGCGCAGCAAACCCGGCGACGCGTTCTTCTACGCGAATTCCGGCTACAGCCTGCTCGGCGCGATCGTCGAGATCGTTTCCGGCAAATCGTACGAGCAGTACCTCAGGGACAACCTGTTCCTCCCCGCTGGAATGCGCGACACGGGGTACAAACTGCCGTCCTGGCCGAAAGAAGCGGTCGCGGTCGGCTATCACGACGGCAAGCGGTGGGGACGGATCAACGAGAAACCGTGGGCCGCCGACGGTCCCTACTGGGCTCTTCGCGCCAACGGCGGAATCAGCTCGACCCTCGACGACATGCTCCGCTGGCACGTCGCGCTCTCGGGCGGCACGGTGCTCTCCGCCGCGGAGAAGGACAAGATGTTCCACCGGCACGTGCGCGAAAACGCCAACGCGGACACCTACTACGGCTACGGATGGTCGATCGGAGACGCGCCCTGGGGCGGGCGCCTGATCGAGCACAACGGCGGGAACGGGACGTTCTTCGCCGATTTCCT
>CAZUGP010000089.1:0-3368 GCA_964619965.1 uncultured Acidobacteriota bacterium
TCTGTACGACGGCGTTCCGGGAGGCGCAGGGTTAGCGGAGCGCGCGTTCGCCGAGCTCGTCGATTTGCTCACCAAGACGAGCGAGCTGATCGATGCCTGTCCGTGCGACGCGGGCTGCCCGGCATGCATCCAATCCCCGCGCTGCGGGAACGGGAACAAGCCGCTCGACAAGGCGGCGGTTTTCTACGTCCTCCGCGTGTTGCTCGGCGCGATCACCGTCGACCTCAAGACGCATCCCGAGGCGGAAGCCGCGCCGGTTACTCCTCCCGCGCCGCGAAAACACGGCATCACCCGCGGAGGCCGCGTCGAGGCGGAAACGAAGGTCGACGCGGGGCACGTCCTGGTGTTCGATTTGGAGACCCAACGCAGCGCGGAGGACGTCGGCGGTTGGGGGTTCGCCTCCAAGATGGGGCTCGCACTGGCCGTCGTCTACGACGTCGAGCGCGAAGCCTACCGCACGTACTACGAGGCCGACGTCGAGCGTCTGCTCCTCGATTTGGCACTCGCCGACCGCGTCGTGGGTTTCAACATCGATCGATTCGATCTCGCGGTGCTCTCCGGCTACACCGACCGGGACCTCGGCCGCATCCGCACCGTCGATCTCTTGGCAGCCATCCACGCAAGCGTCGGCTTTCGCGTCTCTCTCAATCATCTATCCGAGGTCAATCTCGGCGAGTCGAAGTCGGGAGACGGGCTGCAGAGCCTCAGGTGGTGGAAGGAGGGGCGCATCGATTTGATCGAACACTACTGCCGGAAGGACGTCGAGGTCACGCGGCGGCTCTGGGAGCTCGGGCGCTCGCAAGGGTTCCTCCTCCACCGCGACAAGGCGGGACGGACGCTTCGGATTCCCGCGGTGTGGTCGTGAGGAGCGTCGCGGCGGCGGTCGCCTTCGCCGCGCTCACCGCGTTCGCCGCCTGCCGCGGATCCCGCGTCACGATGTCGCCCGTGCCGCCACCGCGGTCGTGGACCGAGGAGCTCGATCGCAACCGTCACGAGAAGGACGCGGCGTTTGCGAGCGATTCCGATTCGCCGATCCCTCGCGGAGAGCGCGCGGCGTTTCGCGGCCTGACGTACTTTCCCCCCGATCCGGCGTGGCGCTATGCCGGGTGGATCGAACGTTACCCGACGGCGACGCGGATCACGATCGTCACGACGAACGGAGAGCGGCGTCCCTGCGAACGTTGGGGGCGGGTGACCTTTACCCGCACCGGGCGAGAGCTCACGCTCCAGGTCTACCGGATGCTCGATCTTCCGGACCGGCCCGGAGGCGAAGGACTGTTCCTGCCGTTCAAGGACGTAACCACCGGAAAGGAGACTTATCCGGCGGGGCGCTACGTCGATCTCCTAGGGCCCGACGGCGGTCCGTTCGTTCTCGATTTCAACACCGCGTACAACCCCTCGTGCGCCTACGGCGAACCGGAGCGGTTCCAGTGCCCGGTGACCCCCGCAGAAAACGTGCTTCCGATCGCGGTCACGGCGGGGGAGCGCGGGCCGGCGCACGGCGCAGACGAGCCCGCGCGTTGAACGCGCGCGGCACCGTGGACACGCCGATCTTCCTCGTCGGCTTCATGGGAGTCGGAAAGTCGACCGCGGGACGCGCGCTCGCCGCGCATTGGGGCTGGGACTTCGAGGATACCGACGCCCTCGTCGAGCGAAAAGAAGCGCGCTCGGTCGAGCTGATCTTCCGCGAGTCGGGCGAGGGGCGCTTTCGCGAGGCCGAGTGGGACGCGCTGCGCTCCCTGGGCGGACGGAAGCGGCTCGTCGTCGCAACCGGTGGCGGTCTCTTCCTCGGCGTGGCGCAGCGCGCCTTCTTGCGCGTTCACGGGGTAACGATCTGGCTCGACGCGCCGCTTTCGGTCGTCGCCGCGCGGGCTTCCGCCGGGGCGTCGCGGCCGTTGTGGCCGGCGGATGACCCGCTCTTGCGCCGCGCGTTGTTCGAGCGGCGGCGAGCGGCGTACGCGCTCGCCGACCTTCGGGTCGACGCGTCGAAGGACGGAGCGGACGGCGTCGCGCGTGCGATCGAGACCGCAAGAAGCACGCTTTGGCGTTGATTTGTTTTCGAAAAAGTCCATACTGGCGGCCGTCTCATCCCATTCTTGGAGGACCGTTCGATGACGAAGACCGAACTGATTCAGCTGCTGGCCGAGGCGACGAGTTCCGATCGCAAGAGCGCGAAGACCTTCCTCGAGGGACTGACCGGGGTCGTCGAAAAAACGATCAAGAAGGGCGGCGAGGTCCCCATGAAGGGCCTCGGCAAGTTCAAGGTCGTCAAGCGCAAGGCGCGGATGGGACGCAACCCCGCGACGGGCGAGGCGATCAAGATCCCCGCCAAGACCGTCGTTCGCTTCACCGTGGCGAAGGCCCTCAAGGACCTCGTCAAGAAAACGAAGTAGTTCCTACCCGCGTGCGGCTCGCCCTCCTCGGTGCCGCCGTCGGGACCGCCCTGGTGATCCCCGGCCTCGCTGGGGCCGGGGATCCGCGGCTTCTGTTCGACATTCGGCCGCCCGTCACCGTCGTTCTCGAAAACGGCGGGCGGCGGGACGCACTCCTGACGATCGAGGCGCGGAATCCGGGCGACCGGCGTGTGCGCGTGGAGCGCCTTCGCATGACCTATTTCGAAGGCGATGTGGCCGTCGGCACGCTCGACCCGGCAACGTCGATCTTCACGCGCGCGGGCCTCCTGTCCGATCCGCGCGTAGAGGCCGGCGCGAGCGACCTCTGGGCGGGGTTGTGCCTGGCGCCCCCGACGATCGCGACCGATCGTCTCCGCTTCCATTTCGACCTCGTGGAGCGCCGTGGGGTGCGTCTCGTCCGTACGATGCAGATCCTCGACGTACCGCTGCGCCCGCCCGTCGACCCTCCGGTGATCGCGCTGCCCGTTCTGGGGACGTGGCGCGTCACCCAAGGGCACACCTGCGACACGAACCACCGTCGCGGCAAGCTCGGCGGGGAGTTCTCCTGGGACTTCGCCGCCGTGAGCGAATCGGGAAAATCGGGCGCGCCGGGCTTCGACACGTCACATCGCAACGACGAAAGCGCGACGTTCGGACGGCCCGTGCGCGCACCGGCAACGGGAACCGTCGTCTCGGTGATCGACGGGGTCGAGGACAACGACGCCCAGAAAGAGTTTCCGCGCCGCAGTCTCGTTGAGTCCGTTCGAGCGCCGCGTTGGATCTTCGGTAACCACGTCGTGCTCGATGCGGGCCACGGGGTCTTCGTTCTCTTGGCCCACCTGCAGAAGGACTCGATCACCGTCCTGCCGGGCGCGAAGGTAACGGAAGGCGACGTGCTCGCCCGCGCGGGAAACAGCGGCAACACGATGTTGCCGCACGTCCACGTTCAAGTGATGAACGGCGCCGATCCCGCCA
>CAZUGP010000090.1:0-4555 GCA_964619965.1 uncultured Acidobacteriota bacterium
CGACGGACTCGAGCTCACAGGCGAGCGCCGACTCCGCATGACGGTTACGGCAGAGGAGTTCGCGCGGCTACGTGCCCGAGCTCCCGCGCGCGTGGGTGAGGTGAGTCCGATCGTCGAGGAGGACGAGACGTTCGTCGTCCGCGTGGTCACGGCCGAGGGACACGATCGAGCCACCATCGCCAATTACGTCGTTCGCAAGCTTGGGTGGGACTCCTGGTGGAGCGATGTCGGGCCATCTTTCGAATCGCGCGACGTGCCGGCCGTGGCCGGCGGGTCGGACACGCTGCCGAAGCCGCGGAGCGCGGCGGGTCCTCCGACGTGCGCGCCGAGCGACACGTGGGACAACGGCGGGCTCGGCATGGTCCCCGATGGCCGGAGTGCCGCGCGGGCGGTGTGGACGGGAAGCGCGATGATCGTCTGGGGTGGTTACCGCGACGGCGTCTATCCGGTCGTCGGGGGGCGCTACGATCCCGTGACCGACACGTGGTCGCGAACCTCACCGGTGAACGCACCGACCGGACGAACCGGTCACACCGTCGTGTGGACCGGCAGTCGGGTCGCCGTTTGGGGGGGCTCCGCGATCGGCGGACAACTCGACACCGGCGGGCTTTACGATCCGGTCGCCGACACGTGGACCGCGTTTCCGACCTCGGGCGCGCCCGGCCCCCGGCAAGACCACACGGCGATCTGGACCGGAAGCGAGATCGTCGTGTGGGGAGGTCATTTCGGGGACATCATGGGGAGCCAATGGCTGCAAACGGGCGGGCGCTACGACCCGGCGGCCAACTCGTGGCAACCGACCTCGACCACCAACGCCCCTGCCGGCCGGCAGTACCACTCCGCGGTGTGGACCGGGAGCCGGATGATCGTCTGGGGCGGCCGCATCTCGGGCGTTGGCGACGTCTTGCAGTCCGGCGGCCGCTACGACCCCATCGCGGACTCATGGAGCCCGACCACCGAGACCGGGGCTCCAGCGGCGCGCGAGATCCACACGGCGGTGTGGAGCGGCGCGGAGATGCTCGTCTGGGGGGGCCATGATTACATCCTCGGCAGCCCACACCAGTTCAACTCGGGAGCGCGGTACGACCCCATCGGCGACTCCTGGGTGCCCGTCACGTCCGCCGGCGCCCCTCCGGCGCGGCAGGGCCACACGGCGGTATGGACGGGAAACGAGATGATCGTCTGGGGTGGGAGTGCCGGTGGAACCATTTTCGACGGTGGAGGGCGCTATGCGCCGGCGACCGACTCATGGGCGCCGGTGACGACGACAGGCGCGCCATCTCCCCGGGCGAACCACGTCGCCGTCTGGAGCGGGACGGAGATGGTGGTCTGGGCAGGGTATGCCGGCGGAACGAGCTACTACCAGTCGGGTGGGCGCTACGATCCGATTCGCGATCGTTGGACGCCGACCTACTGGATGAACGCGCCGACGCCGCGGCACGGCGCCTCCGCCGTCTGGACGGGAAACCTGCTGATCGTCTGGGGCGGCGTGAACGCCGATGAACCCCTCATGACGGGCGGCCGGTACGATCCGCTAACGGACGCTTGGAGTGCGACGACGACAACCGGCGTCTCCAGGATCCGCGTGTTTCACACGGCGGTCTGGAGCGGAAGCGAGATGCTCGTCTGGGGCGGGGAGCCATGTCCGTGGCCCCACGACTTCGGCGCGCGTTACGATCCCGTTGCGGACACGTGGCAGCCGATCGACTACCTCACCGAGCCGCTCTTCAGGCGGCGCCACACCGCCGTATGGACCGGCTCACGCATGCTCGTCTGGGGCGGGTTGACGTGCGAGACCGCGACTTCCGTCACCGACTCGGGGGCGCTCTACGATCCGGTCGCGAACGTCTGGACGCCGCTGACGACGACCGGCGCACCGTCGGCGCGGCAGGAGCACACGGCGATCTGGACCGGAAGCGAGATGATCGTCTGGGGCGGACGCAACGGGGACGCGTCACCGAAGTACACCACCATGGGGGCGCGTTACGATCCGGTAGCCGGGAGCTGGAGCGCGATCGCCAAACCGGGTTCGCCGTCACCGCGCGCGGGTCACACGGCGGTCTGGACCGGCAGCAAGATGATCGTGTGGGGAGGAACTGGGAGCGCCGACTTCGCTACCGGCGGGATCTACGACCCCACCGCGAACAACTGGAGCGCGACGGCAACGGCCGGGGCACCGACGGCGAGGATCGGCCATTCGGCCGTTTGGACCGGAAGCTCGATGCTCGTGTGGGGCGGGGAGACGAGCGCGCTCGGATTCGACGCGGTTCTCACCGGTGGCCAATACAACGCGACGACGAACACCTGGGCGCCGACGTCGCTCGTCGGCGTCCCGCCGGCGCGACACGACCACGTCGGCGCTTGGCTCTCCAACTTCATGGCGGTCTGGGGCGGCCTCGGCGACTACGAGCTCGACAGCGGGGGGCGTTACGTGGTGAACAACCCCGACGTGGACGCGGACGGCGTAGCGGACGGCTGTGACTGCGCACCGTCGAACCCGACGGCGTTTTCGATTCCCGCCGCCGTAGCCGCGCTCGTGCTCGCCCCCGACAAGTCCACCGTGCAGTGGAATTCCTCCGCCCCGGGGAGCGGAAGCGGCACGGTGCACGACCTCGTCCGGGGCCGGCTCAGCGGGCTCCCCGTGGGCACGGTCGGGTTCGAGTCCTGCCTCGCGTCGGGAACCGTGGGAGCGAGCGTGCAGGATCCGTCGATCCCACCCGTCGGTGACGGGTATTGGTACCTCGTGCGGGGCAGGAACGGTTGCGGGACCGGGACGTACGGTCACGCCTCGGGAGGGTCGGAAGAAATCAGCGCCGCGTGTCCGTGACGACCGTCGGCAGCTCCCGCCGCGTACCCGGCGAAATGATCCGGATCCGACGCCACGAGCGAGAAGAGCGGTTCCCGATGGATCGACAGCGACCATTTTGACGGCTATTATGCTGGCGATGTATACACGCGATCTCACCCTGCCCGGAAGGTCGTTCTTCCTGTTCGGTCCGCGCGGGACGGGGAAAACAACCTGGCTGCGCAGCGTCCTGCCGGACGCTCACTGGGTCAACCTGCTTCTCGAGCGCGAACTGGTCCGGCTGCTGCGCGACCCTGGACGGTTCGCCGAGGAAGTCGAGGCGTTGCCACCGCGCAGCTGGGTGGTTGTCGACGAGGTGCAGCGTCTCCCCGTGCTGCTCAACGAGGTGCAGGACCTGATCGCCCGGCACGGCGCGCGCTACCGATTCGCCCTGACCGGCTCGAGTGCGCGAAAGCTCAAGCGCGAGGACGCTAACCTGCTGGCCGGACGCGTCGTCAATCGCAAATTCTTCCCGCTGACCGCCGCGGAGCTCGGCGACGACTTCGACGTTGACGTCGTGATGCGGTTCGGCAGCTTGCCTGCCGTGCAGGCCGAGACCGGAGGCGATGCAGCACGCGTCGATCTCCTCGCGGCGTACGCGGAGAACTACTTGACTCAGGAGATCCGCCATGAGGCGCTGGTGAAACGGCTGGACTCCTTCACCCGCTTTCTCGAGGTTGCCGCGATCGCCAACGCACAGGTCACGAACGTCGCGGCGATCGCGCGCGACGCCGCCGTCGCCCGCCCGACGGTCCAGGGGTACTTCGAGATCCTCGTCGATACGTTGGTCGGGACGTGGCTGCCGGCATGGCGGCCGCGCGCCAAGGTCAAGGAACTCAGCCATCCAAAGTTCTACTTCTTCGACCCGGGTGCGGTCCGCGCCCTGTCGGGGCGCCTGCACGATACGCTCGGGGACGCGGAGCGGGGCCCGCTTCTCGAGACCTATCTGTTGCACGAGCTGCGCGCGTCGATCCAGCGGTCCGGCTGCGGCGGCCAACTCGCGTACTGGCGCACGCCGTCCGGTTCGGAGGTCGACTTCGTCTGGACGCGAGGAGCAAAGGCCGTCGGCATCGAGGTGAAGGGAGCGAGCCGATGGCGGCGGGAGGACGGCGCCGCGCTCTCCACCCTCTACGCCGAGAAAACGATTCAGAAGGCCTTCGGCGTCTACCTCGGGCGAGAGGTCTTGCGCGCAGGATCCGTTTCGGTCCTTCCACTGCGGCAGTTCCTAAAGCGACTGTACGCCGGTGACGTGCTCGCCTGAGATGTCGCTCGCCGAGAGCGGGACGACGACCGTCGGCAGCTCCCGCCGCAAGCGACGGAAGCGTTCCACGTCGGCGAGGCCCGCGAGGGTCTTCGGGAACGCCGTGAACGCCAGCGGGCTCGCCACGACGATGAGCTTCGTCCGCGCCCGGGTGATCGTGACGTTCAGCCGGTTTCCCGACTAGAAGAATGCCGCCGCGTCCCCTGCGAGATGATCCGGGTCCGACGCGACGAGCGAGACGACGACCAGCTCGCGTTCCTGTCCCTGAATGCGCTCCACCGTGTCGATCACCGGAAGGGGCGAACCGCCGCCCGCCGCATCGAGCCCGCGCTTGACGAGCGTACGGATCAGACGGAGCTGCGCGCGATAGGGCGACACGACTGCGATGTCGCCGGGGTCCCCGCCTTGGCGGACGATCCGGTCGAGAACGATCCCGGCGACGACTCGGG
>CAZUGP010000091.1:0-11293 GCA_964619965.1 uncultured Acidobacteriota bacterium
CCGCTTCAGACATCGCACCTGAGCGCCCATCCGATCCGTCCCTGACTCCCACATCGCGATTGAAACTCCAAGGGCCGGCGGACCGAGTTCAACACAGCCATTTGCCGCGGCTGCGCGCGGCAAAAAGCTTTAATTCGTTAGGCACCGCCCGAAACTCTCGCCTGCCCAGGTTCATACCACCTTCGCAGCCGAGCAGAGCGGAACATTAGGGTCGATAGTCCTGTTAACAGCGCCACGCTTCCGAGTATGAGCGTCAACCTCAGCACTGGCTCGCCCTGTTGGGCTCGCAACGCAACCAGACGCGCCAACGTTCGTACCCACTCCACCACCCCGAACAAGAGTGCCACCTGGACCGTTCGAACCGTCCAAACGCGCCGCACACCAAGCAAACACAGGAGAATGAGAACCACGGCGACCAGGACCAAGCTGCCGGACCTCAGGAAATGCGCGCCCAGAACGATGAGACTGAGCACCACGGGGAGAAGCTGAAGCCCGATCAACCATGACCTCCAGCGAAACCGTCCGGAACAGCCTTTAGTCAGACACAGTAGTGTGCCTAACGCGAAATGAACGGAACCTGGTAGTTGGTTCGCGTGCGTGATCGTGCGCTGATACGGCGGGTTCGAATTCCTACAACGGCTGGCATCTCGCTCTCCCGCCTCTGTTTGAGGCCTCAACTCGAGAGGACTGCACTCTTTATACATCCAATTTGCGGGCCGGTATTCGATCGGTCCCGACCGGGGCGATCTACCGTTTTCGGCGGAAAAGGGGTGCGTCTCCGACGCCCAACTCGGCTATGACGTTGCCGGTCAGCAACGCTCCGCCGCCGATCCAGAGCCAGAAACCCGGAAGACCCAATCCGAGCAAAGCGGCGATGACCGTCGTCCAGATCGGCTCGAGCGCATAGAGAATCGCCGCGCGGACGGGGTCCATCTCGCGCTGGAAGACGTTGATCAGCGTGAGAGCGACGACCGTCGCCAGGAGTGTCGAAAGAAGAAGCGGCACGACGAATGCGCGGACGTGGAGCAGCGCGAAGAGCTCCGCAGTCGATGGCGCCGCGGGGTGGACGGAGGACAGCGCGAGGGACAAGAGGCCGAAGCCTGCCGTCGCGGCGAACATGGCGAGCGTGACGGCGAGCGGTGCGTGCGCCTTCGTCACACGATCGGTGGCCAGAATGTGGAGCGCGAACAAGAACGCGCTCGCGACGGTGAGCCACTCCCCAAGGCCGTATGTGAGATGCGGTGGGCCTTCGATGAAACCGGCGCCGAACGTGGCGAGCACGATCCCCATCAGGAAGGGGAGGTGCGGCCGCGCTCGATGAAGCCAAGACGTCACGATCGCCGAGAACACGACGTACAGGCTCGTGAGGAACGCCGAGACCGGCGCGCTCACGTGTTCCAGCCCGATCATCTGCAGTAAAAACCCAGCGAACAGCAAGACGCCGAGGAAGGCTCCGCCGCGCCACGCTCCTCGATCGAGACCGATGCGAGCTCGCGGCCACGCGGCCAAAACCGCTGCCGCGATCGCGAAGCGGACGGTGACGTACAGCGAGACGACCGAAGCGCCTCCGGGACGGCCGAGCGTCGACGAGGCCGCGTTCAAGCCCTGCTTCATCCAGATGAAGGTCCAACCCCAGAGAATCGTCACGGCGAGCAGGGCGATCAGGGCGCGCGGAGATCGGGTCCTTGCGGGCGATGAACCGATCACATCGAAGCGTCCTGCACGATGCGCCAGCCGTCTTTCGTCTTGCTGAGAACCAGGAGGGTCAACCCTTCCGCCTTGGGCTTGTCGGGCCAGGCCAGCGTCCACCGCGCAACGACCGAAGCGCTCGAATCGCTCGCCGCACGCACCTCTTCGATTTCGAGGGTGAGGGAGCCCATGCCGGCCTTGTCGACGTACTTCTTGAGGTAGCGCTCGAGGACGGCTTGGCGTCCTTTCGTCAGTCCCGACGGCGAGATGAACGTGGCGTCATCCGCGTAGACGGCGCAGAAAGCCGGAAGGTCGCCGCGATTCCACGCGACGGCTTGATCGCCAAGGAGCGTCCGGATCTGCGACTCGGGCAGCGACGGCGGGACCGCGCTCGCCGCAAGGGCGCACGTCGCGATCATCCAAGCCAAAACGAAGCGCCTCATGCGAGGCGGGTCACCGAACCTCCCACGTGTCGCCGCTGTAGAGCAACGCCTTGAGGTCACCCTTGCCCTTCTTCGCGGTGATCTGCTCGACCTGGAGGTGCATCGCCGCATCGAAGATCGGAGCCTCGATGTTGCGGTACACGCCGACCGGCACCGGGAACGCAGGCGCTTCCATCTGTGCGAGCATGAATGCGTAGGCGGCAGGACCCTTCTCGTCGTGGACCAAGAGGTCCTTCGCACTCGTGGCGCCGCCTAACGCGACGACTTCGGGTTCGAACGGCGACCGCATCCGGATTCCCTTGTCTGCGTTCTTGCCGAAGATCAGCGGCTCGCCGTGGCGCAGGTGGAGGAGGTTGTCGTCGCGCAGCTCTTTCTCGCGGTAGGGTTCCCACGCGCCGTCGTTGAAGATGTTGCAGTTCTGGAAGATCTCGACGAACGCCGTGCCCTTGTGCCGCGCGGCGGCGCCCAAGACCTCCTTGAGGTGCGCCGCGTAAACGTCGACGCTGCGCGCGACGAAAGTCGCCCCGGATCCGATCGCCACCGACATCGGATTGAACGGTCGGTCCAGCGAGCCGTACGGCGTCGACTTCGTACGCTTTCCCATTTCGGACGTGGGGGAGTATTGCCCCTTCGTCAGGCCGTAGATCCGATTGTTGAAGAGCATCACCTTGATGTCCACGTTGCGCCGCATCAGGTGGATGATGTGGTTTCCGCCGATCGACAACGCGTCGCCGTCGCCGGTTGCTATCCAGACGGAGAGCCCGGGGTTCGCGATCTTGATCCCGGTTGCAACAGCCGGGGCGCGGCCGTGGATCGTGTGGAAGCCGAAGGTATTCATGTAATAGGGGAATCGCGCGGCGCATCCGATGCCGGAGACGATCACGAAGTTCTCGCGTGGGATCCCGAGCTCGGGAAAAACGGCCTGCACCGAGGAGAGGATCGCGTAGTCGCCGCAGCCGGGGCACCACCTGACCTCTTGGTCGGTGACGAAGTCTTTCTTGGTCAGCGTGCCGGTCGTCATTTCCGACCTCCGGTTGCAAGCGTGTGGATCGCGTCGAGGATCTCGCTCTCCTTGAAGGGCTGGCCTTGGACCTTGTTGAGCTGCGTGATGTCCCGCAGGAATCTGGCTCTCAGGATCATCGCGAGCTGGCCCAGGTTCATCTCGGGGATCAAGACGTTGTCGTACCGGGCGAGGATCTCGCCCAAGTCGGCCGGCAGCGGGTTCAGGTAGCGCAGGTGAACATGGCCGACCTTGACCCCTTCGGCCCGCGCGTGGCGAATCGCGGAGGTGATGGCGCCGTAGGTCGAGCCCCAGCCGACGACGAGCACGCCGGAGGAGTCGCCGTCGACTACGCTCGGCGGAATGTCGAGCGCGACCCGGGCGACCTTGTCGGCGCGGAGGTGGACCATCGCCTCGTGGTTTTCGGGGTCGTAGGAGATGTTTCCCGAGCCGTCCTGTTTCTCGATCCCGCCGATGCGATGCTCGAGCCCCGGCGTGCCGGGAATGGCCCACGGGCGGGCCAGCGTCTGAGGGTCGCGCGAATAGGGGAGGAATCCGTCGGCGGCGGTTCTGAAGTTCACGTCGATCGGCGGGAGGCTCTCGATTGCGGGCAGCATCCACGGCTCGGCGCCGTTTGCGATGTAACCGTCGGAGAGGAGGATCACCGGGGTCATGTGCTTGATCGCCAGCCGCGTCGCCTCGTACGCCGCCTGGAAGCAGTCGGAAGCCGACCGCGCGGCCATCACGATGCAAGGAGCCTCGGAAGGCCGCCCGAAGATCGCCTGGAGCAGATCGGCCTGCTCGGTCTTCGTCGGGAGGCCCGTCGACGGTCCGCCACGCTGGATGTCCACGATGATGAGCGGCAGCTCCACCATGATCGCCAGCCCGATGAACTCCATCTTGAGCGCCATTCCGGGACCCGAGGTCGTCGTCAATCCGATCGATCCCGCGAAGGCCGCCCCTAAGGCTGAGCCGATCGCGGCGATCTCGTCTTCGGCCTGAAAGGTGTAGACCCCGAAGTTCTTGTACTGCGAGAGCTCGTGCAGGATGTCGGAGGCCGGGGTGATCGGATAGGAGCCGAGGAAAAGCGGCCTTTTCGCCTGCTGGGCGGCGGCGACGAAGCCTAGAACCAGCGCTTGGTTTCCCGAGATGTTGCGGTACGTCCCGGGTGCCAAGTGCGCGGGCGGAACCTCGTATGTGACCTGGAAGATCTCCGCGGCTTCGCAGTAGGCGTAGCCGCCCTTCAGTGCGAGCGTGTTCGCTTCGGCGAGCTCGGGCTTTTGAGCGAACTTGTGCTTGATCCACTCGGTCGAGACGTCCATCGACCGGTGATAGAGGTAGTACATCATCCCGAGAGCGAAGAAGTTCTTGCAGCGATCCTGAATGCGCTGCGGCAGTCCGGTCTCTTTGAGCGCCGCGCGGGTCAGCCGAGTGATCTCGACCTGGTACAGGCGGAAGCCTGTGAGCGAGCCGTCCTCGAGCGGGTTTTTCGCGTAGCCGGCCTTGGCGAGGTCGGATTCCCTGAACGCATCGGTGTTGACGACGAGGATCCCGCCGGGGCGGAGGTCTTTGACGTTCGCCTTGAGGGCGGCCGGGTTCATCGCGACTAGGACGTCCGGCGCGTCGCCCGGCGTGAAGATGTCCTCGGACGAGAAGTTGACCTGAAACCCGGAAACGCCGGCGAGCGTTCCGGCGGGCGCGCGGATCTCGGCGGGGTAGTCGGGAAACGTCGCGAGGTCGTTTCCGATCGCGGCGGCCGTCGCGGTGAATTGCGTTCCGGTCAGCTGCATCCCATCGCCGCTGTCGCCCGCGAAGCGGATGACGACGCGGCTCAGAGTCTCGACCGGATCCTTGGTTTTCGGGGCGATGCCCAGGGTGCTCATGAATGCCTTTCGTGACGGGCCGTCCCGGCCCGAGCGATCGGCATTATGGCGAAGCGGCGGGAGCGGATCAAACCTGCGATTGTCCGGTGCGCTACGTCGCCTCCCTCACCCGTCTCCTAATCCAGGCGAGGCGCCCGCGAACGGAGTCGACGTCGGAGGCGCCCGGAGCGAGCGCCAGGTAGCTTTCCAGGTCTTGCACGGCGGCGCCGGATTGTCCGAGATGCGCCAGCAAGAGTCCGCGGTCCCGTATTTCCTTCGCGTCGCCTGCTGCTACCACGAGCAGCCGCTCGACGACCGCGAGCGCTCTGATGTAGTCCCCCTGAGCGAGGTGGATGCGCTTCAAGTTGAGGAGCAAACGGGTCAGCATGGCCCGGGGTGTCGCGGCGTCCAGGGAGTCCTTCCGGAACAGCGACGCACGGCCGGTGGTGCGGACGACGAGGTCCTTGCAATCCTCGACCGTGATGATGTGGCCGCCGTGGAACGGGTCGATCAGGAGGCGGCGTTCGCCTTCCTCGATGCGGACGATGAAGTGGCCGGGGAGCCCGACGCCCTCGGCCGGAAGCCCCGCGCGGCGCGCGACTTCGATGACGAGGATCGAGAGTGTGAGCGGTATGCCGAGCTTTCGCTCCAGGACGTCGTCGAGATAGGAGTTGCGCGGGTCGTCGTACTGGTCGACGTTCCCCTTGAAGCCGAGCTCGTCGAAAAGAAAAACGCGAAGCGCGTCGAGCCGTGCGAACGGATTCAGAAGACCCGCCAGGCGCTTTTTCGCCTCGGCGCCGATCGTCTCGATGCGGGCGATTTGGGCGAGGACGTCCATCTCCTCGTGCTCTTCGGCGGCGATCTGAAGCGTGGCCTCGAGCAGCGGAAGAGGACCGGGACTACCGAGGAGCGCCGCGAGTCTCCCGCGCGCCGCGCGGGCGCTTGGCGTCAGCAGCGGATCCGAGGGCGCGCCGGCGCGCAGGCGGGCCTTCGCGCGCGAGGCGAGCCGCGTTGGTGCCAAAGGGTCTCCCGGGTTGCCGATCATGCGAGACCCGCGACACGCGGTGCGCGGGGCACGGACACGAGCAGCGTGCGACGCCGGCAGTACTCCTGACGCGCGATCTCCGCAGTCGTCAGGTCGTCCTGGATCGATGCGTAGAGCTGGGCCGCCTCGGAGAAGCTCCGGCGCGACCAGGCCGCCTCGGCACGGCGGCGGACGAGCTTGGCGCGGGCCTCTTTGACGAGGCGCTCGGACTCGCCGCGCCACTGTTCGAGGATCTGCTGCTGGTGGGCCTCGAGCGCCGCCCACTTGGAGAAATCGCCGCTCAGGATGTCTCCGCAGTACCGTCCGAGGAGGCCGGCTTGCCGGTCGATCTCGTCGCAGGCGTCTTCGGGGCCCCACGGGTAGCGCGGGAGGAAGAGGATCGTCGGATCAACCGCTCCGACGATGAAGGAGAGCCGCACGGCGCGTCCGGTCTGGGCCGGGCGGATCGATACGACGATCGATCCCCAGTCGAGCTCGATCACGACGTCGCATTGCCGGGACTTCGCGATGAACGCGTAGTCGTCGTTCCGGTCGAGCGCGAAACCGTGACGGTCGACGAGGAATCCAAAGGTCTCTGGGACCCGCTCGTGAAACACGTCGAGAACGGTTTGGATTCGCATCGCTGGCCCACGGTCCTTCGCCCAAATTGGAGCCCTGAAGTTACGCCGGGTTACAGGCGAAGTCCATGGAAACGGAGCGCCGCCGCTCCGCAATTCGCGAAATCTCGAGTCACAAGATGCCGACTCTGCGGCCTATGCGTAAAGCGCCGTCTCGCGTCCGTGTTGTCGGGATCTGCTCCCGCTCCCCATCAGTCGGCGGGGACGAAATGGACCGAGGAGATCGTCGCCTCATCGACGGCTCTTGAAGTGAAAGGAAGTGGGAAATCGTGTCCCGTCGACCAGGCACGCAGCTGGTCTTTCGCGTGCCGGTCGAGGAGCTGTCCCGACTGTCCCAAAGGCAGCACGAGGCGCGAAGCGTCGGGGTCGGAGAGGTCGACGATGAGACGCGCCGAGGGAATTTGCGTCACGTCGTAACGCTCGCCGCGTAGCGGGAACCCTTGGACGTCGAGCGTGTGCCATTCGCCGGGAAGCGCCACGGGGCCGAAGCTCAAGCGCCGTGCGATCCAGGCGGGGAGCTCGGCCCCGAAGGGGTGAGGGTAGACGAGGCGATGGGCCTTTCCCCAGGACCACTCCGCCGGGTCCGTCCCGTCCTCGCGTTCCACCCTGTCGATCGCCGAAACGAGCGCTCTCGCGATGACCTCCTCGCGCCTTTCGACCTGCGGCGTGGCGGGATCGTCCCAGAACGACTGGGCGCCGCTCCCTTCGATCATCCGGTCGAGCATCGACCAGGTCACGCGCGTGCCCGACGAGCCCGCCGCCTTCCGGATCTCTTTCATGAACGCGAAGAACAACCGCGACGGCCCGCGCGAGGCGGCACGTGCGTCCCAGGACGAAAGAACGGAGACCGCCTTGACGGCCCGCGGATCGGAGAGAACCAGGCGACGGAGGACGGAGATGACGCGCGCCGCGTAAGGCGAATAGACGTCGTGCTGCATGCGACGCATGTCGGCCACGGTGGCGGCGGCGAGCGATAAGCCCAGCTCGCGCGCGCGGTTCGCGCGATCGCCGTCGGCGAAGAAGCCGGGGTAGGGGAGTCCGTGACCCGAACTGCGCCAGTCGTCGTTTGCGGAGGCGACGAGCCCGTCTTTCGGCGCCGTGATCGCGGGGAGTAGGTCGGCGGCAATCGTCCCGTCCCAGTCGTAGGCGCCGGTCCACCCGGGCACGGCGAACCTCCCGTCCCCCATGAGCCTTTTCGGAATCGCTCCTGCGACCTTGAGGCCGATCGCACCGGTTGTGTCCGCCCAACAGACGTTGACGGATGGGCCCGCGAAGTGGGACCAGGCGGCGACGAGCTCGAGGCCTGAGCGCGCACGCGCAGCGTCGAGAAACGCCCGCGGTCCCTGCGGGAGGTCCGCCGGTGCGAATGCGCGCGCGAGCGCCAACCCCTTCGCCTCGTCGAGCCTCGCAACGATCGGCCCGTGAACCGTGCGGTCAACCGCGACCAAGACATCGGCGCCGTCTTTCACGCGGATCGTTTCGGTCGTCCGGTCGAGCGGCTTCCAGGCGTCGCCGTGCCTGTAGGTTCCCGCGGTCCAGTCGACCTGCTCGACGTAGAGGTCCGAATCGTCGGCCTGGTGCATCGTGAGCGACCACGCCACGCGGCCGTCGTGGCCGATGACGATGCCGGGTACCCCCGCAAGCGTGAGGCCGACGGCGTCCAGCCCGTCGGCGCTGGTGAGATGCGCCGCGTACCAAACGCCGGGGCGATCCACCGCCAGATGCGGATCGCCCGCGAGGAGAGGCTTGCCCGACGCCGTGCGCGACCCGGCGAGCGCCCACGCATTGCTCCCCGCCGGGGCCGTCTCGATCGCGGCCGCAAGGACCGACGCGGATCGCGAGAGGCCGGCGAGCAGCTCCCGGGTCTCCTGGGCGACGTGCGAGGTTCCCGGCTCCGACGCGTCGAGGAGCGAGATGGCGGCGTCTGTTCCCCTGGCGCGCGCGTCGTCGAAGGCGCCGCGCTCGGTCGCGATCGCGCTCGACAGGTCGTCCTGAAAGAGCCGTCCGAACGCGAGCGAGTCGGCGGGCGTCCAGGGCTCTGGGGTCAAAGAGAGCGCGCGCAGCTCGAGCGGAAGGGCGTGATCGGTGAGAAACGCGTTGACGCCGTCGGCATAAGCTTCGAGCGCCACGCGCTCCGTCTCCCCGATCAGCTCCAAGTCGCGTCGCGCAAGGGCCGCGTAGCCGTTCAGGCGCGCCTCGCGATCGATGGCGACGGCTGAGGCGCCGAAGATCTCCGCGAGACGTCCGGAAGCGGCGCGCCGGCGTAGCTCCATCTGGAACAAACGGTCGGCGGCGTGGATGAAGCCCAGGGCGCGCCAAGCGTCGGCCTCGAGCACGGCACGTATGTGCGGAATCCCTCGCCGGTCGAACCGGGCGTCAACCGGCGCCGCGAGGTGCGAGACGGCGACCCGGCCCCGACGGGAGGGAAGCGGTCCCATCACGAACGCGGTCGCCCCGATGAGCGTCGCGACGAGCAAGATCGCCGCCACGACTCCCGCGACCGCGGCGATTCTCCGGATCACTTCGCGGAGGGGTCGGCCTTCGGTCCGACCGCGAGGATGCGTGGGACCAGCCCCGGCGTTTCCGGGAGCTGGCCGACCGCCGGCAAGCGCGGCACGAGGAGCATCCACGCGGGGTTCATCCGGAACGCCTTCGCGAAGAGCGGAAGCGCGTCATCGGTCCGTCCATTGGCGACCAGAGCGACGGCGGTCCAGAAGACGAACTCGTCGTTGTCCGGGACCATCTGTGCGGCGGCGCCGTACTCCTTCAACGCGTCGTCCATCTTCCCGACCGCCGAGGCGTCGTCCCCGCGGTTCATCTTCTCGTAGGCCCGATGGAGCGTGAGGAGGCGTTGCATCTCTTTGAGAGGCTCGGGATGATCCTCGATGCGAAGGTCGACGATTCGATCGGTCCAGGGCTTGTCGGTGGCCTTCGCGCGCACGACGAGGAGCGCCGCGGACTGCTTGCCGCGAACGTCGCCGCCGACCCCTTGGGCGGCGAAAAGAGCCGCGAGCATCCGCTCGGCGAGCGGGCCCTTCGCGGCTTCGTACGCCTTCGCCATCGCTTCGGGTACTTCGTTCGTCAGCATGAGGTTGGCTTCGGTCGTGTAGCCGGCTCCCACGTGGTGTCCCGCTCCGGGAATGCACTTCGCTCCGGTGTGGACCGCGACGCGACCGTTTCCATCGACGAACGCCACTTGCCGGACCTCGCGCTGCGCGTCGGCGGCGAGAAGCTGCGCCAGCGCCTCTTTCGGGTCGACCCCCTTCTTCATGAGGGCCAGTCCCTTCGGGCCGTAAGACGGCTCGGTGAACGACTGCGTCGCCACCGCTCCCACGCCTGCTTCGGCCCACGGCACGACGGAGCCTACCGAAAACCAGTGGCTCTGAACCGCGACGCCCAGCTCTCCGGTCGCGGGATCGCGCGCGACGATGGAGAAGGTCGAAACCGGCATCGACGGCTTCGCGACGGAGAGAGTGGCCGCGGAAGCCGGGTTCGCAAACAGGGGAGCGAGGATCATCCCGATCGTGAGACGGCGCATCGGGTCCTCCTAGTCCTCGTCGAACCCAGGCTTCGGCACCGGGTTCGACGGCGAGATCAGCTGCGGATCGATCGCCTCGCCGCCGATGCCGGTGCGTCGCGCGCGGCCGCCCCGATGGCCCCGCCGCCTGGCACGCCCACCGGTCGCCGCAGGCATCAGCTCGTGGGCGATCACGCCGCGCGGAACCGCGGGCTCGTCGTCGATGGCGACAGCCGACCCCGCGCCGGGAAGTGGAAGGGAACCGTCGCCGCCCTGGGCGGCTGAAACGGCTGCGCCTCCGCGCCCCCGCCCGCGACGGCCGCGACGTCGCCGGCGTCGCTGCGGGCCGGACTCACCTTCGACGCCCGGCCCTCCCGGTGCGGCCTCGGGGCCGGCGGGTGCTCCCGCGGGGTCGATGGGCACTTCGGCCGTCGCCTCCAAGCCTGGCTCCAAGCCTGGAGCTTCGACTCGTTCCTCGCCGGATAGCGCCGCTTCCGGCGCGGGATCGGCCCCGCGTCCGCGGCCGCCACGGCGGCCTCGCCGCCGCCTCCGTCCCCGGCGCTCGCCGCCGGCTTCCGCGTCGTCCGCGTCGACGGGCCGTTCCGCGACCGCGTCCCCGACCGCTATCGGTGGGGCGGGCGCGGCAGGCTGAACGGACTGCGGCAATTCCATGTCGACGAGATCGGGCGGAGCCGGGGGCGCGGGGCGATCTCCCGCGACGAGCGCGGGCGGCACCTCGACCTTCTCCCGAGGGAAGAACTCGAACTCGCTCTCGTGACGGAGCAACGAGCCTTTCGGCTCGACGAGCACCCGGATGGCGTGCCGCCGCTCCAGTCCCGAGAGGTCGTCCCTCTTGTGGTTCAAGATCCAATGCGCGATCTCCGGCGGCACGCGCAGGTGCACCTTGCCGAAGTCGTTGCGCAGGCAGCGCGTCTGGAGCTTGCGCAGCGCCGCCAGGCCCGCCGGCTCTACGTTCTTGACGAGGCCGTACCCCTCGCAGATCGGGCAGGTCGCATACGAAGCCCCCATCTTCTCGGCTTTGATGCGCTGCCTCGAGATCTCGAGCAGGCCCAGCTTCGAGATCCGGGTGATGTCGTACTTGGCGCGATCGGGCTTCATC
>CAZUGP010000092.1:0-6029 GCA_964619965.1 uncultured Acidobacteriota bacterium
TGCGCTCCCGCGACCGGGATCTGCTCGAACCCGGCCAAGGCCAACGGCTCGACGTGCGCCGACGGAAACGCCTGCACGCAGACCGATTCCTGCCAGACCGGAGTGTGCGTCGGCGCGAATCCGGTGACGTGCACCGCGAGCGATCAATGCCACGACGTCGGGACCTGCGCTCCGGCGACCGGGATCTGCTCGAACCCAGCCAAGGCCAACGGCTCGACGTGCGCCGACGGCGATGCGTGCACGCAGACCGACGCCTGTCAGGCCGGCCTCTGCGTCGGGGCGAATCCGGTGACGTGCACGGCGAGCGATCAATGCCACGACGTCGGGACGTGCGCTCCAGCGACCGGGGTCTGCTCGAACCCGGCAAAAACAAACGGCACGGCATGCAGCGACGCGAGCGTGTGTACGGTAGCTGACACCTGCCAAGGCGGCCTTTGCCAGTCCGGCGGAGGGCTGAACTGCGACGACAACATCATCTGCACGGCTGACTCGTGCAACCCGACCTCGGGATGTGTCCACATCCTCACCGCCGACGCGGACAACGACGGCCTGGGCGACGCCTGCGACAACTGCCCGACGGTCGCAAACGCGAGCCAGTCCGACCTCGACGGCGATGGGCTCGGCGATCCCTGCGATCCCGATCGCGACGGGGACGCGGTTTTGAACGCCAACGACTGCGCGCCCGACGCGCGAGGGACGTCGGCGATTCCCGGCGAAGCGTCCGGATTGCGGTCGTCCTCCGACAAGCAGACGCTGAATTGGGATGGTGCAGCGCAAGGGCACCTCTACGGCCTGCACCGCGGGTCGAAGGCGGCCGGCGTGCCGTTCGCCTACAACCACAACTGCGTCGTGGCATCCATCCCGCAGCGCTCCGTGGTCGAGTCCACGAACCCAGCACCCGGCGAGCTCTTCTACGAGATCGTCGTGGGGCGCAACTCCTGCGGCGACGGCAGCCTGGGCTCGGGCACGGGCGGACCGCGACCCCCGTTATCCGTCTGCACGTCGGATCCCTCAGCGGACGGCGACGGCGACGGTACACACGACCTCGACGACGTTTGCGCGGCGGTGGCTGATCCGGCGCAAGCCGATACGGACGGAGACCGCCTCGGCAACGCCTGCGACGCCTGCCCACTCGACGCCGCAGACGACGCCGACGGGGACGGCGTATGCGCCAATGTCGACAACTGCCCGACGATTGCCAATGCGGACCAGGCGAATGCCGACAACGATTCTCTAGGCGACTCCTGCGACACTTGCCCGCTCGATGCCGCGAATGACGTCGACGGCGATGGAGTGTGCGGAAATGTCGACAACTGCCCGGCAATCGCCAACGCGAATCAGGCCAACGGCGACGGCGACACTCTGGGCGACGCCTGTGACAATTGTCCTGCGGTCACGAACCAGAATCAGCAGGACGGCGATGCTGACAACGTGGGCGACCTCTGCGACAACTGCGCGACGGTCGTCAACGCGAATCAGGCCAACGGCGACGGCGACACTCTGGGGGACGCCTGCGACAACTGTCCCACAGCGACGAACCAGAATCAGCTCGACACCGACGCCGACGGCAAGGGCGATGTCTGCGACAACTGCCCGACGGTCGCGAATCCCACCCAGCAGGACTCTAACGGGAACGGAGTGGGTGACGCCTGCGTCACGGCGCGCATCGGGAGTTGGACGACGGGCCTGACTCACACCAACGGAGCCGGTGACAAGCGCCTCCTGATGTTCATGGTTGGATACGAGAACGGTTCCGACGTTGCGATCAGCACTGTGAGCTACGGCGGTCAAGGCTTGACCAGAGTCAACGGCACGATCGTGGGGACCAGCTCTCGCGTTCGGATCGAGCTCTGGTACCTCAAAGAGGCGGGGATCGTGGCCGCGTCCAACACGACGTTCGTCGTGACCTACGGGGGCACGACCCCTACGAGCCAACATTTTGCCGCCGCGACCTTCCAGAACGTCAACCAGACCGCCCCGATCCTCGCCAGCATCGTCAACTCGAGCAACGCATCGACGCCCAACCCGCTCCCCACGTCGGTGAGCGTGGCGGCCGACGGCATGGCCGTGGCGGCCGCTATCAACGGCAACTCGGGAACTTTCGCTTGGGGCAACGGATGGACCGAGGGTATCGACCAGAGCGTCTCGTCGAGCACGAGCTCATCGGCGGATCACCCGGTGACCGCGAATGGCACGGATACGGCAAGCGCCACGAGCTCCAACCAGAATCGCCAGGCGATCGTCGTCGTTTCCCTGTCGGTCGCCCCGTAGTCGGCCGACAGGGCTAGACCCGGATCACGCCGCGGCGGAGCGCGAACTTGATCAGCTCCGTCCGGGAGTGGACGTCGAGCTTCTCCATCAGGTGCTCGCGGTGGGCCATCGCGGTCTTGACGCTGATGCCCAAGGTCTCCGCGACCTCCTTGTTCGAGCTCCCTTCCGCGACGAGCTTCAGCACCTGTTTCTCGCGGTCGGTGAGCGATTCGTAGGGATCCTCCACCCGACCGGGCGAAGCCTCCCGACCCTGCTCGTTCATCACGTCTCGGGCGATCTCCGGATCGAGGACGAGACCGCCGCGTTGGACCGCGCGGATCGCCGCGACGAGCTCCGAGGCCGCGGCCTTCTTCAAGACGTAGCCTGAGACCCCGGCCTTGAGGAAACGTACGACGTACTCGCGATCGTCGTACTGGGTCAGCACGAGGATCTTGACGTCCGGCTTCTCCTTGCGGATGACGAGCGTGGCCTCGAGGCCGCCCAAGCCCGGCATCGCGACGTCCATCAACACGACGTCGGGCTCGAGGCGGCGCACCTCGCGAATCGCCTCGTCCCCGTCTTCGGCCTCCCCCACCACGTCGATGTCCTCGGTCGCATGGAGGAGCGCCTTCACACCGGCGCGCATCAGACCGTGGTCGTCGGCGATCAAGACCCGGATCTTGGCCACGCTAGCTCTCCGTCGGGATCGGCACACGCAGCGACACCCGGGTGCCGTTGCCCGGGGATGATGTCACCTTCGCGGCGCCGCCGATCAGCTCCATGCGCTCGTGCATACCCAGGAGGCCCAGGCCGCGGCCCGAAGCGGACGGCCCGCCCACCTCGAGCACGTCGAATCCCTCGCCGTCGTCCTCGATGTCGATTTCCAGGACGCCGCGGTTCACCGCGACCTCGATGAGCACCTTCTCCGCCTGCGCGTGGCGGACCACGTTGTTGATCGCCTCCTGGACGGCGCGGAAGACTGCGATCTCCAACTCGAAAGGGAGCCGGTCCAGAGGCTCCTCGAATTCACAGAGCACCTTGGCCCCAAGCGGCGTCAGGTTGCGTTGCGCCATCCAGCGGATTGCGGGGAGCAGGCCAAGATCGTCGAGGATCGACGGGCGCAGGTCGTAGATGATGCGGTGCAGCTCGTCGAGGCTCCGCGTCGCCATCGCCTGGGCGTCCTCCATCCCGGCTGCGTCGAGTTTCATCTTGAGCGCCGTGATCGTCTGGCACGTCTCGTCGTGCAGCTCGCGTGCGATGCGCTTGCGCTCCTCCTCCTGCGCCGTGATCACCTTGCGCAGCAGGCGGCGGCGCGTCTCGTCCTTCGCGAGCGCCAGTCGCATCGCCTCGAACGAGCGGCCGAGCCTTCCCAACTCGTCGTGGCCCAGCGGCGGCAGCGCTTGTGTCAGATCGCCCGAGGCGATGCGCGCGGCCGCCTCGTCGAGCTTCGCCAAAGGGCGCTTCACGCTGCGCGAGACGCCCCAGGCGAACACGGCCGCGATCCCGGCCAAGGATGGCGCCAGCACCAGCCAGCGCCGCTCCAAGGCAGACACCGCTGCGAACATCTCTCTTGCCGGCTGGGTGAGCACGACCGTCCAGGGGAGGACGGTGAGCCGCTCCGAAACGACGACATCCGACGCGGCGCCTCCTTGCGTCGGGCTTCCCGCCAGGACACCGCCGCGCTCGTCCAGGAGCCGGAGACGCGCCGAAGCGCCTAGCGGCATCGTCGGTACCAGCTCCGCCCACGCGCGGTCGCCCAGATTCAAAACGCCCACGGCCGCGACGGTGGTCTTCCCGGTGGCGTCGCGCAGCGGGACGACGGCGAAGCGACGCAGCTCGTTGGCCCCCCCGGCGGGCCCGCACACGGTCGCCTTCCCCGTGCGGATCGCCTCGCGGACGTCGTCGCACCCCGCGAGGTCCGCCCGCGTCGCCGGGTCGGGGTCGACGCCGGACGCCAAGACGTGCCCAGATCCGTCCACGACCATCGCCCCAACGAGGAGTCGCGAGCGTAGCTGCGCCAACCGCAGCGCATCGTGCCGGGCCGCAAGGACCGACGCGGAGCCGTCCGGACCCGCCGGTACCGCGGCGAGCGCTTCGAGCATCTCGCGGACGCCGTGCTCGACTTGATGCGACGCGCTCGAAACGAGCGCCCTACGCTCACGAAGTAGCGCGTCGCGCATCACGCCCAAGCTCGTGAGGCTAGACCAGCCGAGAAGCGTCATGGGCCCTAAGGCCGCCACCAGCACGAGCACGGCCAGCCGCGTCTGAATCCCGCGGCGGACCGGCGTGTCGGCAAATCCATCAGGCATCTTTCTTGGGTTCCTCGCGGGGCTCTTTGGGGTCTCCGGTCAATCGCTGAAGCTCCAACGGGTGTTCCGCCTCCATGCGGTGCCGGCTGATCTTCCCCGTGAAGATCGTGAAATCGAACGGGAAGACGTCGGGATTCAAATGCGCGTTGTAGATGTGCCACGTGATCACGACGAGAAACGCCATGAGGCCTTCGTTGCTGTGGGCCACCTTGGCGATCGGGATCAGTACGCCGGGGAAGAACCGTGTGACGACGAGGGGAAAGTAGAGGATCAACCCCGTCGCGACCATCAGGACGCCGCCCATCACGAGGCCCCAGTACTCGAACTTCTGGCGGTAGTCGAAGCGGTCGAACCTCGCCTGCTCTTCGGAAGCGCCGAGGTAGTAGCGCAGCGTCTTGATCGCGTCCGCGAAGTCCTTGCGCCCGGGGATCATGCTCGGCCTGGACCTCCCCGTGATGACGAGAACGACTGCGGTGCCGATGTGAACTACGGCCAGCAGAGCGAAGGCGATCCCGGCGAACCGGTGGATCGCGCGAGCGACCTCGACGCCGCCCATGAGCGCGACAGCGCCGCGCGCCCAGCCGGCGTCGCTGAATCTCTGCGGAAACCCGGTCGCCGCAAGCAACATGAATAGAGTCATCACCAACGAGTGCTCGGCGCGCTGTCGCTTCGAAAAACGGACGAACGTTTCCTTCATCGGTTCACCACGACACGCCACAGGTGCAGCATCACCTGGAGAAGGAGCCCACCGATGATGAACGGGATGAAGATCACGTAGAAGATCTTGACCGCATACACCATGGGCGCTTTCTCCCAGCTCGGCTCGTAATGAGACAACCACGCGTCGGGGAAGTTGTCGGACGCCGTGGGATGGCACCTTCTGCACGTCTTGACGAGATTGGCGCGCAGCACCGGCGAGTTCACCGCATCGGTCGACGTGATGTCGTGGACGCCGTGGCAGTCGATGCAAAGCGCGGTCACACGCGCCTCTCCGGTCGCGCTGCTCACCCTCGCCCTGCTCGTCCTCGCGGTGACGCCGTGGAAGTCCGAGAGATAGGACTGAACGACGTTCGTCGAGAGGCCGTACTTCTCCATCTTCGCGTCATCGGTGTGGCAGCGCGCGCAGAGCTCCGGCGTCTTGACGATCCACGATGTGACGCGGGGATCCGAGATGTCGTGCGCCCGGTGGCAGTCGATGCAGACCGGGACGTCAGGATTGTCAGAGGATAACGCCCTGCCGTGCACGCTCTTCGTGTACATGTCGGCGACGTCCGGGTGGCAGGCGGCGCAGGTATCGGAAATCCTCGTGCGCGGCTTTCCGGAACGAGAGATGTCGTGCGCCCCGTGGCAATCCACGCACCCGGGCGCCATCTCGTTTCCCTTGGCGAGCTGTTTGGCGTGGACTCCGTCCAAGGAGAGCGCGTACTTGTCGAAGTGGCACGGCTTGCAGACGTCCCGGAACCCGGCGTG
>CAZUGP010000093.1:0-63720 GCA_964619965.1 uncultured Acidobacteriota bacterium
GTGACGCTCACCTCGCGCGCCTTCAGGAGCGATCAACTCGGGTTCTTGTACAAAGAAATGTCCGAGCTGTCGGGCTATCAGAAGATGCTCCCGATGAACTCGGGGGCCGAAGCCGTCGAGACCGCCATCAAGCTGTCCCGAAAGTGGGGGTACACGGTCAAGGGGATTCCGAAGGACAAGGCCGAGATCCTCGTCTTCACCGGCAACTTCCACGGCCGGACGACGACGATCATCAGCTTCTCTCAGGAGCAACAGTACCGGGACGGCTTCGGGCCGCTGACGCCGGGTTTCACGATGCTCCCCTACGGCGACCTCGATGCGCTGGAGCGCGCGATGAACCCGAACGTCGCGGCGGTCCTCGTCGAGCCGATCCAGGGCGAGAGCGGCATCCACCTCCCGCCCGCCGGATATCTTCGCGGCATCGAAGCGCTTTGCAAGAAGCACAACGTGCTGTTCGTCTGCGACGAGATCCAATCGGGCCTCGGCCGCACCGGGAAGTTCTTCTGCTTCCAGCACGAGGGCGTGCGCCCCGACATCGTCATCGTCGGCAAGGCGCTGTCTGGCGGCTTCTACCCCGTCTCGGCGATCTTGGCCGACGACCCGGTGATGCTCGTCTACAAGCCTGGGGACCACGGCTCGACCTTCGGCGGAAACCCGATGGCGGCCGCGATTGCGCGCGAGGCGCTCAAGGTCCTGATCGACGAGAAGATGATCGAGAATTCGGCGACGATGGGCGCGTATTTCCTCGAGAAGCTGCGAGGCCTCGAGAGCAAGTGGATCAAGGAAGTCCGCGGCAAGGGCCTGTGGATCGGTCTCGAGCTGACGCAAGAGGCCGGAGGCGCGCGCCGGTTCTGCGAGGCCTTGCGCTTCAAGCAGCTCCTCTGCAAGGAGACCCACGTTCACACGATCCGCTTCGCGCCGCCGCTCAACGTAACGAAGGACGAGTTGGACTGGGCCTTTGCGAGAATTGAAGCGGTCTTCCGCGAGCTCGCCTGACGCGATGGCTGAAACGCGGGGAACCGCAACCGTAGCGATCGAAGGGGTCGCGCTGCATCTCGCCCACCCGGACGAGCTTCCCATCCGGTGGGTGGGCCAGGCGGAGAGCCTGAAGCAGCTCCTGGCGGCGTGGAGCGTCGTCGACCACCGGGACCTCCCCATGAATCCTCGCCTCCTGGGAAAGCCGGGCGTCGGCAAGACGACCCTCGCCTACGCCGCGGCGAAGACGCGCGGCCAGGACGTGTACATCTTCCAAGCCACGATGGACACGCGTCCCGAGGATCTGCTCATCACGCCGGTGATCGACCGCGAGGGGGGGATCCGCTACGTCGCCTCGTCGCTCGTCACGGCGATGCTCAAAGGCGGCGTCGCGATCGTCGACGAAGGGAACCGGATGTCCGAGAAGTCGTGGGCGTCGCTCGCGCCGCTCCTGGACAGCAGGCGCTACGTCGAGTCGATCGTCGCGGGCGTCAAGGTGCACGCCCATCGCGAGTTCCGCTTCGTCACGACCATGAACGACGACGCGTCGACCTACGAGCTCCCGGATTACATCCATTCGCGGCTGCAGCCGCAGATTCAGCTCGACTTCCCGGAACACGACGAGGAGAAAGCGATCCTTGCGGAGAACCTGCCGTTCGCGGACGACGCGATCCTCGACTACGTGACGGAGTTCCTCCAGGCGGCGCACGAGGCCGACGAGCGTTACACGGCGCGCGACGGGATCAACATCGCGCGCTACGCGCTGAAACGGCTGAAAGACGGCGCGCCCGACACCAACGAGGCCGCGCTGCGAGACGCCGTCGAGCGAGTCTTGGGCAGCGACGCCCTTCGCTATTTGTAGAAAAAGGGGACACTCCCCTTTTCCGTCGCTACGGAACGGACGGATCGAGAGCGATCACCCGCATCGGGTTGCGCCACACCCGGCCGACCGGCGCGTCGAATCGCTTCAACCCTGGGACCGCTAGAGCCGCGTCCGTCGAGTAGTCGACGGACCCGTTCGCGCGCCGATAGCCGTAGAGAGGAACGACGTCGGGGGAGCTCGTCCAGTCGACGTCTTCCACAGGCCCGCAATCCAACGCGCCTTCCTCCCCACTCTTCTTCCATCGACCGGCGAGCTTGCCGTCTCCACGCGCAAGAGAGACCTGATAGCTCTCGCCGTCGACGATCACATCGAACGCCAGCGTCTTGTCGTCGAGCGCAACGTTCGTGATGTCGTTCCCATCGAGGGTGCCGGAGACCTTAGCTCCACGGCGCCGCAGGATCAGGAGCAGCTCGGAGCCCCCGCCATACCCGCAACTCCGCTTACCGGCGAGCGGCTCGCGACGCGCGGGGCCGTCCGCCTTCAGCGCGGAGAAGAGAGCACCGACCAGAATGGTGCCTTCGGAGCTCCGGTCGGGAGGCAGGGCGAAAAACGGGATCTCCTCGACGTCCCTCCAAGCCTTTCGCGCCGCCACGTCTTCGCGCAGCATGAGGCGGCCGTTCTTCAGGCGATAGATGGGGACCGGCAGCAACAGCCGGGCATCGTCGAGTACGAGGCGATACATGATCTGGTTGTAGTCGTACCGAGGAGTCTTGACCGGGCTTCCGGAGAAGAAGTCCGAGTAGGTTCCTTCGAAGTAGATCAGCCGGCCACCCTCTTGATCGAAGAACGGATGCTGCGTGGGATTGTAGAACGTGTACCTGTCGTGGGTGACGATCTTGCGAGCGTAGACCCACGGCCCGACCGGCGTATCCCCTTCGGCGTACCAGATCTCGCCGTTGTCCGTCGGCCCGCGGTCCTCCTCGACGATCATGATCCAGCGCGCGCGGTAATCGTTCCAGGAGACCGAGCCGGCATGCGGCTTGATGGCGGCGCCGGTCAGGATGTCGCGCAACTGGTAGAGCCCCTCCTCCGCCGTCATCTTGCCGGCTTGGATGAGCTGCTTCTCCTGATCGAACGTAAGCGGCGGCGTGTTCGTCTTCCACGCGCATGTGAGCTTCCCGTCAGGCTTACGGTCGAGGGAAGATTTCTCGCCGGGGTAGCGGCTGCCTGCCGAAAGACAGGAGAAGCCCTCGTAGGAAGCCGGATCGAGGAGGGCCTTGAGCGCCGCCGGAGCTCGCAGGTCGGGCATCGGGCCGGGGAAGTACAGGAGCTGCGCTCCGCGATCGGACGCCCGGAACGGATGGATGGGGACTCCCGACTGGGCGTCCCATCCGAAGGTGGCCACGCGCTCGAAGACGTTCTTCTCGTCATTGAAGACGGCCAGCCCTATTTCGGAAGCGTCGCCCAAATCTCTCATGCTCTGGTACTTGGTCACGAGGCGCTCGCGGCCCTGTTCGTCGGTCACCGTGGCGGCCCAGTACTTCCACTTCATCCCTGGAACCGGGAACGGGGTGATCTGCTTACAGAAGCCGGAATCGTCCACGAAGTAACTGAGGTCGATGCCCACGCCGGGATCGAGCCCGCCCTTCCCGGGCCACTCGGAGGTGGCCGCGCATCCGGCCAGCGACCCCAGCGGTCCGGCGGCGCGGCTGGTGTCGTCCCAGAGCCAGAAGAGCTTTCCCCGATACGGCGTCGCGAAGACCGAATCCTGGCCCGTCACCTCGGCGTTGAGCGTCGGATTGCGGAGCGGAACCGGCGTGCCCGTCAGGAGGCTGTCGCGGTAGATGCCCTGCCCGGTGATGCGGTACAGACGCTCGGCGATGTTCACGCGCTCGATCTTCAGTACCACGCTACCGCCGCGCGTCACCCGGAGTGTCCGACCCGGGCCGGGAAACTGGTACCCGTGGCTCCGAATGGAGAAGTAGACATCGCGGTCCATCAGGCCGGGCTCGTTCCAGGCGATCACTCCGTTACTGTCCGTGACGACGGTGATGGCATTGGTCGTCTTCAACTCGACGAGCGGCACGCCGCGGCCGGTGGCGGCGTCGACGACGGTGATCTTGAAGTACTCGGTGGGGTCGGGCTGCGACACGGCGGCCGTCGTCGAAAGCACCACCGACAGCAGCAAGGCGGATCGCCGGCGTGGACGGTCAGCACGGCAAGCGGTCATTCGAACTCCTTGCCCTTCGCCGCACGAGCTGTCAGGCCCCGTCTCGCTCAGGGCGCCCGCCGGACCCCGCTGACCGCGGCGCTGCAGCCGCCGAGTCCTGGGCAGTACGCGGGGTAGACCGCCTGCCCTCGAAACATGTAGTACGTCCCTGTCATCGTGTCACCGTCGACCACAACGTCGAGCGTCTCGTGGTACCGGTAACAGTTCTCGAGCCAGACCCATTCGATGTAGACGCGATTCTCCGCGAGGCCTCCGGTCGCGCCGCTGGCCGTGTCCCAACTCTCGGACTGGATCGTCACGTTGCAGCCGCTCTGATAGAGGGTCCAGACGACGCTGCGGTCATGGCAGGCGATGCCCGTCGCGGTCTCGGCCGTCATGTCCACATCCCAGACGCCGGCCACGCTCACGCAAACAGGCGCCGGGCCGTTGTCGTAGCTCGTCGATTCGCATCCTAGCGAACACAACGCGGCGGCGACAAAGAGCGTGAGAAGTGTTCGGCGCGTGCCCACGCCTTCATCTTGCGGCGACCGTCTGCGGCGTGCCCGCAAACACGGCGGGAGCTCGCGACCAATCCGGTCCCAATGACCCGAGGTGGGAGCCAACCGTCTAAGCTCTGTAAGAAAAAGGGGATTGTCCCAGTAGTGTCCCAACGTTAATCGAACAGGAGCAACTGTTTTCCAGAAATGGACGTGATGTCGTCTGTCACGGTCTGCGTAAGTAGTTGATTCAACGGTATTCGTTCAAACAAGGTGAGGCTCAGGATCTGTAGGAGTTGGTAGAGGCTGGCGGGGAGTCTGAGCCGTTTCTTGACGATGGCGACGAGGACGTAAACCGAGACCGCGATCCAGATCTGCGACTTGACTGCGTTCTCTGACGTGCCGAAGAAGGCTTTGATTCGCAGGTGCTGCTTGATCCATTTGAAGAAGAGTTCGACTTGCCAGCGGCAGCGGTAGAGCTCGGTAATCGTGAGCGCCGGCAAGGTGAAGTTGTTGGTCAGAAAGACCAGCGTTTTGGCGGTTTCCGGATCCTTGAAGCGGATGCGTCGTAGCGGCGCCTGGTAGTCCTGCGGCGAGTAGTCGCCGGTCAGAAAGATGGTTTGATCGCAGATCAGCCCGGTGCTGCGGTCGACGCGGTGCGAATATCGCCGTCTTGCCTTGGTATTGGACTTGGCGCGGGTGACAAAGAAGCTGCCGGCTTGGTGGAAGCGGTGCAGCCGCGCGAAGTCGAGAAAGCCCCGATCCATGATGTAGAAGGCACCGGGTTCCGGTAGCAACTGATCGAGGACGCTGACCTCGTGTAGTTTCCCGTCGCTGATGTGAATGAAAGTCGGGATGTTCCCACGCAGATCGAGCAGCGTGTGCAGCCTGATCGCCGCCTTGGTCGATTGGAATGGCGCCCACGGAAACACCGACAAGCACAAGTCGATCGTGGTCGCATCGAGCGCATAGACGGTGTCCTTCAAGTCGACACCGAACGGCTCGTCGACATACAGCGGCCTGGCAATACCGATCAGGCTCTGGGCGAAATCGGCGTAGATGCGCCAGTCGCGAACGGCGTTGGCATTGGCCAGAGTATTGCGCGCGACCGCCGAGCGAATGCCGAGGTGATAGAGCTTGGACCGCTGGGCGCGCAAGCAGGCTTCGATGTCCCGCAGGCTCTCCCGAAACGTCAACTGCGCGAACGCCATACACAGGAACTGATCCAGGCACGAGAACGAATGCAGCTTGCGTTCGCCCCGATAGCGATTCACGCATCGGCGAAACGTCGTCAGCGGGAGGTGCTGCATCATCTGCGCGAACACCAGCTTGCCGTGATTCATCGGTGACCCCCACGAAGTCGTGCTTCGCAGGGTCGCCGAACCGGCGTTCGCAGTTCAAATCGAGACCAAGAAAAATCACTGCTTACGCTTTCTTGATCAACGACTTACAGAGGGTCCAACCCCAAACGTTGGGACAGCACTGGGATTGTCCCCTAAGTGGCCGTCTGGAGCTTGCGCGCGCCGATCCACGAGAAGACGGCGCCGAACCCGATCAGGACGGCGCACGGCAAGACGACCGCTTCAAATCCTCGGCCGAAGCTGATGAGCGCATGGAAGGCGTCCATCGCCCAGGTCGTCGGAAAAATGTGCGCGGCCTGACGGAGCCACTCCGGCATCACCTCGGAGGGCCACCAACAGCCGCCCATCGCGGCCATGACCATGCTGCCCAACCATCCGACGATCGATGCCTGCTCGGGATTGGCGAGGACCGCACCCAGGAACGTCGCGATCCCGGCGACCGCGAAGGCGTAGCTGACGAGCAGCGCAAACAGCCCCACGGTCGAATCTCCGAAATCGAGGTGAAAGAGGAATCGGCCCGCCGCGACCAGGATCGCGATCTGGAGCATCGCGACGAAGACGCGGCCCAAGACCTTTCCCGTGAGGATCGTCATGCGCGAGATCGGAAGCGTCAACTGGCGCTTCAGCATCCCCTCGCGCTTCTCGATCGTCAGGAACACCGCACCGTAGATCAGCGTCATCATGAGGACGGTGAACGTCATGATCCCCGGCACGCTCTGGGCGACGCCCCGGGGCACCGCCGTGCCACGCCCCGCGTTTCCGGTCTCGAGCGAGACGATCGGCGTTCGCGCGCGCAGCCTGTCGTAAACCTCGGCGCTCATGGGATTGGTCGACTGCTTCATCTCGGCGACGCGGGCGAGGGTTCGCACGATGGCGCGGATCACGACGACCTCCGCGGCGCGCGAATAGTCGGAATTGGCCTTCTCTCCGGTCTCGATCTTCAGCCGCTGCTGCTTCCCGGCGAGCGCGCCTGCCGTGAAGCCCGCGGGTAGCTCGAGCCACCGCGTCGCCTTCTTCGCAGAGTCCGTGTCGGCGTCCGTTCCGCGCAGCACCTTGAGAGCCACGTTGGGCCCGTCGAGCTCCTTCGCGAACGCGCTTGCCAGCCATCCCCCATCCCGGTCGATGATCGTCAGGGAGACCTTCGCCGTGCCACCGCCTCCGCCCAGGCTGCCGAAGAGCCACATGAGGAAGACGGGCAAGACGAGAATCCAAAATGCGGCGGCGCGGTCGCGAACCGTGAGGCGCACGTCATTCGCGGCCAGACGCAGCAGCGGGCTCATGCCGAAGCCCCACGCCGGGCGGTCCGCCGCAGCGCCACAGCGCCGATCGAAAGGAAGACGGCTCCCATGAGGCTGAGAACCCCGGCGTGCGTTGCGACCCCCGACACTCCGACCCCGTTCTCGAGCAGCGCGCGATACCCCTGCGTCCCCCAGTAGAGCGGTGTGAACGGCGCGATGCTCCGCACCGCCTGCGGAAGCCCCTCGACACGGATGAACCCGCCCCCCAGGAAACCCATCACGAGGAAGATCATGTTGCCCAAGGTCGAGGCCTGCCTCTCGGTGCGCGCGACGCCGTAGATCACCGCCGTCGTCCCGGTGACCGCGAGGACGAGCGCCGCGGAGAGGAGGAGGAACCCGGAGATGCTGACCGGCGTGCTCAGAACCGCGGCGCCGACACCGCCGATCGCGACGATGGCCAACGCCGCGAGGGCCGCGGTATAGACGGCCTTTCCGAGGATGATGGTCTCTCCGGCTACCGGCCCGGCGAGCTGGCGCCGCAGCGTGCCGAGCGTGCGCTCGGTCATCACGTCGCGCATCCCCTGATCGGCCACGAGGAACAGCCCGTACACCGCAACCCCTGGAAGGACGAGAAGGAAGACCGCCGACGGGGCGTCGCCGTTCTTCTTCGCCTTCGTGTCCGGTCGAGGCGTTGCCGGCACGTTGGCGAACATCTCGCTCTCGAGCGCGATCGCGGGCGGGAAGACGAGGTTCGACATCCCCTCGATGCTCTTCTTGACCGCCAGTGAGATCGCGACGATGTCCGCGTCGCTCGGCGCCTTGCCGTCGTCGTTGAACAGCGGCCGGATGTCCGCGAGCGGCTTGTCGAACACCCGGCGTCCGCCGTCGAGGATGTCCGTCAGAGCCCCGGTGGTCTGCTCGGCGATCTCCGGGAGGATCCCCTCCGCCGGGTTTCTGAGCAGCCGCAGCGTCACGGGTTTCCCGTCGAGGACATCCGTCGTGAACCCCTTCGGGATGGTCAGGAGCGCGGAGGCCTTTCCTGTCTCCATGAGGGCGCGTCCCTCGGCCGCGCTGACCGTCTTGGCGTCGAAGAGCGTCGACGCCCGCTGCGACGTGAACACCGAGGCGACCCCGCTCGCCAGGAGGCCGTCGTCTTCGTTGGCGACGAGCATCCGCACCTTGGGGACGCCGTCCCCCTTCCCGAACGCGAGGGCGATCATCCCCGCGAAAAGCAGCGGGAAGGAGAGCGCGGCGATCAGGCCGAGCGGCGAGCGGAACTTCCGCTTGAGGTCCTTGAGGACGAGATGCGCAAGGAGGCGCATCAGTCGCGCAACTCCCGGCCGGTCAGGTTCAAGAACAACGTGTTAAGGCTCGGCGGCTGGATGGAGATGCCGTCGATCGAAAATCCATCGGCGAGCACGCGCGACAGCAGGTCGACCGCGCCGCGGCCGGAGCCTTCGACCGAGAGCACGATCCGCCCGGGAGCCACCGAGGTCACCTGCACGCCGGCCAGCGCTTCGAGGCGGGGCATGACCGCCATGGTGTCGAACGAGCCGCGCACCGTCACGATGTCGCGGCCGCCCACGCGGCTCTTCAGCTCGTCGAGCGTGCCCTCGGCCAAGATCTTGCCGTGATCCATGATCGCGATGCGGTCGCAGAGTTGCTCGACCTCCTCGAGATAGTGGGTCGTGTAGATGACGGTCGTGCCGCTGGCTGCCACCTGCTTGACCGCCTCGAGTATGTTGAGGCGCGCCTGAGGGTCAATGCCCACCGTCGGCTCGTCCATCAGCACGGCGCGCGGCCCGTGCACGAGTCCTAAGGCCAGGTTGATGCGGCGCTTCATCCCGCCGGAGTACTGCTTCACCGGATCCCCGGCCCGGTCCGTCAGCCCGACCAGGTCGAGCACGCGCTCAACCGCCAGCTTGAGCGGCGCGCCGGACAGCCCGTACAACCCGCCCCAAAAGCTGAGGTTCTCGCGCGCCGAGAGGTTCTCGTAGAGCGCGGGCTCCTGCGGCACGACCCCGAGCTGCGCCTTGACCTTCAGCGGCTCCTTGGCGAGATCGATGGAGTCGAAGAGGATCCGCCCTTCGTCGGGAGCCAGCAGGCCGGACAGCATCGACATGATGGTGGTCTTGCCGGCGCCGTTGGGGCCGAGGAGGCCGTAGAGCTCCCCCTTTGCAACCGTGAACGAGACTCCGTCGACGGCGCGCAGGGGGCCGTAACTCTTGACCAGTCCTTCAACCTGGAACACGGGACACCTCGTCGTTGAGGGCGCATTGTAGACCGTACTGGCTGGTACGATTGTCCCATGAGCGCCGGATCGGAATGGACTCCCCTCGATCTCGGCGGCGGGATCTTCGTCGTCCCCGTCCTCCACGAGCGCCTCGAGTCGGCCGACGCGGTGCGCCGCTCGCTGGCGTGCGTCTCGCCCGACGCGGTCGCCGTCGAGGTCCCCTCGTCGCTGGCGCGCGTTTGGGCGCGGGCCATCGACCGTCTTCCGTCGATCTCGGTTCTGCTTTACGAGACCGCAGGCTCCGACACGATCTACCTCCCGGTCCACCCGGCGGATCCCGCCGTGGAGGCCTCGCGATGGGCCAGGGAGCGCGGGCTGCCCTTAGCCTGCGCCGATTTGGACGTGGACGGCTACGCCGACCATCGTGACCCGCTCCCCGACCCGTACGCGATGACGCGCATCGGCCTGTCGGCCTACTTCGATGCGGTTCGTGGGGCGGCACACGCGGGAGACGCAAAGGACGCGCAGCGCGAAGCCGCCATGGCGTTCAACGTCCGCGCGCTGAAGGACGCCGGGGCGCAGAGGATCTTGGTCGTTCTCGGTCTGCGCCACGTGAGCGGCTTCGCGGCCGCCGTCACCATCGAGCAGGCGGCGCCGTTGACCCCCCCGGTACGGAAGAACGTGCGCCTCGTGCACCTGCACCCCGATTCGTTGGGAGAGGTTCTCGGTGAGCCGCCGTTCTACGTGGCGGCTTACGAGGCGCAACGCCGTGGGCTTCGCCCGGCAGCGGGCCCACGTGAGCCCCGCGCTTCCGGCCGCGACTACGGGGCATTCCGGGTGTTGACCGGCGGGCACGGCGACGATCCCGCGCGCCTCGTCGACGCGGTGGTCCGCGCCGCGGACGGCGCCGGGGACCCGCTCGACCGGCTGCGCCTCCAAGGGGCGCTCGTCGCCGCGTCGTCTGCCGCCCTGGAGGCGGCAGCCGTCGACGAGCATGTCGAGCCGTGGCAGCGACGAAACCTCGCACGGTTTTCCGGCAGTCTGGCGCGCCAGTCCGGGATGCTCGTCGCCGATCTTTACGATCTCGTCGTCGCGGGACGGACCTGCGTCTCCGACAACTTCGCCTTCGAGCTGCATCGACTCGCGACGTCCTACCCGTGGCAGGAGGACGCGGCCACCGATTTGCCGACCGCGCGGATCCGCGCGGAGGAGCTGTGGGACGGCGTGCGCCGCGTGCGCCTCAAGCGGCGCCTGTCACGGCCGAAAATGCGCCGTCCCGAGTCGATCCTGCGCCGGAAGCGGCGCGACGAGCGCTTCCCCGGGGAGTGGCTCGGCGCGTTCGACGCCGAGGCGATCTGCTCGTATCCGCCTGAAGACGTGATCGTCGAAGCGTTCGGAGGGTATCTTCGAAGGAAGGGGAAGGCGGTTCTCGCGGAGGAATCCGCTCGCGTGGCGCCTTTCACGACCTCGGTTTTGGACGGCATCGACGTGCGCGAGACGATCCGCCACTGGGCCGAGCGAAAGATCTACGTGCGCGAGTCGGGGCGCGCTCCGGGCGAGATCGGCGTGATCGTCGTGATCTTCGACGAGGACCAGGACAAAGCTGGCGAGCGTTACCCGTACCAGCTGACATGGCTGGGGGAGCACGGGCAGGAGTCGGATATGGCGTTCTATGCGACCACCCCCGAGCGTGCCGTCGTCGGCCCCGGGATCTGCCGCGTCACGTACGGCGGCTTCCTTCTCTCGTACCCTCCCGGAAGGTTGGGCGACGTCTGGTCCGACGCGGACTATCGTTTCGCGGAGAACAAACCCGAGGTGCTGCTGCTCGCGGCGCTCGATTACTCGCGGGAGAGGGTCGTCGTGCACGCCGCTCCGAAGCCTCCCCGCGCGATCTTTCACCAGATCGCCGCGCGCCTGGACAGGAAGATCCTGCACCTGCCGCTAGGGACCCTCTCCCCTGCTACGCTCCGGAGGATCCGCGTCATGCACGTCTTGTCCGGCCACGCGAAGCGCGAAATCGCCAAGGATTACGTCTGGTAGTTGCCGTAGAGCGCCGCGCGCCCTACGATGCACATGCCGTCTGAGTCGAAACCGCGGCAATCGCTCCCGCCGGATTTCGTGAGAGGCCACCCCATGGACCGGAAGTACGGACACAAGGGCTACCAGGAATCCTCGCGCGACGACCGTGATCGCAACCGCAAGCATGGACCACCTGCCTCACCGCTGACACCCGAAGAGAAAGCACAACAGCGATCCCTGAGGCACGCCGTACAGCGGGAGGCCAACGAAGTGATGCGCTGCCCGAACTGCGGCCGCAACGTTGCCGCGTCGGGAGCGGTCACATCGGAGACGCGTTGCCCGCACTGCGGTGCGTCCCTGCACGCTTGTCGCGCCTGTCAGCACTTCGATTCGAGCGCGCGCTGGGAGTGCCGCGCCCCGATTACCGCCCCCGTGACCGAGAAGTCCAAAGCGAATACCTGCACGTCGTTCGCCGCCCGGCTCGTCCTTGACACGACCGGCAAGCGAACCGGATCGTCCGGATCCTCGAATGATCCGAAGTCGCAATTCGACAACCTGTTCAAGCGGTGAAGCGGCCCGCCGCGCGCTCGCGGCAGGGCTCGTCGTGCTCACCGCCGCGATTCCCGCAGCCGCAGGCTCGAGTCGAAGGGATCGGTTGTTCCTGGCGCATCCGTATCCGATCGAGGCCGCACCGTCGTTTCCCGGCGGGCTGCTCCATTGGATCGACTCCCTGGCGGGGACGAGTCGCGGCAAGACCATTCCGGCGCACCGCGCGGAATACGTAAGACTGTTCGGCTCGCCGACCGCCGAGGACCGGGCCCACCTCCAGGAGTTCGTTGCGGCGCGTTTTAGCCTCGCGCCCCACGGATCGGCCTTGCTCGGCGTCTTTTGCGAATCGGCGACCGTCGAGGACGCTCTCGCGAGGTTGAAGCCCGTGTCGACCGAGGACGCTTGGAATCGTCTCGCGAAGGCGCTCGCCCACTTCCGTCCGCGCTACGAGATGGTCTGGAACGACGGCGCGGTCCCTAAGGCGTTTCTCGAAAGCGCCCGCCGTGATCCGGGCCGCCCGAGGCTCGAGGCGTTGCTGGCCAGAGTCGTCCGTTTCTACGGCGTGGAACCGCGGTCGGCCCCGCCGCCCCGCCTCGCGCTGGTCCCGGTCCCCGCGGGCTTCGGCACGCACGCCGAAGCGATCGGCGACGTCCTGCTGCTCGAGATCCGCAAGGGCGAAGGGCTTGCGGACGAAGCCAGCGTCATCGTTCACGAGAACGCCCATTTCCTCTGGAGACTGGTGCCGCCGGAACGCCGGCGGCGGCTCGAATCGTTCGCCGCCGGGCTCGACGGCGCCGGGGCGCAGGCCTTCCGACTTTTCGGGGAGGCGATTCCCACCGCGCTGGGCCAGGGGATTGCCGATCGTGCCTTCCGTCCGTCGACCTGGTCGCTCGACGACGGCTGGTACCACTTAGAAGACGTCGACGCGTGCGCGAAGCGCATTTACCCCGCGGTCGCGGACGCCCTGGACCGCGGGCTCACATTCGACGAAGCGCTGGTCTTCCGCGCGATTCGCGCCCTGGACGAGCCGCGCTAACCGGGTTTCTTGTCTCCCCGCAGGGCGGAACCTATGTTTCCGTCGCCCCTTGGGGGCCGGTGCGCCAGCCGGTCACGCCGGGGCTTGGAGGGATGGGACGAACATGAACGACAGAACTGCAGAAAGAGGCGACGGCCGGGTCGGGTTCCTGATCTCCCTCGCGCTGTTAGGAGTCGGTGCCTTCGTCGTTGCGAAGGTCGTTCCGGTGCGGGTGAACGCGTACGAGTTTCGCGATTTCATCCAGGAAGAGTGCCGGTTCGCCGCAACGCGCAATCACGACGAAGAAATCCGCAAGCGCATCTTCGACAAGGCGAGGGAGCTGAAGCTCCCCCTCGAGAAGAAGAACCTCCACATGGAGCGCACGACGCGCGAAATGATCATCAGCGCGAGGTACGACCAGACGATCGACCTGAAATTCACGAAGTATGTCTATAAGTTCGACCACGAGGAGCGCGCGCCGCTGTTCTAAGGGCCCCCCGTTGACGTGGCTCGAGGGAGAAGCTGCCCTTCCTCGACGACGACCCTGCCCGAGGCGACGACGGTGCGCACGCGCCGCACTCCGAAGCGATAGACGAGGTGGTAACGGTTCGGGATCGCGTGAATCACGAAATCCGCGCGCTTTCCGACCTCGATCGAACCGGTCTCTTCGGCTCGCCCCAAGGCGTGGGCCGCGTTCAGCGTCGCCGCGGTGATCGCCTCGTCGATTCCCAGCCCAAGCGACAGGCACGCGAACTCGAGGACCGCCCCCATCGCCTCGGTCGGACAGGTGCCGGGATTGAAGTCGGTTGCGATCGCGACCGGAACGCCGGCCTCGATCAAACGACGTGCGGGCGGCGCGGTCTTCGACATCAGGAAGAACGTCGCGGCCGGCAGAAGGACCGCCGTCGTCCCCGCCGCGGCCAACGCTTCGATCCCCGCTTCGGACACGTGATCGAGATGGTCGGCCGACGCGGCGTGAAGCTCCGCCGCCAGGAGCGCCGAGCCGTCGTCCGCGAGCTGGTCGGCGTGAAGTCGCACGCCCAGTCCGGCGGTCGCCGCCGCGTGGAGCACGCGGCGTGCTTCAGCACCGGAAAACGCGTTCGCGTCCACGAAGGCGTCCGCGTAGAACGCGAGTTTGCGCTTGCTGATCTCCGGGAGCATCTCATTCACGATCTCGTCGATGTAGCGCTCGCGATCCTCGCGCCGCTCCAATGGAACCGTGTGCGCTCCCAAGAACGTCGGCACCACCTCGACCGGATGATCTGCGGCGCCGAGCCTCACCGCCTCGAGCTGCTTGATCTCGGCTTCGATCGAGAGCCCGTAGCCGCTCTTGGCCTCGGCCAGGGTCGTTCCTAACAGCAGCATGGCGTCGAGGCGCGCCCGCGTCAGGACCGCGAGGTCTTCCAGGGACGCCGCGCGGGTTGCCTGGACGGTCTTGAGGATCCCCCCGCCGCGAGCCGCGATCTGCGAATAGGTCGCACCGTGAAGGCGCTCGTTGAACTCCGACTCCCTCCAGCCCGCGAAGGGGAGGTGCGTGTGCGCGTCCACGAACCCCGGCAGCACGGTCGCGCCTCGCGCGTCCAGCGTGCGGCCGCCCGCCGCCAACACGACGCCTTGCCGGAAGTCGCGTTCGGTGCCGACGAAGACGATGCGTCCGCCGCGACAGGCGACGGCGGCCTCGCCGATCGTAAGGAGGCGCGCAAGGTCGGAGCCCAACCGCGCGGATCGTCCTTCGGGAGTGGCCAGTTCGGAGATGCCGACGACGGCGAGGTCCGCTTCGATCATCCGACGTCGGTCGTGGAGCGACGGCGCAGGAAGCGCAGATTGTCGATGTCCGCCTTCTCCAGCCTCCGCAGGTCCAGGAGCGACAGGTGCTCTTCGATCGCCGCGCGCAGCCGGTTCTCGAAGGCATCCTTCTCGAGCCGAAGACGTCCGATCTCGTTTTCGAGCGCGTGCAGCTGATCTTGCGCTTGCTCGAGCAGCCGCTCGGCCTTGAAGCGAGCCTCCTTCACCAGGAGGTCGGCCTCCGCCTTCGACCGCTCCTTGAGATCCGCGGACATCAGCTGAGCGGTGACGAGCGTTTCTTGGAGCGTGCGCTCGCGCTCTCTGAAATCGTCGAGACGCGCCCTGAGCGCGCCGTTTTCCTCGCGGAACGTCGCGTTCTCGAGGTTGACCCGTTCGATCTCCTCCGCGATGGCGCGGAGGAAGAGCTGTACTTCGTCGGCGTCGTAACCCCGCATCTTGCGCGTGAACGCCTGCTTCTCAATGTCCATTGCGGTCAGGCGCGTGCTCATGGAGTCCTCCGAAACGGGTCCAAACATAGCCTCCTGCTTCTAGCGTTGCAAGATCCTGGTCACGCCCGCTCGCCGAAGATGGCGCGTCCGATGCGCACCAAGGTCGCACCCTCCTCGATCGCGACGTCGAAGTCGTCGGTCATTCCCATTGACAGCTCGGGAAGCGGCCGCCCGAGGCGCGAGGCGGCGCCGTCGCGCAGCTCCCTCAGGCGTCGAAACCAGGGGCGTGAGCGCTCGGGGTCGTCGACCGGCGGAGGGATGATCATCAGGCCGCGCAGCTCGAGGTGCGGTAGCCCGGCGACGACCGTTAGAAGCGGCATCAACCCGTCCTCCCTCGCGCCTGCCTTGGTCTCCTCCCCCGAAAGGTTCGCCTGGACGAGCACCGCCTGCGTCGTCGATCGTGCCGCGGCGCGCTGGTTAAGCTCGTAGGCGAGCTCGCGATCGTCGACACCATGGATCAGCTCGAACGTCCCCACGGCATGCCTCGCCTTGTTCTTCTGCAGGTGCCCTATCAGGTGCCAGGCGGCGGCGGGACCGGTCGCGATGATTTTCGGAAGCGCCTCCTGCACGCGATTCTCGCCGAAGAGAGTCTGCCCGGCGGCGATCGCCTCGGCGAGGGCGGCGACGGGCACCGTCTTGGTGACGGCGACGAGACGCACCGATCCGGGATCGCGGTGCGCCCTGGCGCACGCGGCGGCGATCCGCGTGCGGACTTCCTGGAGCCGCCCTCCGATGTCTTTCACTCGAACGTCTCGTGCACCTTCACCAAGACGCAGTCGCCGCCGCTCTCGACCAGGTTCAGGGCGCGGTTGACCAGCTTGTCCGCCTCCTTGTTCCTGGCGCGAGGGACGTGGCCGATCTTGAACTTGCGGAATCCAGCGATGAGGCGTACCGCCTCCGCGTGGAGCGGAATCAGGTCGGGATGTCTGACCTTGTACTCGCCGCGCACCTGCTTGACGACCAGCTCGGAATCGGCGAGGAGCTCGACATCGTCGGCGGAGCGCGCCAAGGCGATCGCCAAAGCCTCTAGAAGGGCGGTGTATTCGGCGACGTTGTTGGTGGCCCGCCCGATCGCCCCCGCGAACCCTTCGACCGCCTTGCCTTCGGCGTCGAAGACGACGACGCCCCACGCGGCGGGACCGGGATTCCCGCGCGAGCCGCCGTCGAAGCCGGCCTTAAACCGCTCCGCCATTCACCGCCTCGACTTCCTTGCCGGCCCCGGAGAGCGGGGCGGAAGTCGAGACGGGGGCCGCCGTGAACGCGCCCTCGGCGTAGAGATATCGGCGGCAGCTGCCGCACACGTGGATCTTCGAGGCCTGCCTGATCTCTTGGTAGACCTGGGGACGCAGGCGCACGTGGCAAGCGGAGCAGCTCTCGCGCTCGACCTTGACGAGAAAGATCCCCTTGCGGCCCTCCTCGACGCGCCTGACGTTGGCGACGAGCGCGGCAGGAAGCGTGTTTTCGATCTCGGCGCGCTCGGCGGTGGCGCGCTCGATTCGTGCCCGTGCGTCCAGGACGGCGGCCTCGACCTCGGAGCGCTCCTTCTCGACGATCGTGCGCTCGGTTTCGATGTGCGCCGCTCGGGCCTCGAGATCGATCTTCAGTGTCGCGACCTCGTCCATGCTGGCCAAGATCGCCTCCTCGTGCTCGCCGATCGACGCTTTCGCCGCGTCGATCTCCTTCAGTACCGCCGCGTACTCACGCTGGTTCTTCACTTGCATGAGGCTGTCCTGATAGTGCCTCCGTGTCTCCTCGAGGGTGGTCAGCTCCAGCGAGCGGGTGTTACGGTCGGCGTCGATCGCGTCGTAGCGTTCCTTGATAGAGACGTACTCCGCGTTGCGCTCGCGGAAGCGACTCTCGACTTCCTCGATTTTCGCGGGCGCGCCGTCCACGACCGCGTGGGCCGCCTGGACCTCCAGGGCGAGTTCCTGCATCTTCACGACCTTCAAGAGCTGGGTTCTCGCGTCCGACATGCGTCCCCTCCGTCGAATTCGTTCCCTAAAACACGAAGGGCGCTCGTGAACCGAGCGCCCTCGCCGCGATCTTCGCCTGTGGATCCGCCCCGTCGGTTCGAGGCAGCCCCGGTCGGGCGAACTCACGCGTGTTGTTCCGTTTGTGTTTCGTCACGGCAACGAATCACTCTATCACCTTGTTTGGGGGTCGTCAACCGGCCGTGAGATCGGGGGCATTCTCTTTTTCTCACAAAGCTCCCCGGATACCGCTTTGATGAGAAAAAGAGAATGCCCCCGATCTCATGGGGCGAGGCGGCCCCAGACGAGGTGACAGATGAACACAGCCGCCGCGATTCCCGCAACGTCCGCCAACAGGCCCGCGGGGACGGCGTGTCGTGTCTTCTTGATGCCGACCGCCCCGAAATAGACCGCGAGGATGTAGAAGGTCGTGTCGGTCGACCCTTGCATCGTGCTGACGAGGTAGCCGAGGTACGAGTCGGGGCCACGCGTGCTCAGGATCTCGCTCATGACCCCCAGGCTTCCGGATCCCGAAAGGGGCCTCAGGACGGCCATCGGGACGGCTTCCGCGGGGAGCCCGAGCGGCGCCGTGAGGGGCGACACCACGGCGACGAACAGGTCGAGACACCCGGAGGCACGGAACATGGCCACGGCGACGAGGATCGCGACCAGGTAGGGAATGATGCGCAGGGCCACGTGGAAGCCTTCCTTCGCCCCCTCAACGAGCGACTCATAAACGCGCACGCCCCGCGCCCAACCGAACAGGACGAGGCCGGCGATCAGCGCGGGAACCATCCAAAACGAGGCAATCCCTCGCGTGACCTCGCCCCACGGCCTCGCCCCGACTTCGCGGGCGAAGTGGAGGACGAGCGCCGTGCCGACGGCGGCGGCGTACGCCGCCGCGAGCCAGCCGCCGAAACGTGGCGGCGTACGCACGGGCTCGTCGGGAATCGAAGGCGCCGGCTCGGCCGATGACTCCGGGGTGAGGGCCCCTCGCGGATCCGTCGTCCGATAGTGCGGGAGTTTGGCGAGCAGGGTCGCCCCGAGAATCGCGACCAGCGTGGCGCACGCCGAAGCGAACCACGTCGTGAGGATGATCCCGGCCGGGTCCTTCGAACCGGCTGCCGCGCGCAGCGCGACGACGCCGGTGGGGAGGATCGCCAACCCCGCGGTATTGATGGCGAGGAAGAGCACCATCGCATTGGTCGCGGTTCCCTTCGCGGGGTTCAGCCGATCCAGCTCCTGCATCGCGCGGATCCCGAACGGGGTCGCCGCGTTTCCCATCCCCAGCACGTTCGACGCGATGTTGAGGATCATCGCGCTCATCGCGGGATGGTCCTTGGGGACCCCCGGGAACAGGCGCCGCATGACTGGAGCGGCGGCCGCCGCGATCAGGCGGAGCAGGCCGCCGTCCTGCGCGACTTTCATGAGACCCATGAAGAGCGACATCACGCCCACGAGCCCGAGAGCGAGCTCGACCGCTTTTTTCGCAGCGTCGAGCGCGGAACCCGACACCGCCTCCATGTTGCCCGTGAAGGCGGCGACGAGGACGGAAACGAGGACCAGGCCGACGAAGAAGACGTTCAGCACGAGGAGCCCGTGCTCCTAGTCTTGCCGCAGAGCCCGCTTCACCAGCGCGTCTTCTTCGCGTTCGTGCTCGCGCATCGTTGCGAGGAATCGATCCAATTCCTCCTTGAGGGCCGGCGCCTCGGCAGGGTTGCCGCGGCGCGCGATCGCGCGCACCCTTTCGAGCGCCTCGCCCAGGCGGGCATGCTGCGTGCGAATGCGGCGGATGTCGCTTTCGGTTTGCGGCAGAGCGTCGAGGATCCCCTGGAGGAGTCCGCCGTCCTCTTCGGTGCCGAAGTGCTCGTCGAGGCGCTCCTTGAAGCTGTCGATGCGTACGGCGACGGTGCGGAGCGTCTCCGGCTGCGCGGTCGCCGGATCGAGGTCCGACAGGGCGCGCTCGAGCTGGTCGAGGTGAAAGTGGATGAGGCCGTGTTCTTCGAGCGACTGTTCGCTCAGCTTGGAGAAGATCTGGGAACCGGTCATCCGACACCCCCTGCCTGCGCGTCAGACTCTAGAAGCGCACTCCAAGTTTGCCGCAGCCGGAACATTCGTCAAGTCGGATGCGGAAACTCCGGCGGAATCCCGCTCCGTCAGCGTGCCACGAGGAGCTCTTCAAGCGGCTTGCGCACGAGGTCGGGGACTTGGCAATCCGGGGCGGGATAGCCTGTGGCAACGACCAGAAAGACTCGCTCTTCCTGAGGACGCTCCAGGATCTCCCGCAGGAACCCCATGGGACTGGGTGTATGGGTGAGGGTGGCGAGACCGGCGTGGTGCAGCGCGGCGAGGAGGAATCCCGTCGCGATGCCTACGGACTCCAGGACGTAGTAGTGCTTCGCCAGGCCGCGCGGTGTCGTGGCGTAGGTTTGCGCCATCACCACGATGAGCCAGGGGCAGGTCGTGAGGAACGGCTTCCGCCAATCCGTGCCGAGCGGCGCCAGGTCGTCGAGCCACTCCTGCGGCATGCGCCGCTCGTAGCTCTCCTTCTCCTCCGCCTCGGCGGCTTCTCGGATCCGCGCCTTGGCTTCGGGGTCGCCCACGAGGACGAACGTCCACGGTTGTTTGTGTGCCCCGGAGGGGGCGGTTCCCGCCGTTCGGATCGCGTTTTTCACGATCGCGCCCGGAACGGGCCGGTCCGAGAAGTGCCGGACGGTGCGCCGGCGGTCCATCTCGGCGTAGAACTCCTCCGACCGCCGAAGCATCTCCTCGGGCCTGTACTCATGAAACCGGAGCGGGACAAACTTCTGGTCGGCCGGCATGTCTACACCCCGAGAACCGCGTCGGTCCCCTTCAACGCCAGGCGCCGGCAGGCCGCATCGATGTCGTCGGCCGCCCGGCCGACATCCAGATCGGAAGCGGAGAGCTCTACGACCTCTATACGCCGCTTCCGGAGCACGGCGGCCACCTGCCGGTAGCCCTCTTGCAGCCGGCCGAGAAACGCTTCGTTCTCCCAGGACTCGAGCACCCGGCCCTGCGAGCGGACGCGCTCCATCACGGAGGCCGGGTCGCGCGTTGTCAGCACGAGCACGTCGGGCGCGGGCGGTCGCGCGAGATCGAACACGTTGAGCAGCCAGACCTCGGGAGCCTTACGGATGAATCGGACCCACTGCGAAAACGGAATGCGCCTTTCGCCCGAGACGTAAAGGAGGAGCTGTTGCTGTCCCTTCTCGTCGAACGAGCCGCTGTAGAATTCCGCCTCGCCCCAGGCTAGAAGATCGACGAGGGGGCTCTCATCGCCGACGACGAATCGCGCGGTGCGGCCGTCTTGAAGCGCCTCGTCGACGCGCGCCCGCTGGATCATCTCCGCGAACCGGTTGCCGCGATACATACCGCCCGTTCGGAATGCCCAGCCCAACGCCTTCGGCACCACGCGGCTGCGCGCGAGCGGAAACCCGTCCGATGCGCGAGAACCCGCGCCGTCCGACTCGAGGATCTCAGCCGAGATGCCGATCGTGCGTCCGGCCGCGCCGAGCCTTTCGGTGAGCGCGAGGAACAGAGCGTGGTTCGCCTCGGTGTCGATCCCGCAACACACGACGCGCAGCGGTGGCGCCGGGCGCGGCCCGGGAACGCAAGGAGGGGGCGGAGCGAGCGCCAGGACGTCGTCGCGAACCATCTCCGCGATCTCGCGGGCATCGAGCTGCGGCGCGTAGGTTCGTGGCTTTCCGATGATCACGTCGATGCCCAGGGGGAGCGGCACTGATTCGCCGCGTGGCAGGCTGCGCTCCGCTCCCGCGAGGAAGACCGGGAGGACGAGAACGCCGGGAACGCTTTTCACGATCAGTCCGATCCCCGGCTTGAAGCTCCCGATGACTCCGGGCGTGCCGCGACTCCCTTCCGGGAAGAAGATCAGGGTCTCCCCCGCTTCGAGCGCCTCGATCGTCGGCTGGAGGACATCGCGACCGGGCGCCGCGGTTCGCTGTAGCGCCATCGCGTTCATCCCCACCATGACGATCGTGCGGCGCCACGCCGTCTTTCCGAAGTAGTCCGCGGCGGCGACGGGATGGATGTGCGCGAGGCGCCCGATCGGGAACATGCTCATCAGGACCGGCGCGTCGAGGTGAGAGTTGTGGTTCGCGACCACGATGCACGGACCCTTCGGAACCGCGCTGAGGCGGCGGTAGTGCGCGCCCCAGTACCACTTCAGCACCGGCCGGACGAAGCCGAGCTGGAAGGAGTAGAAGAACGCGAGGCCGAGCCAGCGTCTAAGCGTTTTCACGAGGCAACGGCCCGCAGGTAGTGGTAGAAGATCGGCGCCGCGTAGATCGCAGGCAGCGTACGGTCGAGGAAAGCGGCGCGTCCCAGAAGCGCGTCGGACTGCGTCCGCATGAGATCCTGCGCCACCGCGTCTGCGACCAGTGAGCCGCCGGCCATCGCCAAGGCGACGAGCCCCCCTGCGACCCCACCGTGAAGAGACGCCGTCGACGCAAGCGGTGCCAGCGCCGCGCCGGCCGCCGCGGCGATGACGACGCTCGTCACGACGCCTACGAACGGACGCACACGCTCTCCGCCGGGACGGATGCGCCCGGTCAGCCGCTGGGGGAGATCGGCGAGCAAAGCCGTGATCCCGAACACCTCGAGGCTTCCTTGGGGAAGGCGCGTCATCAGGCCGAAGTGGGCGGCGCAGAACACGAACACCAAGACGCCGAGCAGGAGGCGCCCCAACGCGTCCAGAAGGCCGGGCTGCCGCGGAACCACCGAGAGCAGGACGGGGATCAGCAGGAAGAGTCCAATGACCGTCGCCCCGCTCAGCAGGCCGAACGAGCCGGCCCACGTGGGCCACAGTGCCAAGGGGATCGAGACGTAGGCGACGATCATCGCCCAGCGGTCTTGCGGCCTCAGAGGCGTCAGGGTGAAGTACTGCCTGAGCGCGGCGAACATGACGAGGCCTAGGAGCGGAAACGAGATGGTCCTGGTCAGGTGTTGGAGCGCGACGATCAGGACGGCGAACTGCGACCAGGCCGCGATCCACCCAGGAAGCGCCCTGTATCGCCCGCCGCGACGGCCTGCGAGCACCGCGAACGGCGCCAAGAGCGCGAGCGTGAGTCCCAGGATCCAGACGAGTTTCGGAATCTCGGGCATGCCCCCTCCGGCCGCGTATTATGCAGCCGCGCTCGCCTTGGCCCGCTCGTATAGGGTCTCAGGCGCGATGTCGGCACCGTTCGGCCACGTCACCGTGCCGTCTTCGACGAAGAAACGCGCGAAATAGCCGCGGTCCTTCAACGGCTCAAACACAGGGCCCGAGAGCCAATCTGAGCAGTCGACCATTCCCTCGACACCGTCGTTAAACACGACCCAAATCTTGAATTCACCGCGGTATTCAGCGCGGACAACGGCAGGAAGGGCTTTCACATGGGCTAGTTTGCTTCCAACTCGACGCGATGCGCAAGGCTCCATAGATGAGGCGCGCAGCGCCGTCCGCTGCAACCGGTAGTTCGACGGCTGTATTCTCGGCCACTTCCACGCGCTCCTATGCGGAAGACCGACCGGCCATCAATCGAGCGCTAGCCCGTGGCTGAGCCAGCAGCACCCACTGGTAGTAGGCGAAGAAGAGGGCTTGGAGGGTCAGGGTCAATACGAGCAGCCAAGTCATGGGCATGATCGGCACAGCCGGTAACACGAAGTTGGCAAGTAGGATCAATGATGCCAAGGGAATCGTGCGCCAGCCCTGCCATCCGCCGCCAGCCACATGAAGCACGAGCATCCACAGAAGGGGAAACCCCGCGTAGGTGTCCGGTGTGAACGGACTCCGCAGCGATGCCAACTGGATGAGCGCGATCCAGACGAGCGCTCGCGAGTGCTTCTCGCCTGCCACCTTCGCCCCGAACGCGGTCAAGCCGATCAGCAGGAGGGTGTAGACCCACGTGACGACTGCCGCCGTACCTAGAGACATCCCGGGTACGCCCAACAACGAGAGCTTCTGAACAAAGCCGAAGGCCGACTGGTTCGCCGCGATCACATCCGGATGCGCGAAGAGGCTCTCGAAGGCGGCCCCGGTCGAGAGCCGTGGCAATTGATAGGAGAAGAGAGCCTGGAACGGGGTCGTTCCGAGCATCAGGACCGCGATGAGGACCAGGAGCATCCCGAACCCTACGCTCCACGCGAGGCTACGCCAGCGACGCTGGAAGAGCAAAAGCAGGATCAGGATCCCGGGGAAGATCTTGAACAAGACGATCGCGGCCAAAAGCGCACCGCCCACAGCGTGACGCTCGCGCTCGAACGCAAGCATGGCCAGCATGGCGATCGCGACCGCTGCCAGGTGCAGATTGCCGATCTGCAGGGTCAGGAGAGTCGGGAACGACAACCAGACCAGCAGCGCGAGGAGCGTTGCCCTCTGACCCTGCGGACCTCCGATCCAGGACGCGATCGCTAGAAGCGCCAGTCCCACGATCGCGCCCTCGACGGCGAACCAGACAGCGCGCCAGGCGGCGAAGTCCTCGGAGATCGAAAGAGCGAGCCGCGAGATCAGGAGCATGGGCGGAGGGTAGAGGAAGACGTCGATCACGAAGCTGTTGATGAACTTCGGCTCGCCGCCCGGTCCTTCATACAGCGTTCGTTCATAGACGTTCGGCACGCCGGCGCGATGCAGGCGCGCCGACTGATAGTGCGCCGACAAGCAGGAGTGATGGACGAAGAAATCATCAAATGAGTAGATCGAACTCTCAGCCCGGGACTCGTCGATCATGAAGCTGGAAAGCCGCGCGGTGGTACCGATCGCGACGACGCCAAAGGCGAACCACAGGATGGCCACCGTAGTCTGTCTGCGAAGAACGCCGTCGAGGCTCGACGGCAATCGACCTTTGAGCCAGATGGTGCCAGCCAACGCGGCCGCGATCGACATTCCCGCGGCCGGCAGCCGCCCCACGCCGAATCCGCGCAGAGCCGTGTGCAGAAGAACGGCGCCGATTCCCGTTGGAATCAGCGAAGCGCTGATGCGCTCGATTCCGAGCCTGGAGAAGCTAGCCATCAGCCTCACTTCACTTCGCGGGATCGTGCGGGGACCGTACGATCCTCGCGCGGTTCGCGGCGCTCCGACGATCTTCGTCTCTAAAGCCTTCGCCCAACTTGCGCAGTGTCCCGCTGTCCGTCGCGTATTATGCCGTGGCGCCACGATTCTGCGTGCCCTTTGCGGCACCGATCAGGGTCTTTCGGGTCCAGACGAGGAAAACGAGAGAGCTGATCGCGGTCGCCGCCGTCAAACCGCCGACCAACCCGAGCACCTCGGTCACGTGGAGCTTGGGCGCCAGCCAAAGCCCGAACGCCGCCGCCGGCGCCGCCAGCAACACGTAGCGCAGAACCGACATCGTGAGCCCGGGACGACCACGCCCCATCCCCTCGAAGACCGGGCGGCACAGGAAGAATGGCGTGGCGAGAAGCGCGACGAGCGGGACGACGCGCAGCGCGGGGATGAGATAGGCGATCGTGACCGGTGAGCCCGAGAGGTGGTGCGCAAGTGGAGGCGCCACGAGGAACAACACAGGCGTCGCCAAGGCCGCGTAAACCAACAAGGCGAGGTGGGCGTCTTTCAATCCTCCGCGAACGCCCGCAATGTCCTTCTCGCCGATGCGGCGCGCGGCGAATGGAAGCATCGCGACCGACGCCGCGATCGCCGGCATGACGACGAACTGGAAGACACGGTAATAGATCGCATACGCCGCCAGCGCTTCCTTGCCGTGCTCGATCCCCGCAAGCAGCCAGTTGACGACGCCCGTCTCGGAGGCCATCAAGACGTAGGAGAGCGCCGAGGGGACGGCGAGCGCGAAGAGAGCGCGGTAGGGGCGCGGGTCCCGGCCCGGGACCGCGGGCAGGCCCAGGGCCTTGCGCGCCGCCTCGTGTCCTGCCGCCTTGCGCAGCGCGTAGGCCAACCCCCCGAATCGGCCGATGACCGTCGAGAGCGCGATTCCGAAGATGCCCCAGTGGAACAGGAACGTGAAGATCGTGTTGAGAACGACGTTGATGACGTTCGACCAGATCCCCGCCCACATCGTGGCCTTGGTATCGCCGTGCGCCTTCACGATCGAATCCGGGAGGACCGACCAGAAGAGCGTCAGCGCCGATCCGCCGACGAGCACCGATCCATAGATCGCGAACTGGCGCGCGACCTCGCGGTCCGGAGCGAGCCGATCCGCGAACACCCAGCACCCTGCGCCCAAAAGCAGGAAGACCGGGATGCACAGCAGCACGAGGGTCCAGGTCGCCTTCAGGTACTGGCGGAGCTTCGTCTCCTCCCCGGCACCCATGGCGCGCGAGAAGTTCGACGTGAGTCCGGTCGACATGCCGACCCACACGGCGATCATCATGAATTCGAAGGGGAACGAAAGACCTATCGCGGCGACTGCGGCGTCTCCGAGGAACGACGCGTAGTACGTGTCGACGAACGTGAACAGCGACCGCATCCAGAAGGAGATGACGAGGGGCACCGTCATCATGAGGAGCGTCGGCCGCTTAGGCTGTTCGCCGGTCACACGGCTCGACCACCGCGCGCCGTCGAAGCCAGCATCCCGCAAGCCGCGTGGATGTCGGGGCCACCCGAGTAACGCCGCACGAACGCGATGCCGCGCGCTCTCAACGCGTCGAGGAACCGGCCCCTTTCGGCGTCATCCGGAGGACGGTGCTTTCCCGAAGGATCGTTGACGTCGATGAGGTGCACGCGCACCGGCCCGCCCGAGAAACAGCGCGCGATCGCCTCGGCCTCGTCCTCGCCCGAGTTGACCCCGGCCATCAGAACCCAACCCAAGTGCACGGGGCCGCCGTGGCGAATGGCGTGTTCCCGCATCGCGGCGGCTAGCTCTTGGACGGAGTATTTCTTCGCGAGCGGGACGAGCTCCGCGCGCTTGGCGTCTAGGGCCGAAGTGAGGGAGAGGATCAGGCGGAAGACGTGACCCTCGCGGGTATATCTGCGGATGGCGGGTAGGAGCCCAACCGTCGAGATCGTGATTGCCTCGCCGCGAATCTTCAGTCCCGAGGGGTCGCGCAGGATCGAGGCCGCACGAATGACCGCGTCGTAGTTTTGGAGCGGCTCCCCTTGGCCCTGGAAGACGACGCCCGTGATCGGGCGGTCGGTAGGGGCGTCGCGCTTGACCGCCAGGACCTGCTCGACGATCTCCCAGGGCTCGAGGTCGCGCGCAAATCCCAGGCTTCCGGTCTCGCAAAACGTGCAGCCTAGGCCGCAACCCGCCTGCGACGAAACGCAGACGGAAAACCGCGGTGCCAAGAGCGGGATGCGCACGGTCTCGAAGAAAACGCCGTCCTCGGCGCGGAAGAGGAATTTGACGAAGCCGTCGAGCGCGCTCTCACGCCGGTCGATGCAGACGAGGCGCTTCGTGCTGGTTCGTCTGCCGATCTCCGCGGCGAGCGCGTGGGAGAGACCCCGGAGGCCGACGAGGTCGTCCCGCCCTTCGCCGGTCACGCGCGCGACCACCCGACGCGCGATCGACGGATCGAGCGGGAGATCGGGCCAGAGTGTTGTCAGGGAGCCCGGGGTTTGGCTGCGCAGGTGATCCGGCGGCATAGCCGCGCATGGTAACAGCGGGGCTGATTGTGTCGGGCCAACGCTCGTTAACCCGCCGAAGTGTCCCGTGACATGTAGCCGGGCTGTGAGTACATTGTGCTTACGATTCTTGGAGGTCAGCATGAAGGCTCGACTGGTACGTATCGGAAACTCTCGGGGCGTGCGGTTACCGAAACCACACATCGAGGAAGCCCGGTTGAAGGAAGAGGTTCAGCTTCGGGTTCGAGACGGAGCGGTGATCATCACCTCGCTGACCCGGCCTAGATCCGGCTGGGCTGAGGCTGCCCGCCAACTTCGCGAGCAGGGCCAGGATCGCCTGCTTGATGCGCCGATCCCTACTGAGTTCGATCAAAGGGAATAGCGGTGGCGATAGAGCCTGAAGTCAGCCGCAGCGAGGTCTGTCTGATCGACCTCGATCCGAAGCGAGCCGGTGGAATCAGGAAGACGCGTCCATGTCCAGCCTACCGACCAAGGACGACGTCGATGCCGGCGAGCAGGAGCTCCACCTTTGCCCGTGTAAGTCTGCCGACGCGCTCGGTAAGCACCGTCTTGTCCAACGCAACGATCTGAGACACGTTTGCGACGGAGTTCTTCGGCAGGCTCGTGGACCGCGCCGGCAAGAGTGCGTTGCCCGGGGCGTCAGCCCATTGCAAATTGCTTGTGAGCGGGACGCATACCACCGTTGCGATCCGGCTTCGGTTCACCGGGTCACCTTGGACAACCACAACCGGCCTTCGAAAACCCGGCCCGGAGCCGGTCGGCGGCGGGAGATCGGCCCACCACACATCGCCTTGCGAGATCACCACTCAGTTTTCTTCATGACGCGACGAGCGGCGGCACTCACGAAGGTGTCAGGCTGATCGTTCACGGCGGCGCACACGCGATCCATGGCCTCCGTCACCTCGTCAGGGGCATGGCGCGCGACATATTCTCTGAGGGCAGCACTGAACACTTCGCTTCGAGACCGCCGACCGCGTCGGGCAAGGCGCTCGACCTTTTCGAACACGTCATTGGGAATCGAGACGGCGGTTTTCATACCGGGAGTATAACCGGGATGGCGCGGGAATTCAAGGCGGCGGTTGGACTAACGCCTTCCGCCTTCCGCTTCCGTAAGCCACGCCTCGATCTTCGCGACGACTCCGTGGACGGTGAAGCCGAACTTCTCCGCGTTGACATCGCCGGGGGCCGACGCTCCGTAGTGGTCGATCCCGATCGCCAAGCCCGAAGGACCGGTGAGCGCGCGCCAAAGATTGGTGCGCCCAGCTTCGATCGTTACGACGGGCACGCCACGGGGGAAGAGCTCGTCGCGATACGACGCGTCTTGCGCCTCGAAGCGCTCGACGCAGGGGATCGACACGACGTTGAGCTTCACGCCGCGCTGGGAGAGTGTCTCGCGCGCGCCGACCGCCAGATGGAGCTCGGAGCCGGTTGCGGCGACGATCGCCTTCGGCGTCGCGTCGCCCGCGACGAGATAGCCGCCGCGTCGCAGCTCGCGCTCGCCGATCCGGCCGGGCCGCTCGATCGGCGGGAGCTTCTGCCGGCAGAACACCAGCGCGGACGGCCCGTCCTTCCGCGCAAGCGCCATCCCCCACGCCAGCGCGGTCTCGATGCCGTCGGCGGGACGCCACACGTCGAGGTTCGGGATGAGTCGTAGCGAGGCGACCTGCTCGATCGGCTCGTGGGTCGGCCCGTCCTCCCCGACGAAGATCGAATCGTGCGTAAAAACGAAGACCGCGGGGAGCTTCGACAACGCGGCGACGCGGATCGCGCCGCGCATATAGTCCGAGAACACGAGGAAGGTCGAGCCGAACGGACGGAACGCTCCGTGATAGGCGATCCCGTTGACGATCGCGCCCATCGCGTGCTCCCTGACGCCGAAGTGAAGGTTGCGGCCGTCGAACGCGCCGGGCCCCACGTCGCCGCCGCCCTTGATGACGGTGAAGGTCGACGACGCAAGATCGGCTGCGCCGCCCGCTAGTCCGGGCACGAGCTCCGCAGCCTTCTGGAGAATCGTCCGGCCGTGCTCCCGGGTCGATCCCGCGACGACCGGTGCCGTGGCGAGAAGCGCTGCGACCAAATCCTGTGGAACCGAGCGCGTCCAGATCGCATCCCACTGGGCGGCCTTCACGGGATTCTCGTGCGCCCAACTTGCGAAGCGATGCTCCCATCCGGTGCGGAGCGCCGCGCCCTCGGCCGCGCGCGCGCGGAAGAAATCGCGCACCTCGTCGGGAACGAAGAACGTCGGCTCGGCCGGCCAACCGAGCTTGTCCTTGGCGGCCTTGGTTTCCTCGGGTCCCAACGGGTTGCCGTGCGCCTCCGAACTGTCTTGCTTGTGCGGTGCGCCGTAGCCGATATGCGTCTTGCAGGCGATGAGCGAAGGCCGCGCGCGATCGGAGATCGCCGCGTCGATCGCCTTGGCGATCTGGTCGTGATCGTGGCCGTCGACCGTCTGAGTGTGCCAGCCGTACGCCGCGTAGCGCGCCGGCACGTCTTCGGAGAACGAGAGCGCGGTCTTGCCGTCCAACGAGATCCCGTTGTCGTCGTACAAGACGATCAAGTTGCCGAGTCCTAAGTGGCCGGCGAACGAGGACGCCTCGCCCGAGATCCCTTCCATCATGTCGCCGTCTGAGGCCAGCACGAAGATCCGGTGGGCGACAGGCTGAAACTCCGCATCATTGAACCGGTTGGCGACCATCTTGCCCGCGAGCGCCATGCCGACCGCATTGCTGATCCCCTGACCGAGCGGACCGGTGGTGGCCTCGACACCCACGGTGTGGCCGAACTCCGGATGGCCCGGCGTCTTGCTCCCCCACTGCCTAAAGGCTTGAAGCTCCGCCATCGGAAGGTCGTACCCCGCGAGATGGAGCAACGAGTACAAGAGCATGCAGCCGTGCCCGGCCGACAGGACGAACCGATCGCGATCGGGCCAGTCGGGCGCCGTCGGGTCGTAGCGTAGGTAGCGGCTCCAGAGCACGAAGGCCACGTCCGCGGCGCCCATCGGAAGACCGGGGTGCCCCGACTTCGCCTTCTCGACGGCGTCGACCGACAGGAATCGAATCGTGTTCGCGGCGGACCTTGCGAGCTTCGCGTCGGGTATGGGCGACATAGAGGGCCTCCAGGGCGGCGACGGAAAGGTGGCCATTGTACGCTGGGCCGTATTGGGGTCTGTCCGGGTAGGGTTTCACCTTATCGAACCCCTCGCGCTGGCGGTATAGATATCCGGGTCCGATGCACGTCGAACCGACGGGAAGGCGCACCATGACCCATCGTCTCGTCGTCGCGTTCTTTGCGGTCGCCGCCGCCGCCGTACCGCCCTCGACGAGTGCCCAGTACGCCTGCAACGGCGTCTCTGAATCGCCGAACACATCGCTTACGTCCGTCGTGGTCGCGTCGGGGCTTTCGCAGCCACTGTTCGTGTCCGCCCCCCCCGGCGATACGAACCGGATCTTCATCGTCGAGCGGGCCGGGCGGATCAAGATCCACAAACACGGGCAGACTCCCTCGACGCTCGCGACATTCCTCGACATATCATCGAAGGTCAACTCGACGATCGATTCGGAGATGGGTCTGCTCGGGCTCGCGTTCGATCCGGACTACGCGACCACGCGGTTCTTCTGGGTCTTCTACAGCGAAACCGTCTCGAGCCAGATTTTCAGCGTCGTCGCCCGATACACCGCCTCGGACGTAAACCCCGATCTCGCGGACTCCGCGAGCGAGCTCCGCGTACTCCGCATCGCGAAGCCGGAAGGCAATCACAACGGCGGGATGCTGACGTTCGGCGCCGACGGGTTCTTGTACGTGTTCACCGGGGACGGCGGCGGCGGCGGCGATGCCCACGGCACCTGCGGGAACGGACAGAACCGCTCGGTGCTGCTCGGCAAGATCCTGCGACTCGACGTTCGCGGCGTCGAGCCGGGATCGACACCCCCCGACTGCGGGCTATCGGGCGCGACGTACGGCGTCCCCACGTCGAATCCGTTTAGCGACGGGCCGGGGATTGGATCGTGCGACGAGATCTGGGCCTACGGCGTGCGGAATCCGTGGCGATCGAGCTTCGACGCCTTGACAGGCGATCTTTACGTCGCCGACGTCGGGGAGAACTGCTGGGAGGAAGTCAACTGGATCGCCGGATCGAGCGCCGGCGGCGAGAACTACGGCTGGCGGCAGATGGAGGGTTTGCAGTGCTACAACCCGAGCGAGACGTCCACCTGCACCCCGACGGGCGCCGTGTGCGGCGGCTCGCCTCCGTGCAACGACGCGAGCATCACGCGCCCCGTCGTCAACTATTCGCACGCAAGTGGTGGTTGCTCGGTGACGGGTGGCTTCGTCTACCGCGGCTGCCGGATGCCCAGCTATCGAGGGAGGTATTTCTACGGCGATTTCTGCACGGGCCTCGTCAATTCGTTCGTCATGTCCGGCGGTCTCCCGACGAGCCCGCAAAACGTCTCCTCGCAGGTCGATCCGGGCGGCACGCTGGCCTTCAACCTCTCGAGCTTCGGCGTCGATGGGCAGGGTGAGATCTACGCCGTCTCGCTCGCCGGCTCCGTGCGGAAGTTCGTTCCGCCGTTCACAAGTCTCGAGGTTTCGGGCCTTGGCACGGCGGCCGCGCTGCGCCTCGACAAGACCGGCGATTGGACCTGGGAAGACCTGTTCTTGGCGACCGACGTTCCGGTCAGTTTCTATCGGGTCTACCGCGGCTCGGTTGGAGGCACGTACGCATGCGCCTTCAAGGCCACGGCGCCCAGGTGGCCGGCGGGGGGCGACCCGACCAATCCCGCCGACGGCCAGCTGTTCACCTACGTCGTGAGCGCGGTCAACGGCGCCGGCGTGGAGTCGATCAGGGGAACGACGGGAACGTTCAACACCACGACCTGTCCGTAACCGCGCTAAGATCGGCAGGTGTATGCACCGGTCGTCGCAGTCTTACTCGTCGCTTTGGCACAGGGCACGTCGATGACGCTCACATCGAGCGCATTCAAGCACGAAGCCGAGCTTGCGTCCCGTTACACCTGCGACGGTTCGAACGTCTCCCCGCCGCTGACCTTTTCGGACCTGCCCTCGGGAACCAAGAGCCTCGCGCTCATCGTGACCGACCCCGACGCGCCCGATCCGAAGGCCCCGAAGATGACGTGGGTCCACTGGGTGCTCTACGGCCTCCCCGCCGACGCGACGGGATTGCGCGAGGCCATCCCCGCGAAGGGGCTTCCGCCGGGCACGCTCTTTGGAACGAACGACTGGGGGCGGACGGGCTACGGGGGCCCGTGTCCGCCGATCGGCCGCCATCGCTACGTCCACACCCTCTACGCGCTCGACACCGTGCTCGCCGACCTCGACAAGCCGACGCGCGCGAAGCTGTTGGCCGCGATGCAAGGACACGTGCTCCAGACGGCGGAATTGATCGGGACCTATCAGCGGCAGTGACGCCACAGAGTAGACTCCCCGCGTCGCCCCCCCTGAAACGAGGTCCACGATGTCCGTCGCCGTCGCCGTACAGAAGGGTCGCAGCATTGCGATCGCCGCCGACACGCAGGAGAACTTCGGCGATCGCCGCGTGCTGCGCGGGGACCATGGCTCCTCGAAGATCATGAGGGTCGGCGCATCGTACGTCGCCCAAACCGGATGGGGGCTCTACGAGAACATCCTGGGAGACTACCTCGCCAAAGCGGGCACGCCGCGGTTCCGAAATGAGCGGGAGATCTTCGTGTTCTTCAACCGGTTTTGGAAGCGGATGCGAAAGGACTACTCGTTCGTCAACGACCAGCCGATGGAGGACGACAAGTCACCCTTCGCAGATCTCGACGCGTCGTTCCTGATCGTCAATCCCGGCGGGATCTTCCACGTCACGGGCCAGATGTCGGTCACCCGATTCACGCGCTTCGACGCCATCGGATCCGGCGGACCGTACGCGTTGGGCGCCCTGCACACGCTCTACGACGGCAAGCTCTCAGCCGACGAGATCGCCCGGCGCGCCGCCGCGGCCGCCCTACACTTCGACGTTTCCTGCGGAGGCGAGCTGGATCTCTTCACCGTCAAGCTCGAGCGGCCGCGTCGGGCGTAGACTCCGGCCATGATGACAGGTGTCGCCCTCTTCGATGGCACGGGGACGTCGGCCGAAGAACGGCACGACTTCCTCGAAACGCTGGCGCTTTCTCCCACGGCGCGACTCTTGGAAGCCAAAGACGGCGCGCTCGATTTTCCCGACTGTAGCTTCGACGCCGTCTTGTGCGTCGATGCGATCGCGCATCTTCCGAATCGCGGGGCCATGCTCTTAGGCTGGGCGCGCATCGTCAAACCAGGCGGACGCGTTCTTTACACCGATCCGGCGATCGTCGCCGGGCTCGTCACGAGCGTCGAGCTCGCGATGCGCAGCTCGATGGGGTTTCTCGTCGTCTCCCCGCAGGGTGAGAACGAGAGCCTGATCGACTCCGCCGGCCTGCGCCTGCTGCGGGCGGACGACGCGACCGAGACCTTGGCGCTCGCCGCCGCGCAAAGGCGCTCCGAGCGGATCGACCGCGAGCGGCAGCTCGTCGCCGAAGAGGGACGCGAGCGATACGACTCCATCCAGCGCTTCCTCGATGTGAGCCACCGGCTCGCCGCCGAGCGACGTCTGGTGAGGATCGCGTTCCTCTGCGAGAAGGCAAAGTGAGCGACACGACGGACGACTATCGCGGCTACAAAGCCCGCGTGCAGCGCTGGCTGAAGACCGCCTACGATCGCGACCTCTGATAGAATTCCGCGTCTTGTCTTCTGAGGAGAAACGCGTTGGCCACCAAGAAGAAGAAGGCGCCGGAAGATCTCAATCTCAACAACATCGTGTCGCGCCAGTTCGAGAAGGCGGCGGCGCACGTGAAGCTGCCGGCCGGGCTCCTGCAGCAGATCAAGCTTTGCAACAACGTCTATTACATGCAGTTCCCGGTGAAGATCGACGACAAGTACGTCATCTTCGAAGCCTGGCGCGCGGAGCACAGCCACCACCGCAAGCCCCTGAAGGGCGGCATCCGCTACAGCCGCATGGTCGACCAGCACGAGATCATGGCGTTGGCCGCACTCATGACCTACAAGTGCGCGATCGGCAACGTCCCGTTCGGCGGATCGAAGGGCGGAATCAAGCTGCGCCCGCGCGACTACACTCCCGAGCAGCTCGAGCGGATCACGCGCCGGTACACCGCTGAGCTGATCGCGAAAAACTTCATCGGCCCGGGGATCAACGTACCCGCCCCCGATTACGGCACGGGCGAGCGCGAGATGGCGTGGATCGCCGACACCTACGACGCCTTCCACCCCGGCGGGATCGACAACTGGGCTTGCGTCACGGGGAAACCCCTCTCCCAGGGGGGCATCAGGGGCCGGCGCGAGGCGACGGGCCGGGGCGTCGTATTCGGGCTGCGCGAGGCGTTCCGCGATCCAGTAGCCCTGAAGAAGACCGGCCTCAAAGGCACGCTCGCCGGCAAGACGGTCGCCGTGCAGGGCTTCGGCAACGTCGGTTACCACGTCGCGAAGATCCTCCACGAAGAGGACGGCTGCAAGATCGTCGCCGTCGGCGAGTACAACGGCGCGGTTTTCAACCCGAAGGGCTTAGACATCGCCAAGCTCGCCGCGTGGTTCGAAGCAAAGCATACGATGAAGGGCTTCCCCGGCGCGACGAAGACGCTCGAGAACGGCGCGGACGTGTTGGCGCTGGACGTCGACATCATCGTCCCCGCCGCTTTGGAGAATCAGATCACGGGCCAAAACGCCGATCACGTGAAGGCCCGCATCGTCGCCGAGGCCGCCAACGGCCCGACCACGACCGACGCCGAAAAGATCCTATTGAAGAAGGGGATCCTGATCCTCGCCGACATCTACTTGAACTCGGGCGGGGTGACCGTTTCGTACTTCGAGTGGGCGAAGAACATTTCCCACATGCGCTACGGCCTGCTGCAGAAACGCGCCGACGCTTTCCAGCGCACACAGATCGTCTCCGCCACCGAAGAACTCATGCACGCCCGGTTCCCCGCCAGCGTACGAGAGGGTCTCCTGAAAGGGCTCGATGAGGAGGATCTCGTCAAATCGGGGCTCGAAGAGACGATGGTCACGGCGTATCAAGAGATCTCCGAGATCCTGAAGAAGAACAAGAAGGTAAACGACTTCCGCACCGCCGCGTTCGTATGCGCCATCGAGAAGGTCGGCCGCGCCTATCTCGAGCTGGGCGTGTTCCCCTGATGTGAGCTACGTCCACGGCACGATCGCGTGGGCGGAAGACCTGAAGTCCTATTGAAGGAGTCGGATGGCGGCTTCGGTCATCGTGTAGGCGGCCCGGAGCACCGGCCCCGCCACCAGCACGGCGATCCCCGCCAGGGCCAGGATCCAGGCGAATCGCGACGCCGTCGGACGCGCTGGCCGACGACGTACAGCGGGATCCTTCAGTAGGCGCGCGACTCTGCGCGCGATCGGCGTCTGGTCGCAAAAGGTGCTGACACGAGCGAAGCGCATCGGCGGCAGGCGTGACGCTTTCAAGAGGGCGGCCGCCAGATCGAGAGAGCGCGAGCGGTCGGGACCTGCGGCGTGATCGTCCGCTCCCTCCTCCGCGGCGATGGCCCAGGCCGTTTCGATCTCGCGTGCGGCCGGGAGGAACGACAGCCAGTCCGGTGCGAGCCTCATGACGGATCGCTTGAGATTATCGAGCGACAGCAGGTGCCCCGCCTCATGTTCCAAGACCGCTTGCCGCTCATCCGAGGAGAGGGCGCCCAGGAACTGATCGGCGACGTACATACGCGGGCGCACGATCCCCACCAAAGCGGCGAGCGGCATCGCTGAAGTGACTCGATAGGTGGGAATTTTCGTCCCGAGGTCTGCGGTCAAAACGGCCGCGCTCTTCCACTGACGCTCCAAATGCCGCGTGTCGAGCCAACTCGCGAGGATTCGGCACAGCCCCGCGGCGACGAGCGCTCCGGCGATGATCACCAAGACGACGAGCGTGGGGCCCACCCTTTCGGCTGTCGCTCTAGGCTCGAAAAACCAGAACGCCGGCACGATGACGCCGAGCACCAGGCAGGAAGATCCGATCGCGGGCAACATACGCAGGAGGAAAAGCTGACCGGCGCGACGCGGCGATCGACGCGCTGCGCGCCAGACCAGAACGATCAGCAACGAGATCAGGGCGTTCGCGACGACAAAGCCGATGGCGGCGAAGGCGAGCCCCATCTCGAGGTATCTCATCGGGCGTCTCCGCGCGTAAGCCGAGCCCGCTTCGCCTTCAGAAGCCGCTCGAGATCGTCCAAGAGCAATCGATCGCGCTCGCTCACCGCGTCGACGAAGCAGGACAGGAGCGGCTCCATCGCCCCCCGGCCTCGCGCCGCGCCGAGCAGCTGCTCGACGCTTCGTGCCGCGAGTCGCATCTCCATCTCGCGACGCGTAAACCGCGGCTCGTAGGCGAACGCACGGCCGACTTTGGTCCGAAGGAGCACGCCCTTCTTGTGAAGCCGATCGAGAGTGGTCATGAGCGTCGTGTAGGCGACCCCCGCGAAGGCCGGGTGGAGATCTCTCACGGTCGCCGGACGCCGTCCTCGCCAGATCGCCTCCAGGACCTGGACCTCGAGTGGACCGAAGGCTCGAGAGAGGGCTTCCTTAGGATGCGATTCGCCAGGAGTCATGGCGCGCATCTTACCAGGATCGTCACAGCCCTCGCGCCCAGTCGGGGCGGAGGGGGATGCGGCCGTCGAGCGCGGCGTCGAGCAGATCGAGCAGCCGCTCGCGGTCGCGCGGGAGCCGACCGGAGAGCGGCAGGTAGTTCGACGCGTGGTTCGTGCGGAAGATCGCATCCGTAGGCTGAGCCTCCGCAATGAAGATCCGCAGCTCGCGAAGCAGTCCGTCGATCGCCGGCAGCGTGAACCGTCCGGAAGCCTCGAGCTTCGCGATCGGGGTCCCCGGGATCACCGTCAACGTCAGGAGCGAGACGAACCGCGGGTTCATCGCGGTCGCAAGGTGCGCCGAGCCGATCGCATGCTCGTCGCTCCGCTCGACGCTTCCCGCCCCCAGGAGAAAAATCGCCGAGAGCTTGATCCCGGCCTCCCGTGCGCGCCGGGACGCCTCGACGTGGTCGTCGAAGCTCGCCCCCTTTGCGATCCGCTTGAGGGTCGTGTCGTCGCCGGATTCCGGTCCTATGTAAAGGAGCGTCAGGCCGAGCTCACGGAGGCGGCGGAGCTCTCCGGGGGTCTTCTCGAGCAGGTTGATCGCCGTGGCGTAGGCGCTGACGCGCCGGAGCCTGGGGAACGCGGCGTTGCAGGCGGCAAGGACCGCCTCCCAACGGACCAGATCCATCCCGAGCGCATCGCCGTCCGCCACGAAGACCTTGTCGATCGCCGTCCCGTGAAGCGCGCGCGCCGTCTCGACGTCGGCTAGGGTCTCGCCGAGATCCCGCACGCGATAGCGCTTCCCGCGGTACATGTCGCAGTAGGTGCATGCGTTCCACGAGCAGCCGATCGTGGCCTGGAGAATGTAGGAGTCCGCCTCGCTCGGTGGGCGGAAAACCGGCTCTTCGTAGCGCATAAGCGAAGTTGCTAGAGTAGTTGCTCCCGCTTGAAACCGCACGTCACCATGCGCGTAGAACTATCGAAATCTCGGTACCCACATCAAGGAGAACATCACGTGATCAGAAGAGGTTTGACGGCTCTGGCCCTCGCGCTGGCGCTCCCGGCGATCGCCGCGGAGCTTCCGATCCCCGACATCCCTTTCCAGAAATTCACCCTCGACAACGGACTCACGTTGATCGTCCACGAAGACCACAAGGCTCCGATCGTGGCGGTCAACGTCTGGTATCACGTCGGATCGAAGAACGAGAAGATCGGCCGCACCGGCTTCGCTCACTTGTTCGAACACTTGATGTTCAACGGCAGCGAGAATTACAACGACGACTACTTCAAGGCCGTCGAGCCGTTGGGCGCGACCGATCTGAACGGCACGACGAACAACGACCGCACGAACTACTTCCAGAACGTGCCCAAGTCCGCGCTCGACACGATCCTTTGGCTCGAATCCGACCGGATGGGGCATTTGGTCGGCGTGATCGATCAGCCGCGGCTCGACGAACAGCGCGGGGTCGTCCAGAACGAGAAGCGCCAAGGGGACAACGAGCCCTACTCGATCGCGGAGGAGCTGAGCACGAAGGCGTGCTTCCCGGCCGGTCATCCGTACTCGTGGACCGTGATCGGCTCACTCGAAGACCTGGACGCGGCCAAGCTCGAGGACGTCAAGGAGTGGTTCAAGACGTACTACGGGCCGAACAATGCGACGCTCGTGATCGCCGGCGACGTCAACGCGCAGGAGATCCTGACGAAGGTCAAGACCTATTTCGGCGACATCCCCCCCGGTCCTCCCGTCGCCCGCTACGACCAGTGGGTCGCCAAGCGCAGCGGGAGCTCGCGGCAGTCCGCGCAAGACCGCGTCCCGCAGACGCGCATCCTGAAGATGTGGAACGTTCCGGGTGACGCCACGAGAGATCGCGTGCTGCTGAACGTGGTCGCCCAGGTGCTCTCCTCCGGCAAAACCTCGCGCCTCTACAAGCGGCTCGTCTACGACGAGCAGATCGCGACCACGGCGTTTGCATACATCGACACGCGCGAGATCGCGAGCCTCTTCACGATCCAGGTCGACGCCAAGAAAGACGCCGATCCCGCGAAGGTCGAGCGCGCCGTCGACGAAGAGCTGGCCAAGCTCTTGGCGAACGGGCCCACGCAGGACGAGCTGGATCGCGCGAAGACCGACGTCTTCTCCGGATTCATCCGCGGCGTCGAGCGGATCGGTGGATTCGGTGGGAAATCCGACGTGCTCGCCGCGAGCATGGTGTACGGAGGGCGGCCGGACGCGTACAAGGACGAGCTCGAGGTCGTCCGCAACGTGACTCCGTCCCAGGTCAAGGAAGCCGCGCAGAAGTGGCTCAGCGACGGGGTCTATGTGCTGCAGATCGACCCCTACCCGGCCGGCCTCAAGGCCGCAACGGCGGGTGCCGATCGCAAGAAGATGGCCGAAGGCGGTACCGCGCCCGCGGTCGTCTTTCCGAAGGTCGAGAAGGGGACGCTTTCGAACGGCATGAAGATATTGCTGGCCGAGCGTCACGCGATTCCGGTCGTTGATTTCAACGTGATGTTGGATGCTGGGTACTCCGCCGATCAAGGCGGCATCCCCGGCACCGCCAGTCTCGCGATGGGGATGCTCGACGAAGGGACGAAGACGAGAACGTCGCTGCAGATCTCCGATGAGGAGCAGCGCTTAGGCGCCAACATCGGAACGGGCTCGGATCTCGATACGTCGTACGTCACGCTCTCCGCCTTGAAGCCCAACCTCGACGCCTCGCTGGCGCTCTACGCCGACATCGTCTTGAACCCGGCTTTCCCTGACTCCGACTTCAAGCGGATACAGAAACAGCAGATCGCCGGCATTCAGCGAGAAAAGGCGCAACCGGTGGGGATGGCGCTGCGCGTCTTCCCGAAACTCCTCTACGGCGCGGGCCACCCGTACGGCCTCCCGTTCTCGGGGTCGGGGTACGAAGACGGCGTCGCAAGAATCACGCGTGACAACCTCGTCAAGTTCCACGAAGCGTGGTTCAAGCCCGGGAACGCGACGATGGTGATCGTCGGCGACACCACCATGGCCGAGATCAAGCCCAAGCTCGAGGCGCTCTTCAAGGACTGGAAGAAGGGCAGCGCCCCGGCGAAGAAGCTCTCGAACGTCTCCGGCAAGACCGGCACCGCGATCTACATCGTCGACAAGCCGGGCGCCGCGCAGTCGATGATCATCGTCGGCCAGCTCGTCGTCCCAACCGGGAACCCCGAGGAGATTCCCTTCAAGACGATGACGCAGGTGCTGGGCGGCTCGTTCGTGTCGCGGCTCAACATGAACCTCCGCGAAGCGAAGCACTGGTCGTACGGGTCGGGCACTTTCGTCCCCGACGCCAGAGGCCAGCGCCCGTTCATCGGTTACGCCCCCGTGCAGACCGACAAGACCAAGGAGTCGTTGATCGAGGTCATGAAGGAGTTCAAGGGGATCGTCGGCGGGACGCCGGTGACCGCATCCGAGCTGGGAATGGCGCAGGACGGACTGACCCGCACCCTGCCGGGCGAGTGGGAGACGCAGGGAGCGGTCGCGCGATCGATCGGCGAGATGGTCCGCTTCGGACTGCCTGACGACTACTTCGCGACGTTCCCGTCGAAAGTCCGCGGGCTCAAGACCGGGGACTTGGACGCGAACGCGAAGAAGAACCTCACGCCGGACAAGATGGTGTGGGTCATCGTCGGCGACCGCGCCAAGATCGAGGCCGGCATCAAGGAACTCGGCTGGGGCGACGTAAAGTACCTCGACCCCGACGGCAACCCGATTTAGGAAAGGGGACACTCCCCTTTTAGCAAAAAGAGGACACTGGCCTTTTCCGAATCACCACGAGACAACCCGCCGCACGATGAGTGCGGCGGGTTGTTGGTACGCAACCGGTCGTCCGCCGATCACGGCAGCTCGCGGCCGCCTCTGATCTAATCTCCGCCGCGCAGGTCCCTGCCCCCCCTTCGCGCCGCAATGCCCCGATTCTCCCGCCCCATTCCCGGTGGCCTTTGCGTGCATGTCGTGACGCGTGGGAACGCTAGAGCAACGGTCTTTCATTCCGACGCTGACTACGCGAACCTCATGCGGCTCATGCGGGATGCTCAAGAGCGTGTCTCTCTCGAGCTTTTTGCGTGGTGCCTCATGCCCAATCACATCCATTTCGTCATGCGCCCGAGCGCGGACGGCGATCTCGCCAAGTGGATGCATTGGCTCCTCACGACGTACGTTCAGCGGCACCGTGTCCGCCACAAGACCACGGGGCGCATTTGGCAAGGACGCTACAAGGCGTTTCCCGTTCAGGCGGATACGCATCTGCTGACGGTGTTGCGCTATGTGGAGCGAAACCCGGTACGCGCGGGCCTCGCGCTGCATGCGGTCGATTGGGGGTGGTCGAGCGCGAGAGAGCGAGCGTCATCGGGTGCGTCCCATGCGCTGCTCGCGTCATCACCCGTGCCGCTTCCAGCACGATGGCTCGATTGGGTCGACACGCCGCTGACGAGCCCCGAGCTCGCCGGCATCCGCCGCTGCGTGAAACGTGACCGCCCGCTGGGTGACGCTTCATGGACATGGGAAGTTGCTGGTCGCCTCGATCTGCTGGGAACGCTGAGACCACGTGGAAGGCCCCGGGTCAAGTGCCGGCCTCGATGATCCCAAGAGGGCGGATCTGATGACCTCTGCCTTCCCTCGTGAACCGAAACGGAGTGTCCTCTTTTTGCGAAAAGGGGAGTGTCCCCTTTTCGCTTCCCCTATCATGTAGCGATGGTCCCGCCTGTCGCTCCACGCATGCCCCATGCGGTGACCCTCCATGGCGAGACCCTGGAGGACGACTACTTTTGGCTGCGCGACAAGGACGACGCCCGGGTTACGACCCATCTCGCGGCCGAGAACGCCTACGCCGAACAGGCGCTCGCGGGGACCGGCGCCCTAAGGGAGCGCCTCTACAAAGAGATGCTCGCGCGAATCAAGGAGACCGACCTCTCGGTCCCCTACCGTAAAGGACGCTACTGGTACTACTCGCGCACCGAGGAGGGGAAGCAGTACCCGATCCTCGCGCGCAAGCTGGGAGCGCTGACCAGTGCCGAGGAGCTCGTTCTCGACTTGAACGTGCTCGCGCGCGACCACGCCTACTTTGCCGTGGACGCGTTCGCCGTCAGCGACGACGGGAACTACCTGGCCTACTCCGTCGACACGACGGGGTTCAGGGAGTACACGCTGCGCGTCAAGGACCTGCGACGCGACGAGGATGGGCCGGAATCGATCGAGCGGGTCAGCTCGATCGCGTGGTCGGCCGACGGAAAGACGATCTTCTACGTCGAGGACGACGACGCGAAGCGGGCGTACCGCCTCTGGCGTCGCCGGCGCGGCGAAGTCGGTGCCGTGCTCATTCACGAAGAACCGGACGAGCGATTCTCGCTGACGATCCGCCGCTCGCGGAGCCTCGGGTATCTCTTCCTGGACGCCGACAGCCACACCGCGAGCGAGGTCCGCTTCCTCGACGCCAGAGAGCCCGACGGGAGTTTCCGGATCTTCCTCCCCCGCGCGCCCGAGCTCGAGTACGAGGTCGATCACGGCGGCACGTTCTTTTGGATCCGCATCAACGACCGCGGCCGCAACTACCGCCTCGCGCGCTGCCCCGTCGGCGCCATCGCCAAGGAAGCCTGGACGGAGGTGCTGCCGCATCGCGACCGGGTCAACCTCGCGGGGATCGAAGCGTTCGCCGGGCATCTCGTCGCTTACGAGCGCGAGGACGGGCTCGAGCGATTCGTGGTGCACGCTTTGGGCGAAGGCGCGTCCCACGCGATCGCGTTCCCGGAGCCGGCCTACGCGACCTTCCCGGACATCAATGCCGAGTTCAATACCAGCACATTCCGTTTCCGCTACCAGTCGATGGTGACGCCGCCCTCCATCTACGACTACGACATGGCCACGCGCGTGAAGACGCTCATGAAGCGTGTCGAGGTGTTGGGCGGCTACGACCCGTCGCTCTACACGATAGAGCGTGCGCACGCCATCGCCGCGGACGGGACGTCCGTGCCGATCTCGCTCGCCCACCGAAAGGACACGCCGCGCGACGGGACGGCGCCGATGCATCTCACGGGCTACGGCGCGTACGGCTATCCGCTCCCCGTGCTTTTCTCGTCGAACCGGCTTTCGCTTCTCGATCGGGGCGCCGTCTGCGCGCTTGCCCATGTGCGCGGCGGAGGCGAATTGGGGAAACCGTGGCACGACGCGGGGCGGATGAGGCACAAGCCGAACTCCTTCTCCGACTTCATCGCCGTGGCCGATTTTCTCGTCCGGGAGCAATACACGGCGCGGGGGCGGCTGATCGTCGAGGGGGGGAGCGCGGGCGGCTTGCTGATCGGCACCGTCTTGAACGCCCGTCCCGACTTAGCAGGCGGCGCAATCCTCAAGGTGCCCTTCGTCGACGTCATCAACACGATGCTCGATGCGTCGTTGCCGTTGACGGTCGCCGAGTTCGAGGAGTGGGGCAACCCGGCCGACCCGGCCCAGTACGCGATCCTGCGCTCGTACTGCCCCTACGCCAACCTTGCCCGCCTGCCCTACCCGGCGATGCTCGTGAGGACCTCGATCAACGACAGCCAGGTCATGTACTGGGAGCCCGCCAAGTACGTCGCGCGCCTGCGCGAACGGAACGACGGCGCTCCGCAGGTCTTGTTGAAGGTGAACTTCGCCGCCGGCCACGGCGGGTCGTCGGGCCGCTACGACGCGCTGAAGGAGATCGCCTTCGATGTGGCCTTCATGCTCAAGGCCTGGGGGATCGAGGGGTAGCCGATGCCGAACCCTTTCCACTATTCGTTCTTCGTGAAGGAGCTTGCGTCGACGCGTCGTTTCTACGGCGAGATCCTGGGTTGCCGCGAAGGCCGCAGCACGGCGACGTGGGTGGACTTCGACTTCTTCGGCAACCAGATCTCCGTGCACACGACCGGCACCCCGGCGCCCACGGAAGACCGAGGGATGGTCGACGGCATCGCGGTTCCGATGCCCCACTTCGGCGCGATCCTGGGCTGGGACGACTTCGAGGCGCTTGCCGCGCGCATCCGCGCGGCGGGGATCGGATTCGTCGTCGAGCCGCGGTCGCGCTTTGCCGGATCGCCGACCGAGCAGGCGACGATGTTCCTCTTGGACCCCAGCGGGAACGCGATCGAATTCAAGGCGTTCCGCCGGCCCGAGCACCTGTTCACCGCGTGAGGCGCGTCTCGACCGTCGTCGTTGGCGCGGGCGTCATCGGCGCCTCCGTCGCTTGGCATCTGGCTTCGCGGGGCGTCCGCGACGTGCTGGTTCTCGACCGTGCCGACAGCGGCGACGGCGGAAGCACCGGGGCGGCGACGGGCGGCTTCAGGGCGCAATTCGCGACGGCGATCAACGTCCGCCTGTCGCTTCTGTCCCGCGCGAAGCTCCTCCGTTTCCAGGACGAGATTGGCGCCGACGCCGGCTATCTGACGTCCGGCTACCTGTGGATCGCGGAGGACGAGGCGGCACTGGTGGCGCTGCGCGCCGCGCGCGCCGTCCAACACCGGGAGGGGCTCGACGAGGCGATCGAGGTCGGGCCTGGTGACATCGCGCGCCTCCAGCCCGCAATCGCGCGTGACGGAATCGCGGGAGGAGCGTACTGCCCGACCGACGGCTTCATCCGGCCGCGGGCGATCCAGGCCGGATACAAGGAAGCTGCCGAACGGCTCGGCGCTCGCTTCGCGTGGGGTGAGGCGGTGACCGGCATCGACGTCGACTCGGCCGGCCGCATCGCGGCGGTCCGCACGCCGCGCGAGACGATCGCCTGCGATGCTGTGGTCAACGCGGCTGGGGCCTGGGCGGGAGCCGTCGCACAGCTCGCGGGAATCGACCTGCCGGTGACGCCGCTCCGGCGCCAGATGGCGGCGACGGCGCCGACGGCCGCGATCCCGAGCCGGGCACCGATGACCCTCTTCTGCGGCGACGGTTTCCACTTTCGTGAGCGCGACGGCCGGGTCATCCTCTCGTGGCCCACGCCGGGAAACGCGGACGATCCGTTCGACACGAGCGTCGAGCCATCGTGGCTTCGCGAGGTCGCGAAGAAGAAGGACGCGCTGGCGCCGGCATTGCGCCGCGTCCCCCTGGATCCGTCCGCATCATGGGCCGGGCTGTACGAGATGTCTCCCGACCGACATGCGATCCTCGGCCCAGCCCCCTCCCTTCCGAATTTCTATCTCGTCAACGGGTCGTCGGGGCACGGCGTCATGCACGCCCCCGCGCTGGGTCAGCTTTTGGCCGAGATCATCTTGGACGGAAAGGCGACCGCCTTGGACGCCGCGCCGCTCGCACCCGATCGCTTCACCACGGGGCGCGCGCTCCCTGAACTCGACGTGTTGTGAGGAGATAGGGGACACTCCCCTATCTCCTCCGCGTAACGCCGATCTTCGGGCACGCGCGCGTGACCGGGCAGGCCGAGCACACCGGCGAGACGGGCTTGCACACCTGCTGTCCGTGGCGGACGAGGGTCTCGTTGATCGGAATCCACCAGCGTCTGGGGAGGCCGCGGCGCAGTGCGGCCTCCGTGTCGTCGGGGGTCTTGGTCGCCACCCAGCCGAGGCGATTCGCGATGCGGTGAACGTGCGTGTCGACGCAGATGCCAGGCCGACCGTACCCGAGCGTGACCGTCAGGTTCGCGGTTTTGCGCCCGACGCCCGGGAGCAAGAGCAGCTCCTCGATCGTGTCGGGAACGCGCCCGGAATAACGAGCCAAAAGGATCTTGGAGATCCCTCGGATCTGCTTCGCCTTCGTCCGGTAGAAGCCCGCCGGGTAGATCGTTTTCGCGATCGCGGCCTGCGTCAGCTTCAGCATCCCCCCGGGGTCTTTTGCCTTCGCGAACAGGCGTTCGGTCGCCGGGTAGGTGACCTCGTCCTTCGTGCGGAGCGAAAGGATGCAGCCGATGAGGATTCGGAACGGGTCGGGACCGTTCGCGGTGACGAAGCGGTCGATGGTGTAGCTCCCCGCGAGCTTCGTGAGGACCGCGCTCATGGCCCTGGCGCTCAAAGCGTCTCCAACGGGACGTCGCGGCGCGGCGGGGGAAACGCGCGGTCGATGTCCGCCAGGTCCTCCTCGGTGAGAACCATCTCCGCGGCCTTCGCGTTGTCGCGAACGTGCGAGAGGCGCGCCGCCTTGGGTATCGAGACCACGTTGTCGTGCCGCAGCGTCCACGCAAGCGCCACCTGCGCGGGGCTCGCGTCATGCCGTGCGGCCACGCGCCGCAGCGCGTCGTGGGGACGCAGCCGCCCTTGCTCGAGAGGCGAGTACGCCATGATCGCGATGTTCCGCGAAGCGCACCACGGGATCAGCTTTCTCTCGATCCCGCGCCGCTCGAGATTGTAGAGGACTTGATTGGCGCCGACGCGCGGGCCGCCTACGAGCTGCTCCGCGCGAGCCAGCTCCTCGAGGTCGAAATTCGACAGGCCGTAGTGAGCGATCTTTCCCTGGTCCTTCAGTGTAGTGAATGCGCGCAGCGTCTCTTCGAGCGGGTGCTCGCCGGGCCAATGCAACAGGTAGAGGTCGATCCACGCGGTCCGCAGCCGCTTCAAGCTGCGTTCGCAGGCGGCCAGCGTTCCGGCGTAGCTCGCATTGTGCGGGAGGACCTTCGAGACGAGGACAAGCTCTTCGCGCCGCCCCTCGATCGCGTCGGCGACAACCGCTTCGGCTCCGCCGTCGCCGTACATCTCGGCCGTATCGATCAAGCCCAACCCGAGCTCGAGCCCCAGCCGCAACGCGGCGACCTCTTCGCCGCGCGCAGCGTCGTTCTCACCCATACGCCACGTTCCCAGCCCGAGGTTCGGCATCACGGCGCCGGATCGAGTGCGGACGTGGTAGACCATGGGCTCGCTTTGGCCTGTCAGCGCGCGGGGCGGGCGCTCCCGCCGTCGCCCATCCAATAGGGCACCCAGACGAGCGAGACCCCGTCAACCGCGACGTCGGATTTGCGCGGGCGCACCGACGAGGTCTCGATCGCGATGCGCTCGGGGCCGTTCGCCGCGGTGAGCTCCTGGATCTCCGCCTGCAGCTCGGCCTCGATGTCCGCCCGTTTTGCATGGACGGCCTCGAGGCCGAGGTTGGCGCCTCCGACGTCCTCCCTTTCCTTGAGCGTGCGGGAGACCCCGCGCGCCGCCGTCGATGCACGCCCGAGCGTCGCGGACGACAACGCCTTACGGCCGAAAAACGCGCCGAGCACCGTCGCGCCGAAGCTGATCGCGGTTTGCATCGTCTGCTGGGAAGCCTGCGCCTGCTCGCGCGCGACCCGGTCGACGGCGCGCTGCTCCCGGCTTCCGATCGAGTCGAGTTTGGCGGCGTACTTCTGCCTCAGCGCCGCGATCGCGGCGTCTCGCGCCTCGCGGGCGGCCTGGCCGACGCGGACCTTGAAGTCGCCCTCGGACTCCCCCGCCTTGGCGGAGAGCCGAAGCGGAACGTAGCGGCGGAGGTCGAGCGTCTTCGTCCGATAGAGGCATCTGGCGAGCTCGTCCGACCAGGCGGCGTAGCTTTTCGGCTGCGACGCGGCCGCAGGGAGGGCGTCGAACCCTCCCTTTGCGTCGGGCTCGGATTCGAGCTCGGGCGGAGCCGCGAGCTCTTCCGCGCCGTCCCAGATCCCGCCGTCCTCCACGATGGCGGCAAGAAGGGACGCATCGACCCAGGAGTCCACCTGCGCCTTCGCGTCGACGAAGTGCAGCTTCGCGGCTCCCAAGAGGAACGGCCGGTAGACCAGCCGCTCGCCGGGCTTCGCCGCGCCGCGCCACGGGAGGAATGCCTCCTTCACCCCCGCCGGCACGGGGGGGCGCGCCCCGGACGAAGCGGCGACAGGAGTCGCCGCGACCGGCGCCTGCGTTTTCTTCTGCGGCGCCATCAAGACTTGGATCTGTTTCTTCGTGAGCGGCCCTCGCAGGTACGAGAGGGTGAAGCGCGTCTCGAAAAGGACCGGAGCGTCTTCGTGGACGTTGTTCATCAGGAAGACCCGTTTCGTGAGGCCGGCAAGCGTCGCCTCCATCGCCTGCTTGTCGAAGCGCTGGCCCGCTGCGGCCGACGCCCCTTCGAGCCCCTCGATGACGCGCGCCTTGTCCCTTTCGGTCTGCAGGCGGCCGAGGAACCACGTCCCGGCGTTCGACAGGCCCTTGTAATCGAGATCGACCGGGTTCTGCGTCGCGAGCACGCACCCCAAGCCGTACGCTCGCGCCTGCTTGAGCAGCGTCAGCATCGGCGTCTTCGGCGGCGGGTTGGCGACGGGCGGGAAGAAGCCGAACACCTCGTCCATGTAGAACAGCGCGCGCAAGCTGGTGGTGCCCGATTGACCGCGCATCCATGCGACCAACTCGTTGAGCAGGAGCGTTACGAAGAACATCCTCTCGGAATCGGCCAGGTGCGCAATCGACAAGATCGATACGCGCGGCTTCCCTTCGGCGGTCCAGAGGAGGCGAGACACGTCGAGCGGCTCGCCTTGAAGCCACGCCGAAAAACCCGGCGCCGCGAGGAGGTTGTTGAGCGTCATCGCAAGCGAAGCGCGGTCCTTCGCGGGGTAGAACGACTCGACGTCGACGACGCCGACCCGATCGAACGGCGGCTTCTGAATGTCTCTGATCAGGCCCGCGAGGTCGAGGTCCTTTCCCGCCCTCCAGGCGGTTTCGACGAGCCTCGCGATCAAGATGTGCTCGCGGCCCCTCAGCGGGTCGGCCTCGATCCCCAAAAGGGCGAGTAGCCCCGACACCGTGCCGTTGATCTTCTCGCGGAGCGCGTCTTCGTCCTCGATCACGTCGGTCGCGGGCGCCGCGAACGAACGCAAGATCGAGATCGATCGGCCCGCGGAGCTTCCCGGCGTGTAGATCGCAAGGTCGACGGCATCGCGGAATCTCTTGATTCGCTCGGGCCCCTGGCCCCACGCGGCGAGCCCCTTGGCCCACGTCGCCGCGGTCTCCTCGGGGGAGGCGCCCTCCTCGACCCACGGCGCGAAATCCGCGGGCGCCAGGTCGGGGAACGTGAGAAGCAGGTTGCCGAGATCGCCTTTGGGGTCGATGGCGATCGTCGGGATGCCGTCGATCGCGGCCTCTTCGATGAGGCCGATGCCGAGTCCGGTCTTGCCGCTCCCGGTCATCCCGACGATGACGCCGTGCGTGGTCAGGTCCTTGGCGTCGTAGAGGACCGGCTCTGGTTCTTTCGGGGCGTCCGGCCCGACGCGCTTCCCGAGATAAAAGACGCCCAGCTTCTCGAACTCTCTCACGCGGGCATTCTAGGGGACACGCCGAAAAGGGCACACTCCCCTTTTCGCGTGTCCCTTAGAGCGGCGGCTTGAGGGCGCGCGCGACGACGGCTTCGTCGACCACGAGACGGTGGCGGTCGCCGTCTTTCGTCACGTCCGCCTGTCCGAACGGGTCGAATTCGTACGGCTTGATGATCTTCCCCCAGACGGCCTTCAGGGCACGCGCCCCGATACGGCTCGACTTCGCCGCCTCGTCCGCGATCTTGCGCACGGCGCCTTCGGAGACCTCGACGTCGATGCCGTAATTTTTGAAGAAGTGTTGCGAAGCGCGGAACACGGAATCGCGCGGCTCCGTGAAAATGCGGGAAAGCGTTCCCGCATTCAAGTCCTCGAGGATGATCGCGTTGTCGAAGCGCGATAGGAACTGCGGCTGCATGCCGTAGTCGAAGAGATCCTCCTGCTTGAACCAGTGGCGAAGCGTGAAGTACTCGCGGATCTGCACCTCGCCGTTCTCGTAGACCGTCTCGGCCGGGAGCTTCACGCGCGAGGTCGGCGAGGTCACGCGGCGATAGACCTGGTCGTAGAGCGACTCGAACGCCCCCGCGCACAAGAAGAGCATCTTCCCGGTGTCCACGTGGATCGCGGCCTTCTCGAGCTGCTTGTTCTTGTAGATGGTGACGGGGTAGAGGATCCGCTCGCCCTCGATCAACGTCAGCAGCCCCTGCTGGATGTTGATCCCCGTGACGTACGGCTTGCCCCCGACGATCGCCGAGATCTTGTCGATCTCGTCGATGCACACCGTCGCGCGCTCCATGTAGTCGCCGATCGTCTCGGCGGTCGCGCCTTCGCCCAAGATCTCTCGCGCGCGCTCCTCGAGGCGGACGAGCAGGCGGTTCGGGTCGACGATCCCCTCTTCGCTCGCGAACTGATTGGCGTTCATGATGCAGACGACGCGGTTCGCGTGGATGTCCTCGTGCTTCTCGTAGAGGCGCTCCATCGACCGCATGATCGTCGTCTTGCCCGTTCCGGAGTTCCCGATCATCAGGAGGTTGCCGTACCGCTCGCCCTGCAGGTGCTTGAAGATGGCGACCGACACGTATTTCAGGGTCTCCTGCTGCCCGATGACGTCGGCTCGCAGGAAGTCGTTGATCTCTGTGGGCTTCATGGCGGGGATTATAGCGATCGCTGAAAACCGTGCGACCGGCTACTCCTCGAAGATCGAACCGACCGGAATCGCAAACCCCGGCAGCACGCCCCCGCCGTCGAGCACGTCCCGCGCGCCGAGAAACCGCGGAGCGAGGAGCGTCTCGTGCACGGTGACCGAACGTCGGTCGGGGTCGACGATCCAAACGAGCCGCGCTCCGGCCGCGAGGTAGTCGGCGACCTTCGCGTGGATCTCACCGGCGCGATTCGACGGAGAGAGGATCTCGATCGCGAGATCGGGAGCGCCTCGAAAGAATCGCCGGCGATCCGTCTCGGCGCTCCATCGATCGCTCGTCACGAATGAGACATCGGGACCACGAACGGTGTCGGGGTTTCGCGCGAGGAGGAAACCGGCGTCGCCCAGAACCTGGCCGAGACCTTGCGATCGAGTGAATTCGTCGAGAAGCGAGATCACGCGCGCCTGGACCTGCGCGTGCAGAGGGAAAGGACGCGGCTCGGCAAGCAGCAGGCCAGCCTGCAGCTCGTGGAAGCAGCCATCATCGGGAAGGCTCGCGAGGTCCTGTTCGGTCAGCGGGCGAGAATCCCACGAGAGTTCCATGGCGAAAGCGTACGACCGTCCCAACCGGCTGTCCACCCGGTCTCCACCGGTCAGGGTTGCGTTCCGTATACAGTAACCGCGGCGGACGAGACGGCCCGATCGTGCTCTCCGCCGGGAGGTCTCCATGCTCGGCTTCGTTCTGTTTCTCGTGATCGCGATTCCGGTTGTCGTCATACTCGCCCGCCAAATCCGCCGCGGGCTCTACGTGCGCGACGCCGAAGGGCGCCGCATCCGATCAGGGTTGCCGGGTCGCATCGGCTTGATCGTCGTCTTCCTGCTGGTGCTGCTGCTCGTCATGGTGGGGTCGGTCCGCGTCGTCCCGGTGGGCCATGGGTTGGTGATCTTCAACACGATCACGAAGGGCTTCCGCCTCTCACAGCAGGGCGTGACGTTCGTGTGGCCGGTGATCAGCCAAACGGAGGAGTACGACCTCCGGCGGCTCGAGTACACGATGTCCAGCACGCAAGGGGAAGGGCGCAAGGCGAACATGGACGACTCGCTGTGGTCGCCCACGAAGGAGGGCCTGCAGGTCGGCATCGACCTGACCGTCTGGCACCACTTGGACCCCCAGCGCCTGATCGTCATCCACCAGAAGATCGGCCCGGACTACGAAGAGAAGATCATCCGCCCTGCCGTGCGCTCGGTGATCCGCCTCGTCATCTCCGAGTACGGTGTGATGGACGTGTACTCCTCGAAGCGCGCGTCGATTCAGGAAGAGATCAATGTGAAGGTCAAGGCTCTCGTTGAAAAGGACGGTTTCGTCATCGACGAGGTCGTTCTGCGCGACGTGCGCTTCACCGAGCAATTCGGGAAAGCGATCGAGGCGAAGCAGATCGCGCAGCAGTCGGCCGAGCAGATGAAGTACGTGCTCGAGAAGGAGCAGCGCGAGGCCGAGCGGAAGGTGATCGAGGCCCAGGGGCGCGCCAAGGCGATCGAGACGATCAACGAGGCCCTGAGACAGAACCCGAACTACATCCGCTACCTCTACGTGGACAAGCTGTCGGACAAGATCAGCGTCATCGTCTCCGACCAGAACACGATCATGGATCTGAAGGGGATCATGGAGAACAAGCCGAAATGACCGCGGCCTCTTCGCGTTCGCTCGCGTTCCTTGTCGCCGCGGCTCTCGCCGTTTTCACGGTCGCGTGCTCCAAGGAAAAGACACCCGCTCCGGCTGCGACGCCTACGCCTCCCTACCTGCCCGCCGGAGCGACCGCAAAGCCAAACCTCGTTCTGATCACGATGGAAGCAACCCGCGCAGACCATCTCGGCTGCTACGGCGACTCGCGGGCGCAAACACCGAATCTCGACCGGTTGGGACACGAGGGAGCGATCTTCACCGAGGCGATAGCGGTCGCGCCGCTGACGCTTCCGTCGCACGTTTCGATCCTCACCGGCCTCTACCCGCCGCGCCACGGCGTGCGGGACAACACCGACTTCACGCTTCGGGAATCGGAGACGACTCTCGCGGAGCATCTGAAAGCGCAGGGATATGCGACGGCTGCATCGGTTGCGACCCGCATCCTCGCAAGCGATTCGGGACTGAAGCAGGGATTCGACGGATACGCCGAGCGGAAGCGCACGCCGCGGGCCGCGTCCGACGTCGTGGATGACGCGATCGAGGCGATCAACCGGATGAAGGGCGGCCCGTTCTTCCTCTGGGTGCAGCTCGACGACCCGCGTGCGCCGTACGAGCCGCCGGCCGGCTATCGCACGCAGTTCGCGGGGCGCCTTTACGACGGCGAGATCGCCTGGATGGACGCCCAGCTCGGGCGCCTTCTCGACCATTTGCGAGCAGAAGGACACGTGGACGACACGATCGTCGTCGCGACGGCGGACCACGGCGAGAGCCTGGGAGAGCACGGCGAGGAGACGCACGGACTCTTCCTCTACGACAGCACGCTGAAGGTGCCGTTGATCGTGCGGAACCCGCCACGGATCGGCGCGGGGACGAAGTTCGCCGGCCTCGTATCCGGCGTCGATCTGGCGCCGACGCTCCTCCAGCTGATGGGGCTTCCCGCGATGGCGTCGGTGCAGGGGGAAAGCTGCGCGGCGCGCCTTCTCGGCGCCGAGGCCGAAGAGCGCGAGGTCGTCTACGCCGAGTCGCTCTTCGGAGAGCGCCTCTACGGGTGGGCTCCGCTTCACGCGCTTCGGTCGTCGGAGGAGAAGTTCGTGGATGCCCCCGAGCCCGAGCTGTACGACCTCAAGCGCGATCCGTCCGAGACGATCAACGTCGCCGCGAAGGACGCAAAGGCCGTGGACGAGACGTGGCGGCCGTCGCTCGACGAGGCCTTGCGCGTGATCGGCGGCGCCATCCCCGAAGCCACCGCAGTGCGCAACGGCGGGAAGGCGCGGCGGGATCCGAAGGCGCTGGTCGGGGCGAGCAATCTCTTCCTGAGAGCGCGATCGGCGATCGAGGGGGGGCACCCGGATCAAGCCGCGCCGCTCCTGCGCCAGGCTCTGGCGAGAGACCCCGGCAACCCCGCGGTGACATCGCTCCTCGCGGCCCTCCGTGGCGAGCCGGTGGCGGCGGGCGGGGCGATGGAGAACACGTTCGGAAGTCACTGGAACCAGGGGAACGCGCTCTACGCGCAGGGCCGCTTCGGCGACGCGGCGAAGTCGTTCCGGGCGGCGCTGGCCATCAACCCACGCAGCGCCGAAACCCATTTCGCTCTGGGCAACGCCTTGGCCGCCCAAGGAGACGTCGCGGGCGCCGAATCCGAGCTTCGCGCGGCGGTCGCGGCCGATCCGAAGATGGCGGACGGCTGGAACAAGCTCGGGATCCTGCTCGACAAGTCGAAGCGCCGCCCCGAGGCCCTTGCGGCGTTCTCGCGCGCTCTCGAAGCGTCGCCCGATCACCCCGACGCCCTGTTCAATCGCGCGAAGCTGGAGATGCTCGTCGACGACATCGGGAGCGCCCGGCGGGATCTGGATCGACTTCTAAGAACGCACTCGGACTATCCCGCGGCACGCTTCCTCGAGGCCCACCTGTGCGTGGCCGAGAAGAACAACGACGGCGCAAAGGCGGCGCTGAAAAAGTTCCTGGCGCAGCCTTCGATCGACCCGGGGATGAAGGCGGCCGCGACGGACATGCTCCAGAAGCTCGGCGGTTGAATCCGCTCTACGTCGACAGCGACAACGCGATCGCGGCGCCACGCGGCGACGTCGACGACGCCTTCGCCCTCGCCGCGGTCCTAGCGAGCGGCGTTCCCGTCGCGGCGATCGGGAGCGTCGCGGGCAACACCACGGAGCCTTTGGCCCTGGCCGGGAATCGCAAGACGGCGGATGCTTGCGGGTACGCCGGCTCGATCCTGGGGCGAGCGGAGGCGGCCGGCTTCCTTGCCGCACGAACGTCGCCGCTGCGCGTCCTGGCGTTGGGACCCCTGACGAACCTCGCGGCGGCGCTCGCGTCCGCGCCGGGGTGCGCCTCCTATTGGACCGAAGTCGTTCTCGTGGGCGGAAACCGCTCGTCTTTGGGACGCTGGCCGCCGTTCTGGCCGTTCGAGTTCAACCTCACGAAGGATCGTGCGGCGGCTCGCTCCGTCTTCGCATGCGGCGCACCGCTCGCCGTCGTCCCGCTCGACGTTGCGAAGCGCTTGCGCGTGGGCGCGGACGAGTTGGACGCCTTGGGCGGCGCCGTCGGCCGGTTCCTGCGCTCTGGATCGCAGCGGTGGCTGAAACGCGCGCGCCGAATGAAGCTGAAGCGGACTTTCCCGGTCTGGGACCTCGTCGCCGCGATGTACGTCGCGGAGCCCCGGCTCTTCGAGGTGTGCGAGGCATCGGCCTCGCTGCGCGGGAGCGGCCGGGTCGCTTGGGGCGATGGGCGCCCGGTCCGGATCGTGTCCGGCTTCGACCCCGCCGCGGTGTGGGGAGCGTTCGCACACACCCTGTTCTAACCTTGGGGCCGATGGGAAGCCCCGCGCGCCGCGCGGTACGACTACTTCAAGGCGAACTGACCGCGACACCGCGATTCGACTCGATCAGCGCGATGCCGTAAGGCATCGGAATCACGATGCCGGTGCGATCCCGGAGCGAGCCGATGCGCGCCAGGCTCTCCGCTCCCCGAGACCTGAGCTTTGTTTCGAGCTCACCATAGTCGTCGAACCGTTGATCGGCCTGGTACGACGTCGCCGCTCAGGTCGAGATCGTCGAAATCGCCCGCGACGACGGATACGACGTCGTTCAACGCCAACTCGGCAATGCTCGCCTCGAGCCGTTCGACGGCCGCAACGTCGTTGTCCACGGCGAAGACCCTCTTGCTCAGAGCGGCGTAGCCGAGCATCCGGCCCCCGCCGGCTCCGACGTGAACGACGACCTTCGCTCCGAAGTCGTAAAACGAAGCGAGATTGGCGTTGATCAGCGCCAGGTCGGTGGGCATCGGTGAACCGCTAGGCGCTCACGGCGATCACATGCGCCGCATAGGGGATGCTGAATCCCTTCCCCTTGGCATAGGGCCGCAGCTCCGAAATGATCTGGGTTCGAATCGCCGACAGCGCCTCCGGCGTTTGCGCGGTCAACAGGGCCGTCGTGCGCACGCCGGCTTCGCGCTCGGCCTCGAACACGAACGCCGCCGAGGGCACCTTCCATGAGGCGGTCACCGTTCGAAACTTGAGGGACGCCGGGTCGAACCCCAGTCGACCGAGCGCTTCGCGACAGGTCTCGGCCTCGCCGTATCCGAACGGATGAGGGCCCGCGGGAACGTCGACGTTCAGGTTGGCGTGCGCTTCGATCGCCTCTTCGACGATCCGGGCTCCCGTACTGTGCTCAGGTGAGGCCCAGGCCGTGAAGCCGAAGCGCCCGCCGTGCCGCAGCACGCGGCGCGCCTCGGCGAACGCCGCCTCGGGGTCGGACAGATGCAGCACGCCGAAATTCATCAACACCGCATCGAAGGACTCGTCGTCGAAATCTAGGGCATGAGCGTCACCGACCTGATACGGGATGTCGGGATTGCGCGATCGGGCCAGACGGACCATCTCGGGAGAGAAATCGACGCCGGTGGCCGACGCGCCCAACGTGCACGCGGCTTCGGCGACGTATCCGGGCCCGCAGGCGACGTCCAAGACGCGCGAGTCGGGACCGACGCGTGCGGCCTCGATCAGGCGTGGGACGAAGAGCTTGGTCAGGCCGCTCCAGGCGGACTCATATTTTCCGGCAGCGCGCTCCCAGCCGTTGAGTTCGAACTGGGAGAACGCATCGCCCTTCCGCGCCATCGCTCTGCTCCTGCGCTCGCTCATCTCATGCCCGGGGCGGTCAAGTTCGGTCTCCTACTCGTGCTTCGACTCGTTCAACATAGTCAGGAACGCTCGCGGAACCAGCTAAAGCTCCAATTCGGGGCGCGCTCATGAGTTGGGCCACCGAGGCACGAAGGCCAGGAAGCCGACCGCGAGCGCGATCTGGAACGGGGCCTCGTCGCTCATCGCCACTCGGCGCGCGTCAACTCGAAGCGAATGACGCCGGGCTCCGAACCCTCGCCGATCAAGCGGAATCCGCACTTCTCGAGGACGCCGATCGATGGTGTCAGCTCGGGAAGGGTTTCGGCGATCGCCCGTTTGACCGTCGGCAGCGCAAAGGCTCGCGCGAGGAGCCCACGCGTGGCCTCAGAGGCGTATCCATGGCGCCGATGATCGCTCACGATCCCGTACCCCACCTCGACGGTGCCGTCCGGGGACGGCGGCCCCTTGTAACCACCGCTGCCGATGAGGGTCCTCCGACCCGCCACGCCCTTCAGCAGGACGAAGTGGAGCCACCACCCCAGGTTCGCAGGTCCCTCCGCGAGCCGGTCGAGCGTGTACTCGAGCGAAGGCCGGTCGAGATACTCCGGCGGCCATGTCGGGGGCACCACGGCGCGAAGGCCGGCACCGAGATCTCGCGGCCCGGTCAAGGCAGCGCGAACCAGCTCCGGCGTGGCCGGCACGAGCTCCAAGCGCCCCGTGACGATCACCAAGGTTCTCAGTACCCCGCTCGACCGCCCGACATGTCGAAGACGGCCCCGGTATTGAAGCGGCACTCCTCCGAGCAAAGCCACGCGACGAGCTGCGCCACCTCTTCCGCCATGCCGAGCCGCTTCATCGGGCTGTCGGCGATCATCGCCGTGACGGCCTCCTCGCCCAGAGCGCGAATCATGTCGGTGTCGATCGGCCCCGGCGCGACACAGTTGACGAAGATACCGCTGTCCACGATCTCTCGTCCCAACGCCTTGGTGAACGCGATTACGCCCGCGCTGGCCGCCGAGTACGCGGCCAACTGGGGAAGGCCCTCTTTCCCCGCCAGCGATCCCATGTTGACGATACGGCCCCCGAAAGAGCGGCGCATGAGCGGGAGCACCAGCTGCGTGACCGTGAGCATGCCGATCAGATTGACCTGAACGATTTTGTGCCAGTCTTCGGGCGGGTGTTCTTCGAACGAGCGCAACGTGCCGAGGTAGCCGGCATTGTTGACGAGAATGTCGATGCGCGAGTCCCGATCGATGACCAGCGCGATCGCCCGGCTGACCTGCGCGGGATCCGTGACGTCGACCACCATGGAGGTCACGCCGTCGAGCGCGACAGGATGGTTGTCCCAGACCCAGACCCTCGCTCCCGAGGCGGCGAAGCGCTGAGCGATCGCCCGCCCAATGCCTCGACTTCCGCCGGTCACGACGGCGGTATTGTCGGAGAGATCGTACGAATTGGACACGTCAGCTCGAGCGCGGCCTACTGCGGCGGATCGGCCGACGGAGCGGGGAGATCTGCGATCGGCGCGGCGCTCGCCGCCTTCTCAACGGGTGTGGATCGCTTGGGCCGCGACCTCTTCCGCGCGACCGGACGTTTCTTCGCCGACGGGCGGGTGAGCATCGACTTCAGATCCTTACGCGCACGCCGGGCCTCCTTGCGCGCTTTCCTTGCCTCCCGCGCGACCGACTTCATCGCCTTCTTGGCCGCTTTGAGCCTGGATTTGGCCAACCGCGACTTTTCTTTTGTGACCCGTGCGTTGGCGTCGGCGCGCTCCGCGGCGTCGCGCGCCTGCTCGACCGTTCGGGATGCCGGTTTCGATTTCTGCGTCTTGCGTTTCATGGTTCTCCCTCGGCACCGATGGCTACTTGCCGTACACCTTCTTCGCCGCGGCGGCGGCGACATCGTCCTCGACGACCGGTGTCACTTCAAGCTCCAAGAGGTCGGCCCAATTGGCTGAGTTCTCTGCGAGCGCGGCGTCGGTCCCCTCGACGAGGTGCCAACCAGTGGTCGAGCCGGGTGCGTGCCATCGCCCGATGGACTTCAGCCCCTTAGGCGTGGGGCCGCCGCTCTTGAGAAACCGCTTGATCGCGGTCTTGTAGTGCGCAGGCGGGACCGTCCACTTGACCATGTACTTCATCGTCAACTCCTTAAATCAGTCGTTCAATGTCGGATGACTCACCAATCCGTGCCGCAAGATTCTAGCCCAAGAGCCGCGCCGGAGTCGTCCCGAACGGTCTAGCGATCGGTTGGCGCGTCGACGCCGGTCTCGAGCTGCCGCTGGTACGCCTCGCTGTCGAAATAGCCCCGCGACTCGGCGATGAGCCCGTCATCGCCGATCCGCCACACCTCGAATCCGCTGATGCAGACCCTGTGTCCGGTGCCGCCCGGGCCGGTGTTGGTCCCCTCGAGCGTCCAACGGTAGACGGCGCAGTCTCCCTGAACGAGAAGGCCGTCCATGAGCACCCTCATGTCGGGGAACGCGGTCAGGAATCCCTGCGCCACCTCGGTGATGGCGCCGCGTCCCACGGCCGGCGCGGCGCCGTTGACCCGGAGCGATCCGTTCGACGCGAAGTAGTCGGCCACTCGCCCCGCGTTCCGACTACGCCACGCCGCGGTGTAGCGCTCGGCGAGCAGACGGATCTGCGCCTCCTCGGGTGGCGGACGCGGCGGGGAACTGATCTCAGCCTGCAGCATGGCGGTATCGATCCGAACTTCATCCAGCTCGATCTCGCCCGCCGCATTGAAACCGAATAGATCCGCGCCGACGGTGTGCACGATCCGACCGGTCGGGAGCGTAGCGTGCATCACCCACTCCAAGACGACGAACTTCGGCTCGACGGCCAGAATGTTGGTCGGCGTGACGCTCGCATCCGGGTAGACTGCGAAAACGGTTCGCAGGTATGCGGCCAGCGCCTCCCTTCCCTGAAGCGACGTCCCGTCGCCGCGGTTCCGGATCACCTTGGCGGAGTAATGCTCGACCGTGGCCGCGACATCATGATTGTTCAACGCCGCCAGGAGGCTGCGGACGCGACGGACTCGATCTTCAGGGCTCGTGCTCATAGAGGATCCTGGTCGAGATAGATCTTACTCCTGTAAAGCGGTTGAGCTAAGCTCGCGCGCCGGGAGGGCGAGTGCGCGCGTTTCTCTGGAAGATCTACGCGCCTTTTAGCGGCGTCGTGGCTTGGTTCGTTAAGCTCGGGTGGCGGTTGGGTGGCCGCCCGTGGGGGGCGTACGAGAGCCAGGGAATCGTTCCGATTCCGTTGCACTACTACCATCCATACCCAAAGCAGTCGGACCCGTCGCTCGTCCGCTTCTGGCAGCAGGAATCCAAGCTTGCCGGGGTGCAGATCAAGCTGGCCGATTGCCTGAGCCTCCTGGATGAGGTCGGAAGGGCGTTCGGCGACGAGTGTGCGTGGCCCGAACGATCCGACGACCCCCACGTCTATCACAGCGGCAACGGGACGTTCGGCTACGCCTCAGCGGCCGTTGCGCACGCGATGATCCGCCACCTTGCCCCCCGTCGCGTGATCGAAATCGGGTCCGGCTACAGCACGCACATCCTGGGCGGCGCGCTCGCGCGCAATGCGGCCGCAGGCGCAAAGCCGGAGCTGATCTCCGTGGAACCGCACCCACCGGAGATCCTGAACACGGAAATACCCTGCCTGACGCAGCGGATCGAGCGGCCGGTCGAAGAGGTCGATCGCTCGCTCTTCCAAAGCCTCGGCGCGGGCGACGTGCTGTTCATCGACTCGTCCCACGTGATCCGCTACGGCGGCGACGTGCTGTTCCTGTACCTGGACGTCCTGCCGTCGCTTGCTCCCGGTGTCGTCGTGCACATTCACGACATTCACCTCCCGGATCCCTATCCGCGTGCCTACTTCGACGAAAACAGGTACGTCTGGAACGAGCAGTATCTGCTGCAAGCGTTCCTGTGCGGCAACGCACGATTCCGCGTGCTGCTCCCCTGCTGGCTGATCCACAAGAAACACGACGAACGCTTCAGGCGCGCATTCCCCCGCTACGATCCCGCCCTCCACCGCCCGGGATCGAGCATGTGGATAGAGCGCACGCTCGACTGAGGGCAGGGCGACTCTCGAGCGCCACCCGTCGCACAAGCGCTCTTCTGAACGGACGGTTCGTGAACCGCCGTCCAAGAGACGCTCGGGGGTCGTCATCGTTCCACCTCGGTTGACTCCCACGGCCCACCCGGCGGCCATGTGCCGACGCGCCGGGCGCCGCTGCGCACATCTTCCAGGACGGGCGACAGGAAGTCGCCGAGCACCTGCACGAACTCCCCGCCCGGATCGTCGGCGAGCGTTAGCCCCGCTCGGCGGGCGAACGCGCGCACCTGGGCGGGACGGGACGGATTCTCCCAGTAGGCGGGCAAGAGCCCGATCGGATTCTCGGCCGGAACCGGTGTTCGCCGCCTCTCGAACGTTCTTTGTATCGCCTCCGCCAGGGTCGCCCGGTCGAACTCGAAGTGGCTCGCCACGAATTGAGGGTCGAAGAAATCCTTGATGCGACTGTTGCGATCCCCGAGGACAACCAGGGCCTCGAACTTCTCCGCTACGACGGCCTCGCGTGGGTACGCCAGGACCCTGGGTGCCGGGAAGTCGAGCAGCACCGGATACACGCACGACTGGGGCGCGGGCCACACCGCATCCCCGAGCCCCATGTCGATCTGCAAGGACAGGCGCGCCGAACCGCAACGCGCGGTAAGCGTCGCCCGGGTGCCGGCGTACTCGTCCTCGGGACGGATCGCCTCGATCCGGATCGAGTCCGCCTCGAACACGACGGCGTCAGGCTCCACCGGAGCCGCGCAGATCGACCGGATGTCACTGCGGATGGCCTCGAACGAACTGTCGCCTTTGCGCAGCAGGTCGAGATCGCGCGTGGCGCGGTATGGCTGATCCGACCAGAGGCGAAGGAGCATCGCGCCCTTCAGCACGAAGCGTTCGCGGGCCTCGGACGACCCGAGGCGGTACAGGAAGCGCTCGAAGCAGAAGGTCGTGAGGAGGGTCTGGTAGACGTCGCCCGTCTGCCTCGACAGGTTGAGCAGCCGTGCAGTGACGGAGGCAGGCAGGTTGCTCTTACCGTCCGTCATGCGATCGCGTCCAGATAGGATTGCATCACGCGGCTCACACGGCAGATTCGAGCGTAGCGGGCCAGCTCGGTCGCACCGCCGCGATGACGGCGGCTGAAATCGCGCAGCGCCTCGACCGCGACATCGATGCCGATCTTGTTGCGGTACTTGAAACAGTCGGCAACCGTCTTGGCCGCCGAGTAAACGCGAACCTCGACACCCTCGAGCCGGTGCTTCTCGATGCCCTCGGTCAGCGCCCGGCCGGAGAAGCGCGCCACCCGCAGGCGCGGGTAGTCGAGCTTCGGTTTGCGCGCCTTCTCGGCGAGCGCGATCCAAACCTCGGCCGGGGCCTGCGTCGTCAGCTCGTGAAATCGCAGCGCCGTCAGCAGACAGAACACGCCCCCCGGCACTCGTTTGGCGACCTGCGCGAGCGTGTGCTCTGCGGTGATGGGGTGCTTGCCGACGATGTAGATCCCACGGGCCTCCCGCACCACCAGACCGCTGCGCACCAGCCGATAGATCTGCGCCCGAGGGATTCCGTGTGCCTCCAGTTCGCTGGCACGCACGATCCCAAGCCGTCGGAGGACTTGGAGAATCTGACTCTCGCTGCGAGCTGCCATGATGAGCGGCATGATACAAAACGTCGGGGGTTATATACAAGTCCCGACATCTTCATCGTGCCCTAACAGAGCATTTGTTCTCGGGTCAGATGACGGGCCTCGGGTGACTGCCGAGTCCGCCGCTTGGCTGAAGTCGGGGGCGTAGCTCGCGATGCATGAAACCAGGAATCGTCCCCGCAGTGAATGAACAAGCGACCTTCAAGACGGCCGTCGCGGAGGACTCCCTCGACGCGCTGGCCCTGCTATGCAGGAAAACTCGGCCGGCTCATTTTGACCGTCCGATCATTCAACACGCGACACTGGAACGGCCGCCCCCAGCGGAGCGGCCGTTCCAAGCCAAATCGTTCGCGCATTCTTGGAAGAAGAAAGGGAGTGTCCCCTATTACGCCCTCTCGAGCGGAATCCTCATGCCGTAAAACGAGCGCCACACGAAGAAGACCGAAACGGCGAAGAACGCGCCGGCCAGTACGTGCGTGATCATCGGGCCCTGCTGGCGCGCCATGCTAACGGCCAGCTCGACGGCCAGAAGGCCGAACAGGGTCGTGAACTTGATGATGGGGTTCATCGCGACCGACGAGGTGTCCTTGAAGGGGTCGCCGACGGTGTCGCCGACGACGGTCGCGTCGTGGAGCGGCGTGCCTTTTTCCTTCAGCTCGACCTCGACGATCTTCTTGGCGTTGTCCCACGCGCCGCCGGCGTTGGCCATGAAGATGGCTTGGAAGAGGCCGAAGAGCGCGATCGAGATCAGGTAGCCGATGAAGAAGTACGGCTCGAGGAACGCGAAGGCCAGCGTCGCGAAGAAGACGCACAAGAAGATGTTGAACATCCCCTTCTGCGCGTATTGGGTGCAAATCTCGACGACCTTCTTCGAGTCGGCGACCGAGGCCTTGGTGGCGCCGTCGAGCTTGATGTTGCGCTTGATGAATTCCACCGCGCGGTAGGCGCCGGTCGTCACGGCCTGTGTCGAAGCGCCGGTGAACCAGTAGATCATCGAGCCGCCGGCGATGAGGCCGAGCAGGAACGGCGGGTAGAGGAGCGACAGCTTCTCCAGGTTTTCGGTGAGGCCGTGCGTCAACGCGACGATGATCGAGAAGATCATGGTCGTGGCGCCGACGACGGCGGTGCCGATGAGGACCGGCTTCGCGGTCGCTTTGAACGTGTTGCCAGCGCCGTCGTTTTCCTCGAGGAGGTGCTTCGCTCGCTCGAAGTTGGCGTCGAAGCCGTGTGTCTTCTTGAGATCGGCCTTGATGTTCGGGACCTGCTCGATCAACGACAGCTCGTAGACCGACTGAGCGTTGTCGGTGACGGGGCCGTACGAGTCGACGGCGATCGTCACGGGGCCCATGCCCAAGAAGCCGAAGGCGACGAGGCCGAACGCGAAGACCGCGGGGGCGAGCATCAGCGCGCCCAACCCCAAGGTGCTGATCCCGTAGGCGATCCCCATCAGCGTGAGGATCGTCATGCCGAGCCAGTAGGCGCTGAAGTTACCGGCGACGAGTCCGGAGAGGATGTTGAGCGAGGCGCCGCCCTCGCGCGACGACGTCACGACCTCGCGGACGTGAGCGGAATCGACCGAGGTGAAGACCTTGACGAGCTCGGGGATGATCGCGCCGGCCAACGTGCCGCAGGTGATGACCGTCGAGAGCTTCCACCAGAGGGTGCCGTCTCCGAGCTGCGGGATCATCAGATACGACACGATGTAGGTGGCGATCACCGAGATGATCGAGGTGAGCCACACGAGGCTCGTCAACGGCGCTTCGTAGTTCATCTTGTCGGCCTGCTCGTACCGGCCTTTCGCAAACGCCTCGTTGGCGAAGTACGACAGCCCCGACGCGATCACCATCATGACGCGCATTGTGAAGATCCAGACGAGGAGCTGGACTTGAACGGTGGGATCTTGCACCGCCAGCAGGATGAACGAGATCAGCGCGACGCCGGTGACGCGGTAGGTCTCGAAGCCGTCGGCCGAAGGGCCCACGGAGTCGCCCGCGTTGTCGCCGGTGCAATCGGCGATGACGCCGGGATTGCGCGCGTCGTCTTCCTTGATCTTGAACACGACCTTCATCAGGTCGGCGCCGATGTCGGCGATCTTGGTGAAGATGCCGCCGGCGATACGCAGCGCCGCCGCGCCCAGCGACTCGCCGATGGCGAAACCGATGAAGCAGGGGCCGGCGTACGCGCCGGGGACGAAGAGGAGGATGCACAGCATGATGAACAGCTCGACCGAGATCAGCGCCATGCCGATCGACATGCCGGCCTTGAGCGGGATGGCGTAGCAGGGAAACGGCTTGCCGCGGAGCGAAGCGAACGCGGTGCGGGAGTTGGCGAAGGTGTTGATTCGGATGCCGAACCACGCGACGGCGCAGGAGCCGGCGATGCCGACGAGGCTGAAGAGCAGGATGATGAAGACCTGCGTTGCCTTGCCTTGCTCGACGTAGTGCTGCGAGACGCCGAAGTAGTAGACGATGATCGAGCCGATGAAGAGCTCG
>CAZUGP010000094.1:0-21874 GCA_964619965.1 uncultured Acidobacteriota bacterium
CTCGTGACGAGCTTCATTCTCGAGCTCCTCGTCTACCCGCCGATCTACGAGATGTGGAAGTGGCGGTACGAAATGAAGAAAGGCACGGTCGACCCGGAGCGGATCCCGGTTCCCGCGCGCCTCGGCCATTGAGCGCGGGCCGGGTCTATGATGCTTATGTACGTCACCCGGCGACGGGAGGCTTCGATGGTCCTCGGATCGAGGTTCGGGGTGGGCGTCGCGATGGTCGTCTTTCTCGTCGCGACGACCGCATCCTGCGGCCGCTCGAAGATCGCGACGTGTAGCCAGTGTGGGCGCGACGAGTGCAAGAACTTGGCCGTCACCATCGCCCTCGAGAGCGGCGAATCGGTCGAGACGTGCTGCCCTCGCTGCGCGCTCCGCTTTATCGCCGAGAAACGACCGGCGGTCACGACGATTGCCGTCCGGAGCTTCGCAGACGCGAGAACTCTCGACGCGCGAAAGGCCTTCTACGTCGAGGGCTCCGACGCTCACCCCTGCGCGACTCACGGGGGCTCCCCCCCAGTGGACCAGCGGGGGTGCTGCTTGAAAGCCGTGTATGACCGCTGCGAGCCGAGCCTGGTCGCGTTCGAATCGGCGGACAAGGCCGAATCGTTCGCTCGTGATCATGGCGGGTTCGTGCGCACGTTCGACAAGTTGAAAACGGCACGTCACTGACACCCGAGAACGCTGCGGACCTCCGCGGACGGCGTAATCATCGTGGGATAATTCCTCCATGCCAGGCTCCTGGGCGCTGACACCGCCGTATTTCCTCGTTTTCGCGTTCCTGTGCGGGGTGGCGGGGTTTCGCTTCGGCTGGCGGGTCGGCAGCCGCGTTGCGCTCCCCCTCGCACAGAGCGTCCTGGGCTGGGTGGTGTTCCTGCTCGCCTGGTCGATCGTCGGCCCGGCCTGGGCGGCGGCCTCGGTTGCGGCGTGGGCCCTAGGGACGACCGTCGCCTCGGTCTACGTGTTCGTCGGACATCCGGCAGAAACCGACGAGCGTGTGATCCGCGCGGCGCCCTACCGCGCGTCGATGCTCGCCTGGCTCGAATCCGGGAGCGCGCTCAAGAAGCGCTCCGCCGCGACGGCGGTCGCGCAACTGCGCGAGGCGATCTGGTACAGCGCCGCGGCGATCGCGACGGCAAATCTCGGCTCGATCGCGATGGGAGCGATCCTTCTGAACGAGATGAACGCCTACGTCGCCACGCTGCTGAGGGCGGCCACGCGGACGGGCATCGTGCTCCTCCTTGCATGGAACGTCTGGAGCGTCGTGCGTGTCGCGGCCTACGTCCTCATCGGGGCTGCGGCCGCCGCGCCGATCCTGCGGTTTCTGGGCTGGCGCGTCGACGCCCCGGTGGTGCAGGACCTAGCCGTAGCAGGCGCCCTAGGCGTCGTGCTCGATGTCGTCTTGAAGCGAACGCTCTCACGGCCGTGCGGGCGCGCACTGGCCGGAGCGATCGATCTCGAAGCGGCGAAGGCCAACCGGTCGTCCGAGGCCCCGTTGACGCTCCACCTCGACTGATGCGAACGCTGCTCCATCCCGCACGGCTTCACCCTGTCACCGGCGACCCCGGCGTGTGGATCGACCTCCCCGACGAGGGCCGCGCCGTGCTCCTCGACCTCCCTTCGATCGCACATCTTCCACCACGGAAACTCTTGCGGCTCTCCCACGCGGTGGTCACGCACACGCACATGGACCACTTCGTCGGCTTCGACCAACTGCTGCGCGTGGCGCTCCGGCGCGAGCGGCCGTTGGCGATCACCGGCCCTCCAGGGTTTCTCGCGAGCGTGCGTGGGCGCATTGGCGCGTACTCCTGGAACCTGATCGAGGGTTATCCGGTTCATCTGCGCGTGCAAGAGGTGGAGGGCGAGACGATGCGCGCGGAGGAGTACACAGGAGCATCGCGCATGCGACCTGTTCCGCTCCCCGAGACTCCGTTCACGGGGACGGTGCATGCGGAGCGTGCTTTTCGCGTCGAGGTCGCGACGTTCGATCACGGGATCCCCGTTTTGGGCGTCGCCGTAAGGGAGGTCCGGCATCTTGCCGTCAACAAAGACCTCCTGATGCGACGCGGGCTCGTTCCCGGCGCCTGGCTCAAGGGGCTCAAGGACGCGATCCGCAGCGGGGCGGTTGCGAACACGGACGGATTGATCACCGAGAAACCCGGACAGGTTGTCGTTTATCTCACCGACCTCGCGGGGAACGACGAGAACTTCTCGCGCGCGGAGGAGTTCGCACGCAACGCGGACCTCCTCTTCTGCGAGGCGGCCTTCCTCGACGCAGACCGCGCCCTGGCCGAAGCGAGAAAACACCTCACCGCGAAACAAGCGGGCACCCTGGCCCGACGCGCCGGAGCCAAGCGTCTCGCGGTTTTCCACCTCTCCCCACGGTACGAGGGGAGGGAGGCGGAGGTCTTGCGCGAAGCCGGAGAGGCGTTCGGCGCCCCGGTGCTCGAAATGAAGTAGCCGTCCCCCTATAATCCGCGCATGCAACCGTTGGTGGGCTTGATCATGGGCTCGCGCTCCGACTGGGAGACGCTTGAGTCCGCCGCGCAGACCTTGGAGCATCTCGGAATTCCGCACGAGGTGCGGGTCGTGTCGGCTCATCGAACCCCCGACCTCCTCTTCGAGTACGCGTCAACGGCCGAGTCACGCGGACTCGAGGTCTTGATCGCGGGGGCCGGCGGCGCGGCTCATCTGCCGGGGATGGCGGCTTCGAAGACCGCGCTTCCGGTGCTCGGCGTTCCGGTCGAAACGAAGACGCTCAAAGGCATGGACTCGCTACTCTCGATCGTCCAGATGCCGGCCGGCGTTCCCGTCGGGACGCTCGCGATCGGGAAGGCGGGCGCGACGAACGCGGCCCTTCTCGCCGCGGCGATCTTGGGCGCCAAGCATCCTGAAATCCGTCTGGCCTTGAAGCGTTTCCGCGCAGCTCAGACCGAGCAGGTCTTGGCGGCGCCCGATCCCCGCCAAGACAGCGAGCCGACTCCTACGCCATGACGGTCGTCGGCGTGTTGGGAGCGGGCCAGCTCGGGCGGATGCTGGCCTTGGCGGGCTATCCGTTGGGCCTACGCTTCGCGTTCTTGGACGAAGACGCCGAGGCGCCCGCGGGCCACCTCGGCGAGCTGACCGTCGCAGCCTGGGACGATCTCGCGGCGCTCGACGCGTTCGCCGGCGCCGTCGACCTCGTCACCTATGAGTTCGAGAACGTACCCGTAGCGGCGGCCGAGCGGCTTGCTGCACACGTCCCCGTCTTTCCGCCGCCGCGCGCGCTTGCGGTCGCGCAGGACCGTCTGAACGAAAAGAGTCTCTTCACGGAACTCGACATCGGCACGGCTCCGTTCGCCGCGGTCGACACGCGGGACGATCTCGACCGCGCCGTCGCCGCCATCGGCTTGCCATCGGTGCTCAAGACCCGCACGCAAGGGTACGACGGCAAGGGGCAGTGCGTGCTCCGCCGTAGGGACGAGCTCGATCCCGCTTTCGACGCGATCGGTGGCCGTCCGCTGCTCCTCGAAGGATTCGTCCCGTTTACGCGTGAGCTGTCGATCCTGGCCGTGCGCAGCCGCACCGGCGAGACTGCGTATTGGCCGCTCGTTGAAAACGTGCATCGTGAGGGGATCCTGCGATTGTCGATTGCCCCCGCGGGCGGTGCGGGAGGCACGCTTGCGGACGAGGCGGAGGCCATCGCCGCGAAGACGCTCAACGCGCTCGACTACGTTGGAGTTCTGGCGATCGAGATGTTTCAACACGAAGGGCGGCTTCTTGCCAACGAAATGGCGCCGCGCGTACACAACTCGGGACACTGGACGATCGAGGGGGCGAAAACGAGCCAATTCGAGAATCACCTGCGCGCCGTTTTGGGCCTTCCCCTGGGCGCAACCGGCGCCGTCGGCGTGTCGGCGATGGTCAATCTGATCGGGCAGACGCCGGATCCCGCGGCGGTTCTCGGAATCGAGGGCGCACACCTGCATCTCTATGGGAAGCCCGCCCGGCCCGGGCGCAAATTGGGGCACGTGACGCTCGTCGAACCCGAGCGGGCGACGCTCGAGTCGGCGCTCGCTCGCGTCGCGACGCTCGTTTCCGAGCCTTCACTCTCGCGATGAAGACCCTCCGCTGGTCGTGGCCGATCCTCGCGGTGACACTGGCCTTTCTTCTGCCGTGGGTGTGCTACGCGAGGCGGCCCGCGAGCCGGCTTGACCTTTGCGTCCTCGACAAGACTGTCCCGTTCAGGAACTGGTACGAGCACCGTTCGCTCTATTGGCTTCTCCGTCACCTCAACGTCGTAAAGGCGGACGGCACGAACTACTCGCTCGAGCGCGACTACCTCGGGGCGTTCCCGCCCTCCGTCGCGGGTGACCCGCCGGAGTCCACGCGCGACCTAAGGGCGGACGACGTTGTGGGAGCGCGCCTGATCTATCTGGCCGACACGTACGGCGTCTACCGCGACGACCTGAAGAGCAAGGAGCGCATGGAAGCCGCGCTCGAGCGCAGTCCGAAGGTCTACGGCGGGCTGACGGCGGAGGAAGCCCGCGCCGCCGTGGGCGCGCTCGATTCGGGTACGACCTTGGTCGCCGAGTTCAACACGATGGGGAGCCCGACCGGGGAGGCCGCCAGGATGACTCTCGAGGCCGCGCTCGGTGTTCGCTGGACGCGTTGGATCGGTCGCTACTTCGCGCGGCTCGAAGACGTTCGCGAGGTCCCGCAGTGGATGCGCGACGACTACGAGCGCGAATGGGCGACGCCGTGGCGCTTCCGGGGGCCGGGGTACGTCCTCATGCAGGACGACGCGCATTGCGAGGTGCTTCGTGTCGGGTTCGAGGTCGAGACCATCGGGCTGACGATCGAGCGGGAACGCCCCATCGACGCGCATCTCGATCGCGCCGCAGACGGCGTCCCGTACCCGTACTGGTTCGACGTCGTCGAAGAGCAACAAGACGCCAAACGTCTGGCGTCTTTCAGCTGGCATCTGAAGGACGCTGGGCGCGAGCGGCTGGCAGTCCGCGGGCTTCCGGAGCGCTTTCCGGCGGTCACGCGCCGCGCCCCGCCGCGAGGTGGCGCCGCCTGGTACTTTGCCGGCGACTTCGCCGACAACCCGATGGATCCGCGTCCCGTTCCGTTCCTCGGCTACCTCGGCTTCCGCTATCTCGTCGAAGGGCTCAAGCTGGCGCCTTCGGAGACCGCCTTCTATTGGAGGTTCTACGTGCCCATGATGGAATCGATTCTCAACGATGCGGCATCGTCGTGATGAGCCGCCAGCGGCGGTACGGCGCGCGTCGAACAGCACGAGGACCGATGCCGCGGGTCCTGCTGGTCATCGTCCTGCTGTGCGGTCTCGTCGTCTTACTGCGAGGCGCCTTCAGGGCCGGCCCGGCCCCCGAGATCGCGATTGCGCCCGGTGCGAAGGCGATTGGAGCGCGCACGCCGGTGACCGTCACCGCGGCCGAGCCCACGCGCGGCCTCACCGGGGTCAAGGTCGAGTTCGTGCAGGGAGACCGCGCGGAGACGCTCGTCGCCAAGAGCTACACCCCGGACGACCCGTGGGCGTTTTGGGGGAGCAAGACCGGAAGCGACACGATCAAGCTCGAGCTCGGACGGGACGTGCAGAAAAACCTCAAGCAGCTCCCCGCAACGATTCGCGTCACCGCCACCCGCGCCGGCAGCTGGCTGCGGCACCCCGGCCCCGTGGTGAAGGAGCTCGTCCTCCCCGTTCGGCTGACGCCGCCCTCGCTTACGGTCGTTTCGTCGTTCACCTACGTGAGCCAGGGCGGCTGCGAGGCGGTCGTCTATCGCGTCGGCGAGACGTCCGTGAGGGATGGTGTCAACGCGGGTACGTGGTTCTTCCCCGGATTCCCGCTCCCAGGAGGCGGGCCACAGGATCGCTTTGCGCTCTTCGCGGTTCCGTACGATTTCGGCGAGCCGTCGCGGGTGAGACTGATCGCCGAAGACGAGGTCGGGAACACCGCGTCGGTGTCCATGATCGACAAGTTCTTCCCTCGCCCGCTGCACCGCGACACGATCCCGTTGGACGATGCGTTTCTCGGCAAGGTCGTGCCATCGATCCTCTCGCAAACCCCCGAGTTGGTCGACAAGGGGGACCTGCTCGCGAACTACCTTCAGATCAACCGAGACCTGAGAAAAGCCGACAACGCGCAGTTGAGCGCGCTCGCCAAGAGCTCGCAGCCGCGGTTTCTCTGGACTCGGCCCTTTCAGCCGATGGGGTCGACGAAGGTGATGGCGCATTTCGCCGACCGGCGGAGCTACGTCTACCGGGGGAGCGCCGTCGACCAGCAGGACCACCTGGGCCTCGACATGGCCGGTGTCGCGCACGCGCCGATCCCTGCGGCGAACGACGGTGTGGTCGTTCTCGCGAGGTTTTTCGGCATCTACGGCAACGCGATCGTCGTCGATCACGGCTACGGCTTGATGTCGCTCTACGGCCACCTCTCGACGATCGACGTGAAGGAGGGGCAGTCGGTGACGCGCGGCCAGATCGTGGGCCGCACCGGCGACACCGGTCTCGCCGGAGGGGACCACCTGCACTTCGCGATCCTCTTGCAAGGCCTGCCGGTGAGCCCGGTCGAGTGGTGGGACGCGCACTGGCTGACCGACCGGATCGCGCGCAAGCTCGGTCGCGCGTTTCCGTTCGTCAGCTAAGGGAGAGGGGACACTCCCCTTTTTTCTGACAAAGCTCCCCGGATACCGCTTTGTCAGAAAAATAGGGGAGTGTCCCCTCTCACCCAACTAGCGAACGGTGACCTGCGCCGCGCGAGCGCTGTCGAGAAGCGTCAGCATGTCCTTGCAGCCGCGTCGCTCGGCCGACTTTCGTGCGGAAGCACCCGTTGCGCCTATGAGAGCCAGATCGGGGGCCGTCAGGAGCGCTTGCACCGTCTCGGTGTGGGCCGCACAGCCCCCGTAGCTGTAGTCGATGTCGAACGCACCGGCGACGGCGTTCGAGAGCGCGTTCGCGCCGTCGCCGAAGTCTTTGCGTGGATCCGCACCCCGCTTGAGGAGCGCGGCGACCGCATCGGTCTGTGCGTAACCTGCGGCCACGAAGAGCGCGTCGTCCAGCTCGGCCGATGGGGCGGTGCAGGTCGCCATGAGGCGCGCTGCCGCGGCTGGCTGGTTCTTGTGAAGCGCGTGCAGGAGCGGTGTCCAACCGTTGACTCCGCAGCCGCGGTGCGGGTCGGCGCCGCGAGCCAGGAGCAGCTCGATCGCCTCGGCTTTGCCGTTTCTCGCCGCGGAAGCGAGCGGGGTCATTCCGTAAGCGCCCGCCACGTTCGGGTCGGCCCCGTGATCGAGCAGCGCGGTCATCGCGCCGAGATCGCCTCTCCCCGCGGCGCGTCCCAAGGGAGTGTCGGAACCGCCGAACATGCACGCGGTCAGGGAGCAAAAGAGCAAGAGCACGAGAGGCTTGATCCAGCGATTTGCGGCCATCGTGTCCCCTTTCGTGTGTGATCCATCATGGGGAACATACGACAAATTACTTTACAATGCAAAGTTAATTCGAAACGGGTTCGGAGCCGAAGCGGCGGCGGTAACCCTGGATGCACCTCACGCGGCATTAGAGCGCATGGCGGCAATTTCCGGATTTCGAAAAAGGCGCCGGGGCGTGCTGGGGGCTTGACCGGCACACGATTCGCCGTACATCAGGAGGGTCGCGGGGAGAGCGGTGCGAGACGCCATGGGTTCGCGCAAGATCACGCTCGAGGAATCGATCGTAAAGCTCGCCCTGGAAACGGATGCGTCGCCGTCGTTCGTCGAGAAGGTCCGCGCGCTCTTTCTGGGCCGTGGAATCGACCTCGAGGACAGCTCCGAGCCGTACGCCGCCGCTTTGGACGAAGCCTTCAGGCGCCACTCGACCATCCGCGAACGGATCGACGCTGCCAGGGAATCGCTGGTGCGGCTGCACGCGAACATCGCCGAGATGGGCGAGGTCTTTCAGGATCATCTCGCGCGCCTGCGCGGACTGCGCGAGCGAACCTCGCCGCCTCGCGGCGAGTTGCGCCTCGTCCGGGGAGAGCACGATCAGTCGTTCGTTCCAGGGCCCGACGAGCTTCAGTAGCGCGACTTCGCCGTAAAGGCGACCCCCGCGATCACGAGCACGCCTCCAAGCACGAACCGCGAGGTGAGCGGCTCCTCTAGGAAGACCACGCCCGTGACGACAGCGATGACCGGCGTCGCGTAGGCGATCAAGGCGACGCGGCTCGCACGAACGTGCCGCAGAAGCCAGTAGTACAGCGTGAACGTCAGCGCGGAGCCGAAGACGGACAGGTAGGCCAACGAGCCGACCGATGCACGCGTCCACACGACGGGACGGTGACGCTCGAAGAGCAGCGCCATCCCCGTCATCACGATGGTTGCGATCGCCATCGGCATCGCCGAAAGAGAGATGGGATGAATGTTCGCGCCCCACCTCTTGACGCACACGCTGGAAATCGACGAAACCAGAGGAGAGATCAGGAACACCGCCGCCGCGATCTCCGTTTTCGGCCCAAAGAGCTTCGCGAGGTCCTCCGAAAAGATGACGACGATTCCGGCGAACGCGACGACGGCGCCAGCTCCCGCTCGCACCCGAAAGGGTTCTCCCGGGAGCAACAGATGCGCGAACAGCGTGACCAAGAGCGGAAACGTCGCGAAGAGGATCGACACCAGCCCCGACGGTACGTACTGCTCGCTCCAGTACACGACCCCGTACGACACGGAAAAGAAGAGCGCCCCGTTGACCACCCAGAGCGTTTTCTCGTGAGGCTCGGCTCCCAGTCGAACCTTCAAGGCTTTGGCGACCGCGAGGAGGATCGCGGTCGCTATCGCGAAGCGGAGCGCCACGCTGGTGAACGGCGGGATTCCGGAGAGCCCGACACGGATGGCGGCCCACGTCGTGCCCCATACGAGCGTGAGAAAAATGAAGACGACCGCGAGCAGGGCCTTGCGGGGTTTCAGACGCCTTCCTCGTCGAGCACGCGGCGCAGGTAGTCGGCGTAGCTGCTCTTTCCCATCCGATCGGCGAGGCGGGAAATCGCGGCTCGATCGAGGAATCCCATCTTGTAGGCGATCTCTTCCAGGCACGCGACATGGAGGCCCTGACGGTCCTGGAGCGTCTGGATGAAATTCGACGCCTGCAGGAGCGAGTCGTGCGTTCCGGTGTCCAACCACGCGAACCCGCGCGTCAACACCTCGACGTGAAGGTCACCCGCGCGCAAGTAGGCCAGGTTGACGTCGGTGATCTCCAGCTCGCCTCGTGGTGAGGGCTTCAAGGACGCCGCGATGTCGACCACCCGGTTGTCGTAAAAATACAAACCCGTGACGGCGTAGTCGGAATGCGACGTTTTTGGCTTTTCTTCGATACGGATCGCGCGCCCCTCGGCGTCGAAAGTGACGACGCCGTAGCGTTCGGGATCCCGCACGCGGTAGGCGAACACGGTCGCACCGGACTCCCGACCCGCGGCGCGCTGAACAAGGCTCGCGAATCCCTGCCCGTAGAAGATGTTGTCGCCGAGCGCGAGCGCGACACGCTCGGTCCCGACGAACGTGCGGCCGATCAGGAATGCCTGCGCCAACCCTTCGGGTCGCGGCTGCTCCGCGTAGCTGATTCGAACCCCGAGCCATGAGCCATCCTCGAGAAGTCTCTCGAACGCGGGGCGGTCCTCCGGCGTCGTGATGAGCAGGATCTCGCGGATCCCCGCGAGCATCAGCGCGGAGAGCGGGTAGTACACCATCGGCTTGTCGTACACGGGGAGGAGCTGTTTGCTGACCGAGCGCGTGACCGGGTGGAGGCGGGTGCCCGCCCCGCCGGCCAAGACGATTCCCCTCATGACCGGCTCCGGCCCGCGTCGAGTCCGAGCCGTTCGCGCTCGTAGCGCGCCTTGGTCTGCACGGCAATTGCCCACTCGCGATTCTCGAGATACCAACGCACCGTGTCGCGCAGGCCCGTCTTGAACTCCTCCTGCGGCGCCCAGCCCAGCTCCGACTTGATCTTCGACGCGTCGACCGCGTAGCGACGGTCGTGGCCTAGGCGGTCTTTGACGTGCACGACGAGCTCGCGGTAAGTCGCCTTGCCGGCACCACGCAGCGCGTCGTTACCGGCTGCGGGCACGAGCGACTCGAGCGCGGCACAGATACCGTCGACGATCACGAGATTCGTGAGCTCGTTGTCCCCCCCGATGTTGTATTTCTCGCCGGGGCGCCCGCGCGTCAAGGCGGCGAGGATCGCGCGTCCATGGTCGTCCACGTGGAGCCAGTCGCGAATGTAGCGGCCGTCGCCGTAGATCGGGATCGGTTTCCCCTCGACCGCGTTCAGAATCGTCAGCGGGATCAACTTCTCAGGGAACTGGTAAGGCCCGTAGTTGTTGCTGCAGTTGGTGATCAGCGTCGGCAGCCCATACGTTTCGTAGTAGGCGCGCACGAAGTGATCGGCGCTCGCTTTCGACGCGGCGTAGGGCGAGTTGGGAGCGTACGGCGTCGTCTCGAAGAAGGATCCCGTGGGGCCGAGCGCGCCGTAGACTTCGTCGGTCGACACCTGAAGGAAGCGAAAAGCGCTCTTGGCTTCGGCGTTTAGCTTCGCGACGAAGCGGCGGGCGGCGTCGAGCAGCTCGAACGTGCCGAGCGTGTTGGCGATCACGAAGTTCCGAGGGCCGTCGATCGATCGGTCGACGTGGCTCTCCGCGGCGAAGTTCACGACCGCCGCCGGGCTGTAGTCGCGAAACACCCGTAGGACGCACGATGGGTCGGCAATGTCCCCCGCGATGAACGTCACGCGGTGATCCGTCAGCACGTCGCCGAGGCTGTCGAGGCTGCCGGCGTACGTCAACTTGTCGAGGATCACGACGTGCGCTTCGGTCTCGCGAAGGACGAGACGCACGAAGTTACACCCGATGAATCCGGCCCCGCCCGTAATCAGCCAGGTCTGCATAGGAGCCTCCCGAGAGCTCATCATTGTAGACTGCCCCCGCCACCCCGAGGTTTCGATGAGCCAGGTCTTCGATCTCGAAAAGTTTCTCGTCGACGTCTTCGATCCCGTGGCCGGCGAGCGCGTCGCGGTCGTCGTGGACAGGCCGATTCCAGGCGTGCCCGACAACGACCCGTGGCGCGAACGCCGCGCGATGGCAGGGGTTTGGCGCCTGGGCCTCGCCCACCTCGGAGCTAAGATCGGCTTTACGACGATGCCGCTCGTCAGCTTCCCCACGACGGGCCGGAGCGGCGCGGATTTTCCCTTCGAAGGCGAGGCCGACGAACGAACGATTCCCATGTCGGCCGTTCTCGACAAGACGAGCCTCGTCCTCGCTCTCACGGAGTTCTCCATGACGGCGGCGCTTTGCGACGTGTGCAAGCGCCGTCCGGGCGCCGACGTGTTCCGCGCGGCGAGCATGCCCGGAGTCCAGAAGTGGATGGAGGAAACCTCCTTGGCCGCCGACTACCGGGAAGTTGCTCGACGCTGCCGCCTCTTGAAGGACGCGTTCCTCACCGCCGATCACGCCGAGGTCATGTTCTCGACGGGCCACCGCTGTCTCTTCGACCTTCGGCACCGCATCTGCGAAGCCGACGACGGCTATTTGCACCGCGACAAGATCGACGACGTTCCGGTGATCAACCTGCCTAGCGGAGAGACGTTCGAGGTGCCCTACGAGGGTGAGATCGACGGTGACCCGTCGCGAACCCAGGGTGAGCTTCCCGTCCACGAAAAAGGCCAAACGGTCGTCTTCCGCGTCGAGGCGAACCGCATCGTCGAGGTGGTCGGCAACGGCGACGTGGCCGAACGATATCGGAGTTTCTTCGGCGCGGACCCGGTTCGCGGCAACGTGGCCGAGATGGCTTTCGGCTGCAACGACGACGCCACGGTGACCGGCAATGTCCTCGAGGACGAGAAGGCCGGCTTTCATTGGGCTTACGGCCGTAGCGATCACCTCGGGGGAAGGGTCGGCCTTGCGGAGTTCCGCTCTCCGATGCACGTCGTCCACCAGGACATCGTGTATGCGAAGGGGAGCCCGATCGCGGTCGTGGGCGCGGAGCTCGTTTCCGCCGGGGGGCGCAGGATCGTGGTGATCCGCGACGGCGCGTATGTCCTTTGGTAGGAGCGGGTGTGCTGAACTGGGTCGAGATCGACGCCGGCGCGCTCCGTAACAACATCGCGGAATTCAAGCGGCGCGTTGGGCTGGGGCCCCGTTTGGGCGCCGTCGTCAAGTCCAACGCGTACGGTCACGGGATGATCGAGGTCGCCCGGATCGCGGCGGAGGCTTCGGCCGATTGGCTCTGCGTCAACAACGTCGAAGAGGGGGTCGCCCTGCGTGAGGCCGGCCTTTCGCTTCCGATCCTCGTGATGGGGTACGTTCCGCTCGACGGGCTCGACGAGGTCGTCGCGCACGCCCTGCAGCCGGTCGTCTACAACCTGGAGACCCTCGATCGGCTGAACGCCAGCGCGACCGCGCGCGGCGTGACCGTGGGCGTTCACGTGAAGGTCGAGACCGGCACCTATCGCCAGGGGGTCTTGGAGCGCAATGTCCCGGCATTTGTCGCGCGCCTGAACGAAGCGCCTGCCCTGAGGCTCGCCGGAGTCACGACCCATTTCGCGAACATCGAGGATTCCACCAACCACGAGTTCGCGGAGTCCCAAATCGCCGCGTTCTCCCGCATCGCCGACGCCATAGCCGGCCTTCATCCGGCTCCGATCCTCCGGCACAACGCCTGTTCCGCCGCGGTGCTCCTGTTCAACCGAACGCACCTCGACCTCCTTCGCGTCGGCATCTCGCTCTACGGCCTGTGGCCCTCGAAGGAGACCTACGTGTCCTGCCTCGAGCGAGGAAAGCCCTCGCTCGACCTGAAACCCGTGATGAGCTGGAAGACGCGCATCGCGCAGGTGAAACAGGTTCCCGAAGGGGGGTACGTCGGTTATGGCTGCGCGTGGCGAGCGACGCGAACGACGAAGATCGCGGTGCTCCCCGTCGGCTACTACGAAGGCTACGACCGCGAGATGTCGGGGCTCGCTCACGTGCTCGTTCGCGGGACGCGCGCCCCTGTGCGTGGGCGCATCTGCATGAACATGTGCATGGTCGACGTGACCGACATCCCCGAAGCCAGGCTCGAGGACGAAGTCGTGTTGCTCGGCCGGCAGGGGGACGAGCGCATCTCCGCCGAACAACTCGCCGCCTGGCGCGGCACCATCGCCTACGAAATCGTCGCGCGGATCCACCCGAGCCTTCCCCGCGTGGTGATAGGGGACTAGGGGACACTCCTTTTTTTCTTACAAAGCTCCCCGGATACCGCTTTGATAAGAAAAAAAGGGAGTGTCCCCTAGTCCCCTAACGCCGCGCGGTGACGACGAGGGCCCCCTCGCGCTCGTAGAGCTCACGGGCCAGCGCGATCGCGACGGGGGGTTGTCCGAGGAACGCGGCCGGGTTGAACGGACGCCGATCGTAGAATCGGTAGCGCCTGACGTCCCGGAAACCCGAGCGAGCCAGCAGCAGCTGCCACTGAACCCCCGAGAGGAACTGCGGGTACCCATGTTCCCGGGTCACGTCGTCGATCAGGCTGTCGGCCACGCGGCTCTCGCGATAGAGGTGGGCGATCGAGCAGAGCATCCCTTCGGGCTCCAGGGCGTCGCAGAGCGCCTGGAGCGTGGATTCGAGATTCGGCACGAAGTACAGCGCGTCCAGCGCGAAGACGTGGGTGAACTTCGCGCCGTGGAGCGCGTCGGTCAGCGACTGGCCCATCTCGATGCGGTGGAAGCGAGCCCGCGGGACCCCGCCGGACCGCTTCCCGGCCTGCGCGATCCCCTCGGCGGACGGATCGATGCCCAGGTATCGCGCGCCGCCCGCGGTCAAGATCGGGGCCGTCCATCCGGTGCCGCACCCGAAGTCGAGCACGCGGCCGTTCGGCCCCAGCCCCATCAGGAGGTCGACGACCTGGCGGACCACGTCCTCCTTGCCCGCCTGCCACGTCACCGCGCCGCCCTGACGGTAGAGATCGTCGAATCCGACCATGTGCTCCTCCGGCCGGGATTGTATCCGGCTTGATTCCCGGAGGGCGTCGGCGTTACATTCCGGGCGGCATGAAGCACAAGCCACTCCAGATCGACTGGGACGAGCTCGAGACCGCGTTCGAAAACCGGAACGAGGACCTCACCTACTACGTCGACCTCGTGACCGGGCAGGTCATCCTCGAGGGCGAGGGCGAGGATGCGCACTTCGACGAAGACGCCGAGATGGACGACGCCGTCGAGGGAGAAGCCGCACCGCGCGGCGAGACGACGCGCCTCTACGTCGTCTCGTTCACCGACGACGACGAGATCGACTGGATGGACGAGTTCATCGAGGGCGACGACGCGATCCCCGCGGAGTTGAAGGAAACCCTCGCCGACCTCGTCGCCCAGGGCCCACCGCAGAAATTCAAGGACGAGCTTCGCCACCACGCCGACGTGCGCGCCCGATGGTTCCTCTTCCGGTCCGAGCGCCTGCACGAGGTGATGGACGCGTGGATGGATTCGAACAAGATCAGCCCCGCAAGCCCGCCGCCGTGGAAGTAGGCTCGCCGGCCCGTCCGGACCGAGCCACGTAGTAGAGCAGCGGGATCACGATCAGGGTCAACGCGGTCGAAGCGAACACGCCGGTCATCAAGGCGATCGCCAAGCCCTGGAAGATCGGGTCCATCACCATCACAAGGCCGCCCACGATGACGGCCGCGGCGGTCAGCGCGATCGGCCGGAAACGGATCGCACCGGCGGCGAGCACCGCTTCCTCGACGCTCGACCCTCGCGAAAGCTCCGCCTCGATGAAGTCGACCAACAGAATGGAGTTACGGACGATGATCCCGGCGAGCGCGATCATCCCGATCATCGAAGTCGCGGTGAAGAAGATCCCCGTCACCGCGTGGCCGGGAAGAATGCCGACGAGCGTCAGCGGAATCGGCGCCATGATCAGCAGCGGCGTGACGAACGACCGGAACCACGCGACCACCAGCACGTAGATCAGGATGAGAACCGCGCCGAAAGCGATCCCGAGATCGCGAAAGACGTCGACGGTCACCCTCCATTCGCCGTCCCACACGACCTCGCCCGCCCCTCCCGCCTCGCGCACGGCGTCCCCCATCTTGAGAATTGCGTAAACGGGCGATTCCTCCCTTCCCGCCACGTCGCCCACGACGTACGTCACCGACCGCCCGTTCTTCCGATAGAGAAAGGGCGCTTCCGCGGTCCGATCGACGCGCGTCAGCTCGGAAAGAGGGACGATCGCGCCGGAGGTCGACGTCAGACGTAGCTCGCCGAGCCGATCGAGGCTCGACCGGTCGGCGCGTGGGAGGGTCAGCGACACGGGCACCGGCCCGCGCTCGGCTGTGGGGTGGGCGACGGCGGGGTGGAGCCCGGAGACCGCGAGACCGAGCGTCGCGGCGATTTGTGACTCGTCGACCCCCGAAAGCGACGCCTTGGCGCGGTCCACCACGAACCGCGCCTTCGGTTGGGGAGCCTCGACGTACCAGTCGGTATCCACGACGCCGTCGGTCGTTTCGAAAACGTCGAGCACCCGCCGCGCGGCCTCCGTTCGCGCGTCCGGTTCGTCGCCATAGATCTCGGCGACGAGCGTCGAGAGGACGGGAGGACCCGGCGGGATCTCCGCGATCTTGACGCGCACGCCGTGCCGCGTGGCAATCGCCGCGGCGACTGGACGCACCCGCAGCGCGATCGCGTGACTTCCGGCCTTGCGTTCTGCCTTGGGGGCGAGATTGACCTGGAGGTCCGCGACGTTCGCGCCGGTTCGAAGAAAATAGTGGCGCACGAGGCCGTTGAAGTTGAACGGCGCGGCGGTCCCCGCGTAGACCTGGATGTTCCGCACCTCCGGTTCGGCCGAAAGCGCGTCGGCGATTGCGCGCGCCGCGGCGAGTGTCGCCTCGAGAGTGGTCCCCTCCGGCGCGTCGACGATGACCTGCAGCTCACTCTTGTTGTCGAAGGGGAGCATCTTCACGGTGACGAGCTTGAGCGGCACGAGGGCGATCGACGCGAGCAGCAACCCCCCGACCCCGGCCAAGATGCCCCAACGCAGTCTCGGTCGGGCCAAGAGCGGTTTCATCATGCGACGGTAGAAGCGCGCGATCCGATCCTCCGCGACGTTCTCCGGGCCCTTGGCGTGTGGAGCGCTGGCGAGCAACTTCAGCGCCAGCCATGGCGTGACGACGAAGGCCACGCCCAGAGAGATCAACATCGCAAACGAGGCTCCCACGGGGATCGGCCGCATGTACGGCCCCATCAACCCGGAGACGAACGCCATCGGGAGGATCGCGGCGATGACGGTAAACGTGGCGAGAATCGTCGGGTTGCCGACCTCGTCCACGGCCGTGATCGCCGCGTGACGAGGGGAGTCGTGCCCGACGAGACGCCGGTGGATGTTCTCGACGACGACGATGGCGTCGTCCACCAGGATGCCGATCGAGAAGATCAACGCGAACAGCGTGACCCGGTTCAGCGTGTAGCCGAAGAGGTAGTAGACGAGCAAGGTCAGCGCGAGAGTCACCGGCACCGCCACGCCGACGATCAACGCGGCGCGGCCGCCGAGCGCAAAGGCGACGAGAAGGGTCACCGAGATCGTCGCGAGCAGCAGGTGCCGCATCAACTCGTTGGATTTCTCCTCGGCGGTGTCGCCGTAGTCGCGCGTGACGGTGAGTACCACCTCCGCGGGGAGCAAGCGGGGCCGAACGAAGGCGATCTTGTGGAGGACCGCATGCGCGACGACCGTCGCGTTGGCGCCGCGCGTTTTTGCGACGGCCAAGGTCACCGCGGGCTCCGTCGGCCGTCCCGGGCTCGCGTGGAAGACGTAGTCTTTCGGTTCTTCGGGGCCGTCCAACACGCGTGCGACGTCGCGAATTCGGACCGGCGCGCCGCCCGGCGCCGCGATCACGAGCGCCCCGACGTCGCCTGCTGTGCGCAGCAGGTCGCCCGACTCGACGAGGGTCTCTTCGCCGTGCGCTCCGAAACTGCCGGACGGCATCGCGATTCCCGAGGACGAGAGCGTACGGGCGACGAGGATGGGCGAGAGCCCGCGTGCGGCCAACGCCTTCGGGTCGAGCTCGACCCGAATCTCGCGCCGTGCGCCTCCCAGCAGCGTTGTCGTCGCCACGTGGGGAACCGAGCGAACGGCCTCCTCGAGCTCGGCCGCCATGCGGCGCAACGCCATCGGGTCGTACCGTCCCGACGAGAGGGTCACGGCGAGAATCGGGACGTCGTCGATGGATCGGGGGACGATCGATAGGACGCGCGCTCCCTCGGGAAGCGCCGAACGCGCCGTCTCGATCCTCGAGCGCACGTTGACGACGGCGCGCTCGGGATCGGCGCCGACGAAGAAGCGCACGACGAGCATCGCCCCTGAAGGGCGCGACGTCGCGTACACGTACTCGACTTCGGGGATCTCGCGCACGGCCCGCTCGAGCGGGACCGTCACGAGCCGCTCGACGTCCGCGGCGGAAGATCCCGGCCAGGCGGCGAACACGTCGATCATCGGGACGACGATCTGCGGCTCTTCTTCGCGCGGGGTGGCCAGGACCGCGAGGGCTCCCAGCGCCAGGGCAGCGATCACGAGCAACGGCGTCAACTTGCTCTCGAGGAACGCCGCCGCGATTCGCCCCGAGATCCCGACGTGGTTCATTGCGCGATCTCGACCCGGCGGCCATCGGCTAGGTCGACCGTGGGAGCGGTCACGATCCGCTCTCCGGCGGCGAGCCCGGTGATCGCCTCGACGCGGCCGTCCTTGGATCCGCCGAGAGCGATCCAACGGAGGCGGGCGACGCCCTCTTCCACGACGTAGACCCCCGTCAAGGGGCCGCGGCGCACGATCGCGGTCTCTGGGACGAAGTGGGTCGCCGGACCGTCCCCCGGGAACCGTACGCGCGCGAACATCCCCGGACGCAACCCGCCGTCGGCGTTGTCCAGCAGCACCCGCGCCGTGACGGTGCGCGTTGCGGGATCGGAGGCCGGTAGGATTTCGGCGAGCGTGGCCTCGCGCGAGGTCCCTTCCGTCCCATCCACGACCACCGTGACAGGACTTCCCGGCGTGAGCCCGCGGGCCGACGACTCGGGAAGCGCCGCCTCGAGCTTCATTCGTGCGGTGTCGACGACGACGTACATCGGCATGCCGGGCGACGCGGTGTCGCCTTGCTCGACCAAACGCTGCACGATCACGCCGTCGAACGGGGCCTTCACCTCGCCGTAGCCCAGCATCACTCGGGCCGCCCGCACGCCCTCCTGGGCGGCGTGGAGGTTGGCGAGCGCCGCGTCGTGAGCCGCGACGGCGTCCTCGAGGCTCTTCGGAGAGGCGGCCTGCTTGGGGACGAGGCGTTCGAGACGCTCGCGCATCCGGTGTGCGTTGTTTTCGGCAGCCTGCGCAGAGACGACCGACGCCTCGGCCTGGGCCACGTGCGCCGCGACGTCTCCGCTTTCCACGCGTGCAAGGGTCTCCCCCTGCCGCACACGCTGCCCTTCGCGCTTCACGATCTCCGTCACGCGACCGGCCAGGATCGTGCCGGGGGACGCCCGTCGCGCCGCCTCAACGTTACCCGTTGCTTCGAGCCCGCCGGCGGTTGGCGCCGCAGCGACCGTTTCGACCGCAACCAGGAGGGGAGGAGCGGCTTCGGAGCGGGCCTCGCCGGGCCTCGCCCCGCAGCCGAGAAAGAGCGCGGCGGCCGATGCGAGCGCGATGAACGAAATCGGGATTCGAGGTCGATTCATGCGATCACTCCTTCTCGGCGACGGTTTCGGGGGGTGGTGCAAGCGGCCGTCCCGCGGCGAGATCGAACGCAAGGCGCGAGACGGCGAGATCGCGCGCCGCCTGGGCCTTCGACGCACGCGCCTGCGTGGCAGACGCCTCCGCGCCGAGAAGCTCCACGATCGTCGCGAGCCCCTCGCTGTAACGCTCGCGCACGATGCGCAGCGCCTCGAGCGAGAGAACCACGCTGCTCTCCGCCATGCGCAACCGCTCGGTCGCCGCGGTACGCTCCGCCGCCGCTCCCCGAACCTCGAGGTCGACCCCGGAGGCGTAGGCGTCGCGCATGGCCTCGAGGCGCTCCCGGTCGGCGCGGGCGCGCTGCCGACGCGCGGGCCCTTCGCCGCCGTCGTAGAGCGGAATGCGCACGAAGGCTCCGACCATCCAGTTGTTTCCGCTCGGGTCGAACGGCTGCGATCCGTTCCACTCGTACTGGGCGCCGAGGCCGATCTGGGGGAGGCGGCCCGAAAGCGCGATCGTCTCCCCTTGCTGCGCCTGGCCAATGCGCGCATCGAACGCCCGCAGGTCGGTGCGTAGGGCGAGCGCCTCGGCCACAGTCGCGCCCGTATCGTCGCCGGCCGGCGCCACGTCGTCGGCGCTGACACTCGGCGCGTCGAGCGTGAACTCCTCGCCGTTCGCAGCAGCAAGCGCGCGGCGCAGGACGACGGCTGCTACGATCGCGCTCTGCTCGGCGCGAACCCGCATGGCGCGAACCTCGCCCAGGCGCACCTGGGCCTGCATTCGATCCGACGGGACCGCGAGACCTTCGTCGACGAGCTTTTCGGCCAGATCGGAGCTCGCGGCGGCTGCGTTCTCGGCGTCGCGGGCCGCCGCGGTCATCTCGTCCGCGAGCACCGCGTCCCAGAACGCGCGCTTCGCGCCGAATGCGATTTCGTCGCGTGTGCGCGACAGCGCCGCGCCGGCGGCCGCCACACTCAACTTCGCCGCGCGACCGGCGGCGGCCGTGCGTCCGCCGTCCCAGACGCTTTGGTTCAGGCTGACCTTCGTGGCGGCGTTCGTGTACGGGTCGGGGGTGTTCAGCGCGGTGAGCGCGAAGTCCTGCGCACTGAAGCGCTCCTGCCCCAGCTTTGCCGCGAACACGAACACAGGATTCGTCGAGCGCGCGTAGTCCTCCGTCAGGTCGAGCCGCGGCAGCCAGCCCGAAACCGCCAGACTTCGATCGGCTTGTGCGCCGTCGGCCTCCCGTGCTGCGGCTCGAACCAGAGGGTGGTGCGCCACGGCGATCGCGGCCGCCGCATCGGGGGTCAACGGGGTGTCCGCGAGCGTCGAGGTCATCGTCACCGCCGTGAGCGCGAGACCGATCGCGGTACGCGAGGCGAATCGTCTGAAGCAAAAGCTGCCGGTGTATGCCATGCGTTCTCCCGAGGGTGCGCGACCCTCGTCGGGTGAGATGCGACCGATTCGAAAACGTCACCGGGTCGGATGCTACTCTCCCGTTCATGGAAAAAGACCCGGATCTCGCGGCGCTTCTCTCCCGAATTCGAGTGGATGCGCCCGGCGCCTTCGACGAGTTCGTCGCGCGATTCGGTGGCCGGATCTACGCCTTCGGCATGAAGTTTTGCGGCGAGCGGGAGGACGCGAAGGACGTCCTGCAAGACACGCTCCTCACGGCGTACCGCTCGATGCGCGAGCTCGAGCACCCCGAAGCGATGATCTCCTGGCTCTACCGGGTCGCGGCGAATGCGTGCTTGATGAAGCGGCGCAAGGGGAAGTTCGCCCCGGAGCGCGAAATCTCTCTCGACGAGCTCCTGCCGGGCCCGGGGGAAGATGCACGCGTCCAGCTCCCAGACCCAGCGGCGCTTCCGCACGACGACGCCGTTCGCGCCGAGACAAAAAAGCGAGTCTGGAAAGCGATCGGTGACCTTCCGCCCGCCTATCGCATCGTACTGGTCATGAGGGACATGGAACAGCTTTCGACGCAGGAGGTCGCCGACGCGCTCTCACTCGAGATCTCCGCGGTGAAAATGCGACTGCACCGCGCCCGCTTGATGGTTCGCAAAACGCTTGAAGCGTCTTACGCCGCGGATCACCGCGCCAAGGGGCGTGAGTGACCGACCGCCACGTTCACGGCGGCCGCGGATGCCTCGCGCTGTTCGCGAAGCTGTCGGAATACCTGGACGGCGAGCTCGATCCGACGGCCTGCGCAGGCGTCCTAGATCACATGGCCGACTGCGGGCGTTGCCGGGAGTTCCTCGAGTCACTGCGGCGGGCGGTCGCGCACGTCGCGTCGATGGAAGCACCGGAGCTTCCCGAAAGCTTCAAGAAAGACATTCTCTCCGCTTACGCGCGGGCGAGAGGTTCATCATGAACGTCGTTGCTGCGGTCTTGCGGGGTGAAGGATGCGTGACATGGAGAAGCAACCTCCCGAGCATGACATCGGAATCGGCCGCACGGTGTCCGGCGCATTCGACGCGGTCGTCGCGCGCGCCGAGGCGATCGAAGTGATCTGATCGCTAGGCCGTCGCCCCAGCCTCTTCCCCGACCTGCTCCACGTAACCGCACCCCTCCTGCTCGCACAGCAGGCGACGGCCGTCCTTCTTGGTCGTTTTCTCGACGAGGTAGGGTGTCTTGCATTCGGGGCAGGCTTTCGCGATGGGCTTGTTCCAGAGGACGAAGCCGCAGTCGGGATAACGGTCGCAACCGTAGAAGACCTTTCCGCGCTTGCTCTTTCGCTCGACGATCTGCCCCTTGCCGCACTCCGGGCAGGGCACGCCGGTTTGTTTCATCTTGATGTACTTGCAGGTCGGGTAGTTCGAGCACGCGGTGAACTCGCCGAACCGTCCCTGCTTGACTGCGAGCTTGCTGCCGCACTTCGGGCATGGCTCGTCGAGCAGCACCTCGGCCTTGGCCTCCGCCTTGCCTTCCTTGCCCATGACGATCTTGCGGGTCGTCTTGCACTCGGGGTAGCCCGAGCACGCAAGGAAGGCGCCGAAGCGGCCACGCTTCAAGACCATCGGGCGACCGCATTTCTGGCAGGGCTCGGCTTCCGTTTCGATCGGGTCCGGTGCGGCCGCCTTGACCATCGCCGTCTTCGCGGCGGCGGGCATTGCGGGATCGGTCCCGCCGGGCGCCTCGGCGTGCGACACGCTCCCGATCTCGCGCGTGGTCTTGCACTCGGG
>CAZUGP010000095.1:0-12931 GCA_964619965.1 uncultured Acidobacteriota bacterium
CTCCCTGCCTCCGGCTCGATGTGCCAGCGCTGCTGGAACTACACCAACGACGTGGGCGCGGACCCCGAATGGCCCGGGGCGTGCGCGCGGTGCGCGCGGGCCGTCCACCTGATACTCGCGGAGACCGCGCGCTGATGCACCCGATCCTCATCGACTTCGGCACGTACGACCTGCCCTTTTTCGGCGCGACGCATCTGTTCCTCCCGTCGTACGGCGTGGTCTTTGCCCTGGGTGCGCTCGCCGCCTGGTCTTGGTTCGTCGCCCGCGCGAAACGGCTCAACCTCCCGCAAGAGCCCGTCTTCAACCTCGCGTTCTACACCCTGCTCGCGGGGCTCGTCGGCGCCAAGCTGACCCTGATCGTCGTGGACCTCCCCTACTACCTCGCGCACCCGGCCGAGATCGTTGGGACGATCCGCAGCGCGGGGGTGCTCATGGGAGGGATCGCGGGCGGCGCGATCGTGTTCGCGCTGTACGCCCTCAAGCAAAAGCTGCCTCTCTACGAGCTGTGCGACGCGATCGCCGCCCCACTGGTTTTGGCACAGGGGATCGGGAGGCTCGGGTGCTTCGCCGCCGGGTGCTGCTACGGCGTCGCAAGCCACGCCTGGTGCGCGGTCCGATTCTTTAGCTTCGCCGCGCACGAGCAGACCGGCGTTCCTTTGGGGACTCCGCTCCTGCCGGTGCAGCTGATCGAGTTCGCGTTCGACCTCGTGTTGGCGCTCGGCCTGACGCTCGCCTGGCGCGCCAAGCTCCGCCCCGCGGGCACGGTGCTCTGGATCTACTTCATCGTCTACGGCGCCGGCCGCGCGATCATCGAATTCTGGCGCGCCGATGCCGTCCGGGGCCTCTGGTTCGGCGGAACCGTGTCGACCTCGCAGCTGTTCGGCGTGGCCGCGGTCGCGGCCGGCGCTTTCTTCCTGATCCGCGACCGGGTCCGTCGTGCCCGCCCGGCATGACCCAAAGGCACCTCCGCGTCGACGTTCCCGACGAAGCCGCGGGGGTTAGGCTCGACGCGTTTCTCGCGACGCGTCTCCCCGACCAATCGCGTTCCGTTTGGAAACGCTTCATCGAAGACGGGCGCGTGGCCGTCGACGGGCGGAAGGCGGGGAAACCGGGCCTCGCGCTCAAGCCCGGGATGTCGATCACGGCGACGATTCCCGAGGCGGCCGCCACGCGACTGGAAGGCGAGGACATCCCGATCGCGCTCCACTACGAGGACGAGCACCTAGCCGTCGTGGTGAAGCCTGCCGGCCTGGTCGTCCACCCGGGACACGGCGCAAGACGCGGGACGCTCGTGCACGCGCTTTTGGGTCGCGGCGTCACGCTCGCTCCCGCCGGGGGCGCCCTACGCCCGGGGATCGTGCACCGCCTGGACAAGGACACCTCCGGCCTGCTGCTCATCGCCAAAACCGACACCGCCCATCGCGGACTGACCACGATGTTCGCGCGGCGTACGATCGAAAAGACCTACCTCGCGCTGGTGTGGGGGCGCCCTCAACCACCGGCCGGGCGGATCGACGACGCGATCGGGCGGAGCCGCCGCGATCCGACCAAGATGACGGTGCGCGCTCCGCGCGGGAAGGACGCGACGACGATCTACAGGACGCGGAAGGCGGTCCCTTGCGCAACGCTGCTCGAGATCGACCTCGTCACCGGGCGCACCCACCAAATCCGCGTGCACTTCGCGGCGCGGCGGCACCCGGTGATCGGCGACACCCGCTACGGCGGCGCACCCTGGAAGGGGCTGCGCGACCCCGAGCGCCGCGCGCTTTTTGCGTCGTTCGCCCGGCTCGCGCTCCACGCGACGAAGCTGGCGTTCACCCATCCGGTCACAGGGGAGCGGATGTCGTTTTCGGCACCGCTCCCCGACGACTTCGCCGCGCTCGTTTCCGCGCTCACCGAGGGAGCGTGAGCGGCACGAGGCTGAACGTCGCCATCATCGGCGCGGGTGGCCTCGCGCGCGCCATGGCCTTTGCACTCGCGCGCTCCGGTGGCGCCCGGGTCCGCGTGGCCTCCCGCCGGCCTGCGGCGGCTAGGGCTCTGGCGAAAGGAGCGCGCGGGGTCGGCGCGGTGCCTCGGATCGAGGATGCGATCGAAGACGCGGCCATCGTCGTCCTCGCGGTCCCCGACCGCGCGATCGCGCCCTTAGCCCGGCTTTTGGTCCCCATGCGTAAGTCGTGGCGCGGGATCGTCGTCTTCCACGCCGCGGGGGGCTACGGGCCGGAGCTGCTCTTGGCGCTTCACGCGCGCGGCGCGGCGACCGGCGTCTTGCACCCACTCGCCGTTTTAGGCGCTAGCGGGCGCGCGTCGTTGTCCGGCGCGGCGGCGCGAATCGAGGGTGGCGCCAACGCGCGGGCGGCGGCGCGGCGCCTGTGCTCGCTCTGCGGCCTCGTGCCGTTGCGCGGCGCGGGACTGCAGTCTCCGGAAGGCCGCCGCTCCTACCACGCGGCCGCGTCGCTCGCGTCGAACGATCTGGTCGCGCTTCTCGCTGCGGCCCACGCGCTACTCGTGCGTCGCGGCGTGTCCGGTCGCGCGGCGCTTCGCGCCCTTGGCACCTTGGCCGACGGGGCGCTTGCGGAGGTCCGGCGCGCGGGCCTTCTCTCTGCGCTGACCGGGCCGGTCGCGCGGAATGACGCGAACACGCTAAGAGTGCAGCTGCGCTCGCTCCGTGCGTTGGACCCGGCGGCGGAAGCGGCGCACCGTGCCTTGTCGCTGCGACTGATCGACTTAGCCGTAGCCTCCGGCCGCCTCGACCGGTCCGAGGCACGGGCGCTACAGCGACTGCTCACGCGTGGCCGCGACCGTAAGACGACGATATAGTTCCGAGGTCCCCGGAGGATTCCACCGATGCGCCCGTTCCGAATGCTCGTGGCCGTGGTCGTAGCCGCGGTGCTCGCGCCCGCGATTGGCGCCGGCGAAGTGAAAACCGATCTGCCGGGTATCGGCACGGAGCGGATCCTCGTCGGAAAGGGCGAGCCGACCAACGCCGGGACGTTCGAGGGCACGTGGCTGTACGTCAACCGCGACGCGCGCTTCGCGATGTGGACCCGCGTGAAAGACGGCGTCCCGCAGGTGAAGCTGCAGTACCAAAGCCTCGCCGACCCCGAGGCGTTCGAGACCGACTGGGACGGCAAGGCCCTGTACTACCTGGCCGGCAGCCCGGTGACGTTCGAACTCAAGCTCGGTGCGAGCACGCCCGACCGGATCGTGGGAACCTGGTCTTGGGTGGCCGAGGTCGGTGGAACCGGCCGGCGCGAGAGCGCCGACATCGTCATCTTTCGCACCGGCTACGGCCGCACCCTCGTGATGGACTTTCCGAACTACCAGCTGACGATCACGAAAGGCGGCAAGAACATGATCACGAAGCCCCCCGTCGTGTGGAGCTGGGTCAAGATCAGCAAGCGCGAGCTGCTCTGGGACGAGATGCCGTTCTGACGCGACGCGGTTTCGAGCGCGCCCTCCTGACGATCGGGGTCGCGGTCTTCTTCGTCACCGGTTACTTCGGCGTCGGGCTCACCGTCGACCCGGCGCGAGCGATCGACCTCGGAACATCGCTCGACGCTCGCATCCCGTTCAACGCGCACTCCGTCTGGGTGTACCTGTGCCTCTTCCCCACTTCGCTGCTTCCCCTGTTCGTCGTGCGATGCCCGCGATTGTTCCGGCGGACCATCCTGGCCTATGGATCGGCGATCGCGGTGTCGCTGATCGTCTTCGTCGCGCTTCCCGTGACGTCGATCGGGCTGCGGGTGGACCGGTCCGCCCTCGACGTCACGCGCTTTTCCCCGTGGGCTGTCTCTTTCCTCTACGACCTCGACCCGCCGTTCAACCTCTTCCCCTCGCTGCACCTGTCGATCGCCATGCTTGCGGCGTTATCGGCCGCCAAGGCGAAACGCCCCTACGGCATGACGGCGTTCGTCGGCGTGGCGGCGATCGGCGCGTCGATTTGTACGGTCAAGCAGCATTTCGTTCTGGACGGGCTGGGCGGCGTAGCGCTTTCCGCCGTCGTCTACACGTTCATCCTTCGTCCGTATACGCCGCAGCCTGGAACCGATCCGGCGTACGGGTGGCGCGGGCCCGCGGCGTACGGCGCGCTGCTCGTCGCCGTCTACTCCGGGCTCTACGCGGGGTTCCGCCTGCTCGCGTGAATCAGCCCTTCGCCCTGCATGAATCGCATGAGATGCGCCACGGTTTCCGTCAGCGACGGATCCGGTCGCGCTCCGCGAGCGAGGCTCCTCGCCTGCCGGTACCCGCTGTTGTCGTAGCGTTTCTGCTGCATCGCGGCGAGCTTCGGGTGGGACCGGTTGAAGAAGTCCAACAGGGGGTAGATCGGGTCGTCTCGCGTCGCCCGCCGGTTCATCTCGGCGACGAATTCGGGGATCTCGAGGTACGTGAACGCGTATCCGTAATCCCGGCTGATCACTTGAGCGACATCGATCATGTTGTAGTAGTCGTCGACCGTCACGTGGAACGTCGTCCGGTCCGCGTTGCGTTCGTTGAACAGGGCCACGATGTTGTCCGCAGCGATGTCCGCCGGTAACAAGCTGATCTGGTTCCGCGCGTTCACCGCGATTCCGTACTTGAGGATGAACGCAAGCAATCGAACGAAGATGTCGTCACGGCTGCCGACGGCGCCGGACGATGCCGAGATCAAAGACGGGCGGTAAACGCGGACCTTGAGCCCCTGTTTCTGCGCCGTGAACACCAACTGCTCCGCCACCCACTTGCTCTGGGAATACCCGAAGTCGAGGTTCGACATGTCGGAGTTGTTGTCGCTTTCCCGGAGCACCCCCTTGACCGTCCAGCCGAAGATGAACGTGCTCGAGACCAGGTGGAACTCCTTCGCGGATGACGTGGCGGCAAACCGTAGGAGCTCTCTGGTGCCGTCGACGTTGTGCGGCCTCAAGGCGTCGTACCCTTGCACGTAGTTGACCCAGGCGGCGTTGTGGCAGACGGCCTGGACTCTCGTCGTGAGTTGTCTCCATTGTTCCGCGCGCAGGCCCAGATTGTGCCGTGAAAGGTCCCCGCAGACGATGCGCACACGTCGTTCGAGCCGGTCCTCGAGGTCCGGGGTCAAGACGCGCGATCGGCGTAACGAGGCCCGAACGCGGTCCATGCCGTGGACCGGATCGGTGGCGCGAGTCAAGACGTGGAACGTGTACGGCGTATCACGGAGCAGGCTGTTCAAGAGGAACGGACCGAAAAACCCGGTCGCACCGGTGAGCAGAACGTGCTCGACGGGCTCTTGCGCGCTTTGTGCCTCGACGCGGTGGATCACTTCGAGCTCGGCGTCTGCGCGCATGCAATCGCGCTCGTAGCTCGCATGCTCCTGCTGGATCCGCTTCAAGACGTAGCGCAGGGCCGCGATGGGCTCGTCTTCGGCCTTTTCGAACTGATCGACGAGGGAGAAGAACTCGGCGATCGTCAGGCGCTGGAGCAGCCGCACGTCGACTTCGTGGACCAGCTCTCCCGCGCCGTGCTCCTCGAGCAGATCCTTGATGTCCTCCAAGATCTCGACCATCGTGAGGGAATCGATGCCGATCTCCGCGAAGGTGTACTCCTCACGACCGGTCAGGTTGTAAAGCTCGACGATGTACTGGAATCGCTCCTTCAACCCACGCATATCGCCCGCGGCCTCCCGCCCGCGAGCGCTGGAATGCGACGCGATGATCGACAGCGTTCCGTCCAGCCAACTCTCCCGCGCGCGGCTCCGCGACAGTTTTCCCGATGTCGTCTTGGGAATCGCACCATGCGGGACGAAGGCGATGGTCTCGGGTTCGACGTAGTACTGCGTCCGGATGGCGCGGGCGATCGCCACCGGATCCGGAAGGTCCCTCGGGCTTTTCACCTCGGCGACGACCACGAGGCTGCAGCCGTCTTCGCCCGCGTCGAACGCCACAACGCAACCCGTCCTCAGCTTTGGCGAGGACGCCTCGGCGATCGTCTCGATGTCCTGGGGGTAGTAGTTCACGCCGCGGATGATGATGAGATCCTTGATCCGTCCGCAGACGTACAGCTCGCCCTCGTGCCGGAACCCGAGGTCGCCGGTGCGCAGGTAGGCGTGACCGTCTTGGGAATCGCCGGCCAAGACACCGCCGAACACCTGCCGGCTCAGCTCGGTGCGCCTCCAATAACCTTCGCAGCGGCTTTGTCCGGCGAGCCAGATCTCGCCGATCGCTTCGTCGGCGAGCGGAGCGCACGATTCCGGATCGACGATGTCGACCCGAACCCCCGCAAGAGGCCTGCCGCAGCTGACGATCCGGGCCTGGTTGTTGTTGTGGGGATGGTCGTTTTCGATGTGCAGCTTGCGCTGCTGCAGCAGTTTCTTGTTGACCGTGAGAATCCGCTTCCCGTAGTGCGACACGGCGAGCGTGTTCTCCGCGAGCCCATAGGCGGCGACGCAGGCTTCCCGGCGCAAGCCTTTGGGGGAGAATCGCGCGAAGAAACGGGTAAACGTCGCGGCGCGGACGGGCTCGGCCGCGTTCATCATCACGCGCAGGGAGCTTAAATCCACGTCCTCGATCTCTTCGTCCTTCAGCTTGTCCTCCCGCAAGCAATACTCGTAGCCGAAATTCGGAGAGGAGGTGTACGTGGCCCGAACCCGGGAAATGGTCTGCAGCCAAAGGGCCGGGTGTTTCAGGAAATCCAGAGGCGAGAAGCCGTAGGTCGCGCCGCCCACGACGAGAGGGAACAGGTAATACCCGATCAACCCCATGTCGTGATACTGGGGAAGCCACGACACGCCGATCATCATGTGGTCGACCGCGCTCTTGCAGTTATGGAGCACGTTGGCGTGAGAGACGATGACGCCCTTCGGGTCGCTCGTGGATCCGGACGTGTACTGCAAGAACAAGATGGGGTCGCAGTCGTTGCCGAAGGCGTGAGATGCGATCCCCCTGAGGTCGTCGGTCGTGATCCATAGGACGTTCGGCAGCGCGGGTGAGGCGCGCCAGAGCGCCGAGATCCGCCGCCTGGCGAGAAGGAGATGGTAAGAGCCGAAGAAGCCGCGGGTCGTGAGAGCGGCTTTCGCCTCGCTGTCGTTTGCGATGTACGTGAGCTTCGCGAGGCCCGACTCGAAGTTCATCGGCGTCGGCGGGTAGACCGGTATGGGAATCACGCCGATCCGCGCGCAGGCGACGAACGCCGCGATCAGCTCGAGGCCCGGCGGATACACGAGCAAGACCCGGTCCCCGCGGCGGAGGCCCTTCTGCAGGCTCAGGTGTTGCGCGAGGTGGCGCGTGCGCTCATGAAACGCGAGGTACGTGTAGGTGTCCCGCTCCTTCCCGTCGATGTCGAGGAAGCTGTACAGACACTTGTCCGGATGGACCGTGACCCAATGTTCCAGGGCGTCGATGATCGTGTCCATGCCTGATCCTACCGCGGAAGATATCATCGCCCCCGTGCATCCCTTCCTCTTCGAGCTCGGTCGTTTACGCATGCCGACCTACGGCTTCATCTCCCTCTGTGCGTTGGCGGTCGCGGTGCTCCTCATCCGCCGCTACGCGCGGATCGAGGGGCTCGACCCGTGGCCAACGACCGAAGCGATCGTCCTCACGATCGCGGTAGGGTTTTTCGGCGCGCGCCTCCTGGAGGCCGTCATCAACCGGGATCGGTACTTCGGCCACCCCGGGGGCTTGAAGCTCTTGTTGTTCTCGACCGGAGTCTTCCTCGGGGGCCTGATCACGGCGATCCCGTTTTCCTTCTACTGGTTCCGCCACATCGGGTTGCCGGTACTGCAAGGGCTCGACATCCTCGCGCTGACGGCGTGCGTCGCGGAGGGGGTGGGCCGCTGGGGGTGCTTCTTTTCGGGATGCTGCTTCGGGACGCCGACCGGTCTTCCCTGGGCGGTGACCTTTCCCGACATCGCGCGCCGGATGCACCCGGGTCTTCCCGGCGTGCCGATCCATCCCACGCAGATCTACATGTCGCTGAACGCGCTGGCGATCCTGGGAGTCTTGCTGTTGCTCTACCGGAAGAAACGGTTCCACGGCCGGATCATTTCGGCGTACGTGCTGCTCTACGCGGTCACTCGCTTCTTCATCGAGCTCGTCCGCGGCGACGCCGATCGCGGCTTCGTATTCGGCTCTCGGCTGAGCACGTCGCAATTCCTGGGGCTGCTGCTCGCCGTCGTCGCCGGGCTGGCTTACGTCGCGCTGAACCTCAGGCATCGCCGGTCGAAAGAGCCCGATTGGAAGCCCGCGCTGTGACGGTGAGCCGGCGGATGACGGCTCTCCTCGGCGCGGCGCTCCTGTTCGCCTTGGGCGCGGGCCTTGGCAAGGCGCGCGCCGTTGACCCCCGGCGGGACGCGGGCTTTTCCGTGCGAATGGTCAAGCTGGCGGGCGACCCGAATGACCCGGAGACGCTGGCGCACGTGCGTTTCTGCCAGAAGCTGGGTTTCAACGCCCTCTGGGTCTACAGCGGCGAGGCGGGCGTATGGACAGGGGATAGGGCCCCCGAGGGGCCGATCCTCGACCCGGGCTTCCTCAGGCTCGCGCATTGGTGCCGCCGACACGGGATGGACCTCTGGGTTTCGATCAATCCGGTGGCCGACAGTGGGGAGCGATTCGTCTTTTCCGAGCCCGACGGCGAACGCCGCCTCTTGGCGTTCGCGACGATGCTCAGGAAGAAGGCGGGCGTGCGCCGCATCGTGCTCTCGTTCGACGACCAGCCAACGACCTTGCGCGAGCTGGCCGACGTGTTCCGCTATGGCGGGAGCTCCGCCCCCGCGCACCTCGACCTGGCGCGACGGGTCGCGTTGGGGTTGCCTCGAGACGTCCACTTCTGGATGTGCGCTTCGTCCTACTGCGACGCCCATTTGGGCGACGGCACGGGACCCTACACGAAGGCGTTTCTCGCGGGGCTCCCCGCTCTCCCTCCCGACATGGGCATCGTCTGGACGGGCCCCTCGGTGCTTTGTCCGACGATCACCAGGGCCGATCTTGCGGCAACTCGCGCGCGCCTCGGCGGCCGGCAGCTTCTCTTGTACGACAACTTTCCGGTCAGCGGCGACGACGAGAGCGACGCGATGGCGCTGATCTTGGGCGCGCTGCGCGGCCGCGATCCGGGCATCCGAGACGTCGTGGCGGCGTATCTCGCCAACCCGGAGCGACCCCTGGCAGGCTCACGACTATCCCTCATGACGACCGCCGAGTACCTGCGCAATCCCCAAGGCTACGATCCCGACGCAGCCGCCGCGAAGGCGATCGCGCGCCTGGCCGGCTCCAACCGGGAGGCCGCGACCGCCCTGGAGACACAGCAGCTCGAATGGGGAGGGTTCATCGACGGCCGCAACTACTGGCCCCGCGACGCGATGAACCCGAAGGTCGCGGCGGAACGACTGATCGACCCCGCGTTCGTAGAGACCTTCACATGGACCGTCGAACGCTACCCCGGGCGCATGGCCGCGTTGGAGCAGGTCAAAGACGTCGCGTTTCGCGATGACCTGCTCAGGGTCATGCGGCGGAGGCTTGCGATCGCGCGGGCGATGCCGCTGGCGATCCAGTATCTCGCACGCGTCCGAGCGGGGCGGCCCGATGCCGCCGTCGTTCTTTCGCGCATCGACGACCTGCGGCGCTCCCTAGGAAGCGACCCCGACGCGAAGCGCGTTCTGGAATTGTTCTTGGGCGCCGCCGCGATCCCGAAGGCTCAGGCCCTGCGATGAACCCCGCGTCCCGAACCTACCGGATCGCGATCTTGGGCCTGGCGAGCTTCATGCTCTTCGGAAGCTACTTCGCCTACGACAGCGTCGCCGCCATCGCCCCCTCCTTGATCGACGCGCTCAAGGCCGATCGGGCCGCCATCGGAACGATGTACAGCGCCTACAGTTTCGCGGCGATCGCCGCGGTGCTCCTGGGCGGATTCCTCATCGACGCGATCGGCACCCGGCGCGCGAGCCTGCTCTTCTCCCTGATCGCAACCGCCGGGGCGTGCGTCGTCGCCTTCGCGCCGTCCATCGGCTGGATCTACGCCGGCCGTCTGCTGTTCGGCATGGGATCCGAGCCGCTCGTCGTCGCGCAGAGCGCCATCCTCGCACGATGGTTCAAAGGCAAGGAGCTCGCCCTGTCGTTCGGCATCGCCCTCACCGTGAGCCGCCTCGGCACGCTCTTCACGTTCAACTCGGAGGCGCTGATCGCGAACCGCCATGGCTGGCGCGCGGCGCTGTGGGTCGCTGCGGCACTGTGCGGCGCGAGCCTCCTGGCCAACCTCCTCTACAACGTTCTGGACAAGAAGGCCGAGCCGGTTTTGGGCCTGGCCGAGGCGGGGAGCGGGGACGCGATCGAATGGAAGCAGCTCCGACGGCCACGATTCTCCCCGTCGTTCTGGTACGTCACGTTGCTCTGCGTGACCTTCTACTCCGCGATCTTCCCCTTCACCGACCTCGCGACCGATTTCTTCCACGAGAAGTGGGGGCTTCCCGAAGCGAGCGCGACCGGGTTTCCGTTCCTTCAGGCGGTTTTCTACAACATCACTCACATGTTCCAGACCGCGCAGGGAACGACTTCGATCATCATCACCGCCTCGATGCTTCTGGCTCCCGCCGCCGGGAGGCTCGTCGACCGCGCGGGGCGCCGCGCGACGTTCATGATCGCGGGCTCCTTGCTGATGATCCCCGCGCACCTCGTCATGGGATGGACGTCGCTCCCGCCGGCGTTTTCGATGATCGTGCTCGGCGCGGCGTTCGTGCTGGTGCCTGCCGCGATGTGGCCTTCGATCCCACTCGTGGTCGAGAAGGCACGGGTCGGCACGGCCTTCGGGTTGATGACGGCGATCCAGAACATCGGGCTGCTCGTGTTCCCCTACCTGAACGGGAAACTGCGGGACGAGACGAGCGGCTACGGGTGGAGCCAGACGATGTTCGCCGGGCTAGGCGTCGCCGGACTCGCGTTCGCGCTGATGCTCCTCGCGGCCGACCGCCGTTCGGGGCACGTCCTCGAGCGTCCGACGCCCCACGCCTGACGAAAAGGGGACACTCCCCTTTTCGCAACAGAGCGGCATCCGGGGAGCTTTGTTGCGAAAAGGGGAGTGTCCCCTTTTCGTCAGGCGGAGGCCGCCTCGACTCCTTGGTCCACCTCGGTGGCGGGCAGCAGCGCGCGGAACAGCGCGCCACCCGCCGGCGCGTCATCGACCCAGATCGTTCCGCCGTGGGCCTCGACGGCGAGTCGGCAGAACGTCAGGCCCAAGCCCCTGTTGGCGCCCGGCACCGATTTGCGGCTTTCCAAGCGCTGGAACTTCTCGAAGATCCGCTCCCGATACTCCGGAGGGACACCGGGACCTTGGTCCGAGACCGCGATCTCGATCCCCTCGTCGCAGGGCGTGACGGCCACGCCGACGACTCCTCCCTGGGGCGAGTGCTCGATCGCGTTCGAAAGGAGGTTGTCCAACACGCGGCGAAGCACCGTGCTGTCGCCCTTCAGGACCGCGGTGGCCTCGTCGGCGACGATCTCGAGCCTGACGCCGCGCTGTGCGGCTCCCCCTTCCATCTCCTGGCAGGCCTTGCGCGCCAAGGAGCCGGCGTCGACGGTCTCCGGATGCAAGACGAGCTTTCCTTCTTCAAGCTGGCCGATGTCGAGGAGATTCAAGATCATCTGGTGCATGCGCCACGCCGCGGCCTTCGAGCGGCGCACGAGGTGAAGCACGGGCTCATCGGCCTTCCGCTCCATGAGCTCCAGGTTGCCGAGCACCGCAGCGAGCGGGTTTTTCAGATCGTGGACGAGAGTCTGGGTGAGCGTCTCTTTCAGTCCTTCGAGCTCTTCGAGCTTGGCGTTCCGCAGGACGAGGGTCTCTTTCGCCTCTTCGAGCTCGGCGAGCAGCCGCCGCGAGCGCAGCATCGAGCGCACCTTCGCCATGAACTCCTCGCGCCGCACGGGCTTCGCGATGTAGTCGTCGGCACCCGTGTCGAGCCCCTCGACCCGGTGTGGCGCGCCGTCCAAGGCGGTCACCAGCACGACCTGGCAAAGCCTGGTGCGGGGGTCGTTCTTCAGCTGGCGGCAGACCTCCAGCCCCGAAAGGTCCGGCATCATCACATCGAGCAGCACGAGGTCCGGCGGCCGCTCCATGGCGGAGGCCAGCGCGGTGCGCCCGTCGGCCGCTACGCGCACGGCGTACCCCGCGCCGATCAGGTACTCCTCCAAGAGCTTTCGATTGCGGGGATCGTCGTCGACGACCAGGACGTCGGGGGTGTGGGGGGTCAGGTTCATGCCGCTCCCTCCTTGGAGGCGAGATACGAGCCGACCTGCTGCGGAAACCGCGACAGGCGGATCGGCTTTGCGATGTAACCGGCGCACCCGGCCTCGCGGGCGCGCGCTTCGTCTTGTTCTTCGACGCGAGCCGAGAGCGCGACGACCGGGATCGCCCGCGTCTGCGGGTCGGCCTTCAACCGCCGAGTCGCCTCGATGCCGTCGAGCCCCGGGAGCTGAAGATCCATCAGGATCAGGTGCGGGCGCTCGCTGCGCGCGATCTCGATCCCCTCTTCGCCGGTGTCGGCCTCGAGCACGCGGTAACCGCGGGAGCGCAGCACGTTGCGGGCGAGCCTGCGGTTGACCGGGTTGTCCTCGACGACGAGGACGGTGCTGCCGCGCGAGACGTCGACGTGGGGGGCGGCGGGGATCGCGGCCTGGGGCGACGGCGCGTCTTGAGAACGTGTCGACGCAGCGGGTGCTGAACGACTCTTGGCATCGGGGAAGACGCACTGGAACGACGCCCCGTGCCCTAAGCTCGAGGTGACCGTCACGCTTCCGCCGTGGAGCGACATCATGCGGCGCACGAGCGCCAGCCCGAGCCCGGTGCCTTCGTAGCGCCGCGCGTACGATCCGTCGGCCTGATAGAACTCGTGAAAGATTTTTTCCTGATCGTCCTCGGAGAGGCCGATTCCGGTGTCAGTCACCCGGACGACGAGGTCGTCGCCCTCGAACCGCGCGGCGGCCTCGACGTGCCCATC
>CAZUGP010000096.1:0-3910 GCA_964619965.1 uncultured Acidobacteriota bacterium
CGAGATGGTGATGCCGGGCGACAACGTGGACATGGTGGTGGAACTGATCACGCCGATCGCGATGGAGAAGGAACTGCGCTTCGCCATCCGCGAGGGCGGTCGCACCGTCGGCGCCGGCGTCGTCACCGAGATCGTCGAGTAAGGGGCCCCAATGCTGCAGAAGATCCGAATCAAACTGAAGTCGTACGATCACGCCACGCTGGACCAGTCGGCGGCCGAGATCGTGCGCACCGCGCGACGCACAGTTGCGATCACGTCGGGCCCGGTGCCGCTGCCGACCCGCAAGACCGTGTACACCGTGTTGCGCAGCCCGCATGTGGACAAGAAGTCGCGTGAGCAGTTCGAGATCCGCATCCACAAGCGGCTCATCGACATCACGCGTTCCGCGGGCCAGACCATGGAAGCGCTCGAGAAGCTCGACATCCCCGCGGGCGTCGACATCGAGATCAAGACCTGACCCGGGAACACGGGGCGGAGCGACGGGGCCGAACGTTCGGCGTGCGCCTCCGTGAAAGGAACGAAACGACATGATGGGGTTGATCGGAAGAAAGATCGGCATGACGCAGCTCTTCGACGAGAAGGGCGACATCGTGCCGGTGACCGTGATCGAGACGGGTCCGTGCACGGTGACCGAGATCCGCACCAGCGAGCGCGACGGTTACACGGCGCTGCAGCTGGGCTTCAGCACCAACAAGGAAAGCCGCTTCACGAAGCCGGTCCTGGGCCAGTTCAAGAAGCGCAACCTGCCCGTATCGCGGTATCTCCGGGAGTTCCGCGTCGGCGACGTCTCGACCTACACGCTCGGCCAGACGCTGCTCGCGTCCGTGTTCGAGCGGGGCGAGCACGTGGACGTCGAGGGCACGAGCAAGGGCCGCGGCTTCGCAGGCGTCATCAAACGTCACGGCTTCTCGGGCGGCAGTGCCTCGCACGGCCCGACGATGGGTCGCGAGCCGGGCTCGATCGGTGCCTCGGCCTACCCGTCGCGCGTCATCAAGGGCAAGCGCCTCCCCGGCCGCATGGGTGGCAAGACGTTCACCTCCAAGAATCTCCTGGTCGCCGGTGTGGATGCCGAGCAGAACGTGCTGCTCGTCCGGGGCGCGGTCCCCGGTCCGCCGAACGGCCTCGTCTACGTTCTCAAGCGGGGCTCCTGACCATGAACGCGAAGCTTTACGGACTCGACGGCAGCGATAAGGGCACCACGGCCCTGCCGGACGAGCTGTTCGCCCAGCCGGTGCACGAGCACCTCATCTGGCTGTCGGTGAAGCGCTATCTCGGCAACCAGCGCCAGGGCACGGCGATGGTGAAGAGCAAGGGCCTGGTCTCCGGCGGTGGTCGCAAGCCGTTCAAGCAGAAGGGCACGGGCAACGCGCGCCAGGGCTCGAACACGTCCCCGCTCATGCCGGGCGGCGGTCGCGCATTCGGTCCCAAGCCGCACAGCCATCGCACCGAGATGCCGAAGCAGCAGCGCCGTGCCGCGCTGGTCTCGGCGCTATCGCTGCGCGCCGGCGAGAACGCCGTGAGCGTGATCGAGGGCATCGCGGTGGACGCCGCGCCCAAGACCGCGCGAGTGGCGGGCGTGATCAAGAAGATCGGCCTGTCGGGCAAGAAGACGTTGCTCGTCGTGGGCCAGCAGAACGACACGGTGTGGAAGTCGGTGCGTAACCTGCGCAACGTGCACACGACGCTGGCGCACCAGCTCAACGCGTACGACCTGCTCGATTGCGAGCAGCTGTTGCTCACGCAGGACGGGCTCGCGCGCGTCCAGGAGGTCTTCGCGAAATGAGTTCGGATCCGCGTTCGATCATCCGCAAGGTGCTCATCACCGAGAAGGGCACCGTGTTGCGCGAAGTCCATCAGCAGTACCTATTCGAAGTGGCGCGTGGTGCCAACAAGATCGAGATCAAGCGCGCCGTGGAAGCCGTCTTCAACGTGAAGGTGGATAGCGTCCAGACGATGCAGATGCGCGGCAAGACCAAGCGGCAGGGCCGCTGGGTCGGCCGCCGCAACGACTGGAAGAAAGCCATCGTGACGCTCAAGCCCGATCAGAAGATCGAGCTGTTCGAGCAGATCTGACGACGAGGAACGACCCATGGGTCTGAAGAAATTTCGCCCGATCACTCCGACGCTCCGGCACACGGTCATGCCGGACTACTCGGAGATCACGCGTTCGCGGCCGGTAAAGGCGCTGACCGAGCGCATCTACAAGACGGGTGGCCGCGACAACTACGGCCACGTTTCCATGCGCTGGATCAGCGGTGGCCACAAGCAGCGCTACCGGATCGTGGACTTCCGTCGCGACAAGGACGGCATCGCCGCCAAGGTCGCGAGCATCGAGTACGATCCGAACCGCTCCGCACGCATCGCGTTGCTTCACTACCTGGACGGCGAGCGCCGCTACATCCTGGCGCCGGACGGCCTCAAGGTGGGCGACCGCGTCATGTCGGGCGCCACGGCCGAGATCGCCACGGGCAATTGCCTGAACCTGCGCCACATCCCGGTCGGCACCAACGTTCACAACGTGGAGCTGTACCCGGGCCGCCAGTCGCGCATCGCGCGGTCGGCGGGCGCCTTCTGCCAGCTCATGGCGAAGGAAGGCGAGTACGCGCAGCTGCGGTTGCCCTCGGGCGAAGTGCGCAAGTTCCACGTGAACTGCCGCGCAGTCATCGGCCAGGTGGGCAACCTCGATCACGAAAACGTCTCGTTGGGCAAGGCCGGCCGCAGCCGTTGGCTCGGCCGGGCGCCGTCCGTGCGAGGCGTTGCGATGAACCCCGTCGACCATCCCATGGGCGGAGGCGAGGGCAAGACCTCAGGCGGCCGTCACCCGTGTTCGCCGTGGGGCAAGATCACCAAGGGCCTCAAGACCCGCCGTCGCAAGCTGAGCGATTCGCTCATCGTGCGACGCCGGAAGAAGTAAAGGGAGCGGGACACAATGGCGCGTTCCATCAAAAAGGGGCCGTACGTCGTCGACTCCCTCGTGCGGAAGATCGAGACGCTGAATCGCAGTGGGGAGAAGCGCGTGCTCAAGACCTGGGCGCGACGCTGCACGGTGCTGCCGGAGTTCGTCGGGCACACGCTCGCGGTGCACAACGGCAACAAGTTCATCCCCATCTATGTGACCGAGAACATGGTGGGTCACAAGCTCGGTGAGTTCGTGCCGACGCGGGTCTTCCGCGGGCACACCGAGAAGTCCAAAACGGTCGAAACGCCCGGGAAGTAAGCCATGGAAGCCAAAGCCATCCAGCGCTACGTGCGCATCACTCCGAGCAAGTGCAACCAGGTCCTGGACCTGATCCGCGGCAACAGCGTGGAACAGGCGCAGACGACGTTGCAGTTTACGCCCAAGCTGGGCGCGCGCATCGTGCAGAAGGTGCTCAAGTCCGCGGTCGCGAATGCGCTCCACGAGGGCAAGGTGCGCGTCGAGGACCTGTACGTGAAGGAAGCCGTCGTCGGCGCCGGGCCGACCCTGAAGCGCTGGCTGCCGCGCGCGCAGGGCCGTGCGACGCCGTTGCTCAAGCGCACGAGCCACGTGTCGGTGACCGTGGCCACGAGGGAATCGTAAGACCATGGGTCAGAAAACCAATCCAATCGGCCTGCGCTTAGGGATCGTGAAGACCTGGGACTCGCGCTGGTTCGCGAAAAAGGGCTACGCGGAGATGCTCAAGGAGGATCTGCTCATCAAGCGGTACCTCAAGAAGCGTCTCTACCAGGCGGGCATCTCCAAGATCACCATCGAGCGCAAGGGCGAGAAGGTCACCATCGGCATCAAGACCGCGCGTCCGGGCCTGGTGATCGGGCGCAAGGGCGAGCAGGTGGACAAACTCTCCGAGGAGATGAAGCAGCTCACCAAGAAGCAGGTGCAGCTGAACATCGATGAGATCAAGCGCGCCGACCTCGACGCCCAGCTCGTGGC
>CAZUGP010000097.1:0-6434 GCA_964619965.1 uncultured Acidobacteriota bacterium
GGCGCCACGAGCGCGGCCTGGAGGGCCCGCGACGGTGGCGGCGTCCGGCCGGAGCCGAGCCACAGCGCGGCAAAAACCAGCGCGGCGACTATCCCGCCCGCGGCCGTGATCCAGCCCAGCTTCGAACCTCGCGCCGCCGGCGGTGCCTCCCGTTCTTCTTCCGTTGGATCGGCAAGAACCTCTTCTATGACGACGCGCGCATCGCCGATCGCCTGGAGCCGCTCGCGCGTCTTTTTGCGCAGGCAGCGGCGAAGGAGATTGACGATCCGCTCCGGCGTCCCGGCGGGAAGCGCGGAGAAATCGGGCGTGTCCTTCAGCACGGCTGCCAGCACGTGCGAGACGCTCTCCCCATCGAAAAGGCGCCGGCCGGTCAGCATCTCGTAGAGCACGACGCCGAACGACCAGATGTCGGCGCGCCGGTCCACCGCGACGCCCGCGGCCTGCTCGGGAGCCATGTACGCCGCGGTGCCGAGGATCATCCCCATCTGCGTCGCGGCGTGGGTGAGCGTCGGCGATCTCGCCAACTGCGACGCCGAAGCCGAGGAGGACGATGCGGACGCGCCGCCCGGGTCTAGCGCCTTCGCCAGCCCGAAGTCGAGCACCTTGACCTTGCCGTCCGCCGTCACGTTGATGTTCGCGGGCTTCAGGTCGCGGTGGACGATCCCCTTCTCGTGAGCCTCTTCGAGCGCTTCGGTGATCTGCCGGGCCATGGCGAGAGCTTCTTCCAGGGGAACGGACCCGTTCTCCAATCGCTTCGCCAGCGTCTCACCCTCGACCAGCTCCATCACCAGAGCTCGAACGCCGTTTGACTCTTCGAGGCCGAAGATCGAGGCGATGTTGGGGTGATGCAGCTGGGCCAGGACCTTCGCCTCGCGCTCGAATCGCGCGAGGCGTTCGGGGTCCGCGGTGAACGCCTCCGGAAGGACCTTGATCGCGACCTGACGGTCGAGCTTGGTGTCGGTGGCGCGGTACACCTCGCCCATCCCGCCCTCACCGAGCTTGGCGGTGATCTCGTACGGGCCGAGGCGGGTTCCGGGAGCGAGCGACATCTATCTCAGCCCCTTTTCCCAATCACGGCGACCTCCGTTCGAGCAGCGCGGTCCAGTCGAGAACGACCGTGATCGGCGCGCTGTCCCGGGTCGAGCTTCGATTGAGCAGGAATCGCTGCCCGTCGGCGGTGGCGTCGTACTGACGGTCGGTGGCCTCTTCGAGGCTTGCAACGAAGAGCGGTGTCGGCGCGCCCGGCTCGAGCGGATCGCCGGCCGCGATTGGAACGGAAACGACGCGTCCGCTCGCATCGACGTAGAACAGCTCGCGCCCGTCACGCCGCCACATGGGCTGGAACCCTCCGTCGCTCGAGATCCGGATGGCGGCGCCTACACCGTCGAGACGGCGGATGTAGACCTCGGGGCTGCGCGTGAGATCCGAGTTGTAGGCGAGCCATCGTCCGTCCGGCGAGATGTCGGCAGCAGACTCGGAGGCCGATCCGGAGCCGAGACGCGTCGCCTCACCGTCGCCGTCGAGATCGCGGATGAAGAGGCTGACCTTCCCCTGCGCGTCGGTTCGTTCGAATACGACACGTCGACCGTCGGGCGTCGTGCCGCTCGGAACCTGGGCGGTGTCCGCGTTCAGCCAAAGCGTTCCGTTGCCTGGGCGATCGGACGCAATCCTGTAGAGGGCTCCGACGGCCTTGGCGCGCCCCGAGCTGAAGATGATCTCGCGGCCGTCGGGCCTGACCCACGTCGGTAGGTAGTCGTCGCCGGCGCCCAGCGTGAGACGGTCGGCAAGATTGCGCGCGATATCGTGGACCCAGATCTCGCCGAGGCCGCTGCGGGATTCGAGGTGGGAAACGGCCAGGAGACGGCCATCCGGGGAGAGGCGCGGCCCGTAGTGCCAGGCCGACTCCACGTCGGGGACCGCGCCGAGTTCCTTGCCCGTGCGGTCGACCCAGACGATCTGGTTGTTGCCGCGCTTGTCGTCGCGATAGATCAGCGTGCCGTTGCCCGCAACCGCGATCGATCGCAGGCCCGAGACGGTGAGCGAGCTTCCCATCGCACCGATGATCGGCACGCCGTCGCCGACGAGCGTTTCGCTCTTGTCGTCGAACCGATGAGCGACGATCGACTCGCCGCGCGCGTAGATGAGATAGCCCGGCGGCGCGAAGACCGCTGTCGAATGTGCCGGCCCGAGCAGCTTCGCGTCGAGCGATCCCAGACGTCCGAGGTAGAGCGTGCCCGGCTCGGTCCCGGTGCCCGACGCCCCATAGAAGACGAAGCGGCGACCATCCGGGAGGAACGACGGAAAACGGTGCGTGCCGATCGCTCCGCCGTCCGGAATCCGCGTCGCGGCGGCTGACGTGCCCCCGCTCGCCTTAACCGCCAGGAGCGTCCCTGTAAAGGTCGGCGCATAGACGATGACGTCGTCCGCCCCCCACGCGGCACCGCGAACGTCTTGGGTCGGAGACGTGGGGGCGACCGCCGTCGGCGAGCCGCCTGCGGTATCGATCCACTTCAGGCCCTCCGGGCTGAAATACCCGATCCGGTGACCGTCGGGGGCCCAGAACGGGAACCGCGCGCCGGTGGTTTCCGGCAGCTGCCGCGCGACCAGCGCGTCGAACGTTCGCACCCAGATCGTGATGCGACCGTCGGCACCGCGCGCCGTGAACGCGATCTTTCGCCCGTCCGGGGAAAGGGCGAAGCCGCGCACCATGCTCGTTCCTTCGGGGGCGCGGACGTCGAATTGAGTGAGGACCGGTTGGGCGTGATCGGAGGCAGGACGCCCCATGAAGCGGCTTCCGATAACGCCCAGCAGCAGCCCCGCCACGATGCCGCCGGCGACGAGGAGCCAGCGCCCGCGATCGGCCGCAGGCGCCGATGGAGCAAGGGGACTGGAACCTGCGGGTTCGTCGTGCCGCCCCGCAAGGACTTCGTCGATGACGATGCGCGCGTCGGCGATGTCGTGCAGCCGGTTTCTCGCGTTGCGTTCGAGGCAGCGGCGCAGCAGCGATCGCAAGGCGGCCGGCATGCTTCCAGGGAGCGTCGCCCCGTTCATGTCGCGTGTGAGAACCGCGGCCAACGTATCGGAGACCGTCTCGCCGTCGAACAGCTTCTCCCCCGTGAGCATCTCGTAGAGCACGACCCCGAAGGCCCAAATGTCCGCCCGCTTGTCGACGGGCTTCCCGCGCGCCTGCTCCGGGCTCATGTACGACGCCGTGCCCAAGATCATCCCTGCCATCGTCGCGGCGTGCGTCATCGTCGGCGAATTCCCCGAATCGAACGAGCCGGCGCCGGACGCATCGCTCGAGTACGCCTTCGCCAGGCCGAAGTCCAAGACCTTGACCTTGCCGTCTTGCGTCAGCTTGACGTTCGCCGGCTTCAGATCGCGATGGACGATCCCCTTCTCGTGCGCCTCCTCGAGGCCCGCCGCGATCTGCTTCGCGATCTCCAGCGCCTCGTCGACCGGGATAGCCCCTCGTTTCAAGCGCTCCGCGAGCTCTTCGCCTTCGACGAGCTCCAGGACGAGGAACAGTTTGCCGTCGGCCTCGTCCAGGCCGTAGATCGCCGCGATGTTCGGATGGTTGAGCGAGGCGAGCGTCTGAGCTTCGCGCCTGAAGCGTAAGAGGCGTTCCGCGTCCTGCCCTACCGCCGAAGGAAGCACCTTGATCGCGACTTCGCGATGAAGCTTGGCGTCTTTCGCGCGGTAGACCTCGCCCATTCCCCCGGAGCCAAGGGGAGCGACGATCTCGTAGGGGCCGAGGCGGGTGCCGGGGACGAGCGACATCGGCGCAATGTAGCGCAGTCTGCGCCGTATCTGGCGGGTCCTCTTCATATATGATTCGGCATTCCATGTCGCTGACTTCCGGAACGCGGCTCGGGTCGTACGAGATCGTCGCGCCGATCGGCGCGGGCGGCATGGGCGAGGTCTACCGCGCCCGCGACTCGAAGCTGAACCGCGACGTCGCAATCAAGGTCCTCCCCGAGCACTTGGCGAAGGACCCCGCGTCGCTCGCGCGCTTCGAGCGCGAGGCCCAGGCGATCGCGGCCCTGTCCCATCCGAACATCCTCGCGATCCACGATTTCGGCGTCGCTCCCGGCTCGAATACGGCCTACGCCGTCACCGAGCTGCTCGAAGGCGAAACGCTCCGCGCGAAGCTTTCGGGATCGGCGCTCCCCACGCGCAAGGCCGTCGAGTACGCGCTCCAGATCGTCCACGGCATCGCCGCCGCGCACCAGAAGGGAGTCGTCCATCGCGATCTGAAGCCGGAGAACATCTTCATCACGGTAGACGGCCGCGTGAAAATCCTCGATTTCGGCCTCGCGAAAGCGACCGGGCCGGCGGCCGACGAAACCGTCGGGCCGACCCAAAACGCCATCGGCACGTCGCCTGGAACCGTCATGGGCACCGTCGGCTACATGTCGCCGGAGCAGGTCCGCGGGCTGCCGGTCGACCATCGGACGGACATCTTCTCGTTCGGCGCCGTCCTCTACGAGATGCTCTCCGGACTACGGCCGTTCCGCGGCGACTCGAACGTCGAAACCATGAACGCGATCCTGAAGGAAGACCCTCCGGAGTTCGCAGCAGGAGGCGCGAACGTGCCGGTCGCGCTCGATCGCATCGTCCGCCGCTGCCTCGAGAAGAACGCCGACGAGCGATTTCACTCGGCGCACGACCTCGGCCTGGCCTTGGAGACGCTCTCTGCATCGGGGACTTCGGGTCAGAGCGCCGCATCGATGGCGGTCGCAGCGTTTCCAGCTCAACGACGACGCCTGACGCCCTGGCTCGTGGCCGCAGGCGCCGTTGCGATCGCGGCCGCGGCGTTCTTCGCCGGCCAGCGCGTCGCAGGGCCGGCGGTGTCCGAGACTCCGTCCTACCACCGGCTTACGTTCCGGCGCGGGCCGATTTCGTCGGCTCGATACGCGCCCGACGGCAAGACGATCGTCTATTCGGCGACGTGGGAGGGCGAGCCGCTCCGGTTGTATTCGACGCGCGAGGAGAGTCCCGACTCCCTGACTCTCGCGTTCCCCAACGCGGACATTGCGTCGATCTCCGGGTCGGGAGAGCTCGGTCTCATCATGAACCCGAAGACCGTGGTCGGGTACGCTCAGGTCGGCACGCTGGCGCGCGCCTCGCTGTCGGGCGGCGCTTCACGAGCGGTGCTCGAGGACGTCCAGGACGCCGACTGGCTGCCGGATGGCTCGGGGTTCGCTGCCGCGCGCTACGTCGACGGGCGGTATCGCCTCGAGTTTCCGGTGGGCAAGACGGTCTACGATACGGGCGGGTACATCAGCGACGTGCGCGTCTCTCCCGACGGCTCTTCCGTCGCCTTCGCCGACCACCCGATTCGCGGTGACGATCGCGGCTCGGTCGCCGTCATCGACCGAGCGGGGAGCAAGCGCACGCTGGCCGGGGAGTATTCGTCGCTTCAAGGCGTCGCGTGGGCCGACCACGGTCGCGAGGTCTGGTTCACGGGCGCCGACAAGGGAAGCGCGCGGGCGCTGTTTTCGGTCACGACCGCGGGGGCGGTCCGTACGGTGACGCGCGCGCCGGGCAGCCTTCAATTGGGCGACGTCGGCGTCGACGGCAGCGCGCTCCTGTGGAGCGAGGACTCCCGGTTCGGCGTGATCGGCCGTGCCAAGGACGACACCAAGAACCGCGACCTCTCCTGGCTCGATTGGTCCACCGTTCCGAGAATCTCCGACGATGGGAAGACGCTCGTCTTCACGGAAGAAGGAGACGGCGGCGGTCCGGAGTACTCGGTCTACGTGCGCAGCATGGACGGCGGGCCTGCGGTGCGACTGGGGTCGGGGCTTGCGATGGCGATCTCGCCTGACGGCAAGTGGGTGCTGACGGTGCGGCTCAACCCCGCTCCGGCCCAGCTCGTGCTGCTGCCCATGGGCGCCGGTGAAGCGAGGCAGGTGACCAACGACGCGCTGGCCCACGGTATTTCTTGGTTCACGCCCGACGGCACGCAGGTCGTCTTTACCGGTTTCGAGCCCGGTCATCGCGCACGGCTCTACGTGCAGGCCCTCTCCGGTGGCGCTCCGAAACCCATTACGCCGGAGGGGGTGACGGGGCCGCCCTCGGCGGACGGTAAGCTCGTGGCGGCGACCGACGGCAAGCTCTACCCAACCGACGGCGGAGCGCCCCGACCTATCCCCGGGATCGAGCCAGACGATCTCGTCGAGCGATGGGCCACGGAGCCGGGCAGCTTGTTCGTGCGGCGCAAGCTGGAGTCCGGCGAACAGAAGATCTTCCGTCTCGATGCTGCGGGGCGACGAACGCTCGTTCACGAGATCGCGCGCGTTCCGGGCTCGGTCATGGGACGTTGGTTCACGATCACGCCCGACGGATCGGCCTACGCCATGACCTACTCGGTCGGCCAGTCGGATCTTTTTCGGGTCACTGGCCTGAAGTGAAGCCTAAGGGATCGCCAA
>CAZUGP010000098.1:0-42522 GCA_964619965.1 uncultured Acidobacteriota bacterium
GTCGCGAGCTGGCGGCCGTCCGCGCCCGGATCGCCGAGATCGACCAGAAGGCCAACGTGCTACTGGAGAACATGTCGCCCGACACGAAGGCGTTCGTGGACGCCAAGCTTCGCGACATGGGGAGCGAACGACGTAGGCTTCAGAGCCGCAGCGAGTCGCTTGAGACCGCACCCTACGACCCGATCGACGCCGAAGCCGTACTACGGAATGGTCTGGCGTCGCTCCACGACCTGCCGCGCCTGATGGAGTCGGCGAGCATGGAAGACCGGAAGGAGTTCATACGGTCGTTCGTGGGCAGCGTCAGCGTCGTGCCCGACGACGCCCGGCTCGACGTTCAGATGCGCACACTCCCAGCCGTCGGGAGCTTGTTACCTGCAAATTCCACCTGTGGACTGGTAGCGGGGGCAGGATTTGAACCTGCGACCTTTGGGTTATGAGCCCAACGAGCTACCGGGCTGCTCCACCCCGCGTCATGGTGTCTTTCTTACGGCGGGCACGATACCAGATCGGGTTTTCGCGTCAAGACCGCGGGCCTTGGCCGGGTCATCGCCCGGAAGAAGGAGCGTCAGTTCGTTCTTCGCGACGTAGCCCAGGTCCTCGCGGGCGATGCGTTCGACGGCGGAGGGGTCGTTTTTGAGGCGATCGACCTCGCGGCGTAAGGCTTCCAGGCGCTTGAGGTGTTCGGCGTGGGCGTCGCTCATCTCGCGGAATTGGAGGCGCTGGCGCTGGAGGTCCAGATAGCCGCGATCGCCGAAGAGCGCGGCGGCGGTGCCGCCCATGAATACGAAGACGAGCGCGACGATGAGGCTCCGTTGCTTGCGGACCCTCGCGCGCTCGATCTCGGGGTTCGGTGTCTCGCCGAGGCGGGTGCCGTCGTTGCTGATGCAGGCGTCCGACGGGAATGACGCCGCCCGCGCGTCCGTCGCGCCGGGCTGGAAAGGCGGGAACAGCGCACGGGCGGCCTCGTCCTTCTTGGCCTTCGCTTTCCGCCGGAACCGGATCAGATTGCCCATTGGCCCTCGAACGGTCCCCTAGGTGGCTCGCTTGGCGCGTGGGAACGCCGACCAACCCGCGTAGCGAGCGTCCTCGCCCAGCTCTTCGTCGATGCGCAGCAGCTGGTTGTATTTGGCCGTGCGCTCGCCTCGCGCGGGGGCGCCGGTTTTGATCTGCCCGAGGTTCAGAGCGACCGCGAGGTCTGCGATCAGCGAGTCCTCGGTCTCGCCCGAGCGATGCGACGCGATGCACGAGTAACCGGCGCGATGCGCCATCTGCACGCAATCGAACGTCTCGGTCAACGTGCCGATCTGGTTGACCTTGATCAGAACGCTGTTGCCGATCTTCTTGGCGATCGCTTCTTTGAGGATCTCGGTGTTCGTCACGAAGATGTCGTCGCCGACGAGCTGCACCTTGTCGCCGAGCTTGTCGGAGAGCTTCTTCCAGCCCGCCCAGTCCCCCTCGGCCATGCCGTCTTCGATCGAGACGATCGGGTACACCTTGCACCAACGCTCGTAGATCGCGATCAGCTCGTCGCCTGATTTCTTCGGCTTCGCCTCGGCCTCTAAGAGGTACGAGCCCTTCGCGAAAAACTCCGAGGCGGCGACGTCGAGCGCTAGCACGACGTCTTTCCCGGGCTTGTAGCCGGCCTTCTTGATCGCCTCGACCAGGACTTCGAGCGCTTGCTCGTTCGACGTGAGGTTCGGCGCAAAGCCCCCTTCGTCGCCGACCGCGGTCGAAAGCTTCTTCGACTTCAATACGGCCTTCAAGGCGTGGTAGCACTCGACACCGGCGCGCAGCGCGCGCGCGAACGTGTCGAAGCCGACGGGCGCGATCATGAACTCTTGCACGTCGACGTTGTTGTCCGCGTGCGCGCCGCCGTTCAAGACGTTCATCAGCGGCACGGGGAGCAGCTTCGTGTTCGCGCCGCCTAGGTAACGGTAAAGCGGCATCCCCAAGACGTCGGCGGCGGCCCTCGCGCTTGCCATCGAGACGGCGAGGGTCGCATTCGCGCCCAGCTTCGACTTGTTCGCGGTGCCGTCCAACGCCTTCATCGTCTCGTCGAGGAAGACCTGGTTGACGGCTTCTAAGCCGATGATCGCCGGGCCGATCACGCGTTCGACATGGTCGATCGCCTTCAACACCCCTTTTCCGAGGTACCGTTTCGCGTCGCCGTCACGCAGCTCGAGCGCCTCACGCGATCCGGTGGAGGCGCCCGACGGAACGGCCGCGCGCCCCATCACGCCCTCCCCGGCGATCACGTCCACCTCGATCGTGGGATTGCCCCGGGAGTCCAAGACCTCGCGCGCGATGACGTCCGTGATCTGGCCAACGGCGTTGGGGGCGTCCACTTGGAGCTCCTATGTTCGAGCCTTACGAGCGACTATGCATTCCAAGAACGCCCCAACACAAATAGAGCGTGGCGCGACTATAGCGCAGCCCCCAGACGGGCCACAAGTGCAAAGAGGTCATCGTGATAGAGTCCGAAGACGATGTCCGGAAACGCCATCGTCTTGAGCACCGTCGGGTCCGAAGAAGAGGCCTCCCGCATCGCGCGAACCCTGGTCGAGCGGCGCCTCGCGGCCTGCGTCAACGTGGTGCCAGGGGTCAACTCGACCTACCGGTGGCAGGGCGCGGTCCGCACCGACGCGGAGTGGCTGCTCGTCGTGAAAACTCGCGTCGATCGCTTCGACGAGGTCAAGGACGCGATCCGCGAGCTCCACTCCTACGAGGTCCCGGAGATCGTGATGCTCGAGATCGCGGACGGAGATCCCGCATACCTCGCATGGCTCGATGCGAGCCTGGCGGGATAAAGGGGACACGTCCCTTTTATCTCAACGCTTGCGACAGATCGGCAATCAGGTCGTCGGCATCTTCTAGGCCGACCGAGATCCGGACGAGACCATCTGTCACGCCGATGCGCTTGCGTTCGTGGCCCGGCACCGCGCCGTGCGTCATCGTCGCCGGGTGCGAGATCAGGGTCTCAACGCCCCCCAAGCTCTCCGCCAGCGCGCACAGCGTAAGCCGGCCAAGGAACTTTTTGGCGGCGGCGAGCGAGCCGAGCTCGAACGAGACCATCCCCCCGAAGCCGGACATCTGGCGTTTCGCGAGCGCGTGCTGCGGGTGGGATTTCAACCCCGGGTAGTGAACGCGGGCGATCTTGCGCTGCGCGTTCAACCATGCGGCGATCTTGCGGCCCGTCGCGTCATGGCGCTCCATCCGGATGGGGAGCGTCTTGATCCCTCGGAGCACCAGGAACGAATCCATCGGCCCTAGGATTGCGCCGACGGAGTTCTGGATCCAGCCGATTCGTTCGGCATCGGCCGGACGCGTCGTGACAACGCAGCCGCCGACGCTATCGCTGTGTCCGTTCAAGTACTTCGTCGTCGAGTGCACGACGATGTCGGCGCCGAACTCGATCGGCCGCTGGAAGTAAGGGCTCATGAAGGTGTTGTCGACGACGAGCCGCAGCTTGTGCTTTCGCGCCATGCGGGCCGCCGCAGCGAGGTCCGTGAGGCCGAGCACCGGGTTCGTCGGGGTCTCGATGTAGAGCATCTTCGTGGCGGGCACGATCGCGCTGGCGATTGCGGACAGATCCGAGGTATCCACCCACGTGAACTGCAGTCCGAATTGGCGGAGCAGCCCTTCGAAGAGGCGATACGTTCCGCCGTAGACGTTGCGCGACACGACGACGTGATCGCCCGATCGCAAGAGGTTCATCACGGCGGCGATCGCGGACATCCCCGAGGCGAAACAACGCGCCTCTAAACCCCCTTCGAGCGCGGCGAGGTTCCGCTCCAAGGCGCCGCGGGTCGGGTTGATCGTGCGGGCGTAGTCGTACGTCCACCCGGAGCCCAGGGCGGGCTGGCGATAGGTCGACACCTGATAGATCGGTTGCATCACCGCGCCCGTCGAAGGATCGGGAACTTGGCCGGCATGGATCGCCTGAGTCGCGAAACCTGCCTTGCGTCCGCGGCTCGCGGTGCGCTTCGAAGACATGAACACCTCCGAGTGAATGAGCGGCGCAGGTTATCATGCGCGCCGGAGACGCCATGCAGATCCACGACGACATCCTTCAGACCTTGGGGAACACGCCGCTCGTCAGGCTTCGGCGGTTTCACCCGTCGGGGGCGACCGTCGCCGCGAAGATCGAGTCGTTCAACCCCGGAGCCTCCGTCAAGGACAGGATCGGAGGCGCGCTCATCGATGCGGGAGAACGCCTTGGGCTGTTGAAGCCCGGGGGGACGATCGTCGAACCGACTTCGGGGAACACCGGGGTGGCCTTGGCGATGGCCGCCGCGCTTCGCGGCTACAAGCTGATCTGCACCGCCCCCGACAAGATCTCGAAGGAGAAGACCTCATTGCTGAGGGCGTTCGGAGCGGAGATCATCACCTGCCCCACCAACGTCGCCGCGGACGATCCCCGCTCCTACTACAAGGTGGCCGAGCGTATCCGCGACGAGCGGGACGCCTATCTCCCCTACCAGTACTACAACCCCGCAAACCCCGAAGCGCACTACGCCTCGACCGGCCCCGAGATCTGGAAACAGACGGATGGCTTGGTCACGCATTGGGTTGCCGGCGTCGGCACGGGCGGCACGATCGGCGGCGCCGCGAAGTACCTCAAGGAGCAGAATCCGGCGATCCGCGTGATCGGCGTCGACACCGTCGGCAGCATCTACGCGTTCTACCGGAAGGAGGGGAAGCTGCCGCCGGCGGACCAGATCCACCAGTACCTGATCGACGGGATCGGAGAGGATTTTCTCCCCTCGACCGTCTGGTGGGACTACATCGACGAGATCATCACGATCGACGACAAGACCGCGTACCGCGCTGTCTTCGAGCTGGCCCGCAAGGAGGCGATCCTCGTCGGCTCTTCGGCCGGAGCGGCGGCAGCCGGCGCGCGACGCGTCGCGGAAAACGCCAAGGACGATGCGATCGTGGTGACGCTCTTCCCGGACTCGGGGGAGCGCTACCTGTCGAAGCTCAACCCCGAATGGTTGCGCGACAAGGGCCTGCTGGAAGACTGGATGTTTTGATCAAGGGGAGTGTCCCCTTGATCACTCAGTCGTGGTGCTTGTCGTGGTCCTTGCCATGGTTCTTGCCGTGGCTGTCGTGGCCGTTGTTGTGTTTCCCGTCGTGGCCGCGATCGTGGTCGTTGCCATGCTCGCGGGACCGCTCCCGAGAGTTGTGCCGTGAGCGGTACTCGCGCGTCATGATCTCGCGCACGTCGCCTCCCCCGCGGCGCCAATCCATCGCGGTTTCGGCGGGAACGCCGTAGTACTCGTGCGCCATCCGCACCGCGACGAGATCGCGTGCCTGCCGGTCGGTCAGCCGCACCGCGTAACGAGGATCGCGCTCGTGCTTCTTACGGTAGCCGTAAGCCTTTCCGTAGGGCGGGCCGGGGTCGCGAGCGACGGGGACGTACCACACGTCGACCGGGAGGTGGGCCCGAACGCCGACGTCGTACCACGACAGCCCCTGCCGCCGATATCCGAAGACGACGTCGGGAGGCAGATGGGACTGCGTGCAGATGTGAAGGAAGACCGCGAGATCGTCGGGATTGGGGAGACGGCGGCTCCAGTCGTTCACCACACGCGGATCGCGGTCGAAATACCGGGACGAGATCGAGAAGAACAGATTGCCGTCGTTCCCGATCGGCGCGTTCATTCCGAAGCTGATGTCGACGCCGGCGCGAGCGGCAGGGGCCGCGATTACGATCGCCGATGCTACGAACAAGACGCCCAAGAGCCAATTGAACCGTTTCATAGCTGCCTCCACGCACCCTGTCGGGTGCCCGGATCCGTAGCCTGCATGCCGCGTGCCCGGGCAAGCAGCCTCAGCGCGATGAAATCTGTTGCCGTCTCGGGGGGTGCTCAAAACCTCCCCGGACGGCGAGGGGGGAACGATCACGGTCTTGTCGGAGATTACGAACTCGTACTCGATGGAGCGTTGCTCGACGAGGTCAAGGGGTGGGCTCGACGCTGATGCGGAAGATCGTGCCCTTGGCCAGCTCCGCGCGCACGCCGGTGATGGAGAGCGTGTAGACGATCGCCCTGTCGGCACGCATCGGGAAGAGCTTCGTTCCACCGCTGGCGACCCCCAAGAGGCGCCCTTCCGCGTCGGTGACCGCGATCGCCACGCCGATCTTGGCGGAGCTGGTACCGAGATTCGAGATCGCTACCTTGACCTTCGGTCCCGCGAAGGTGCCCGCCTTTTCGGGCCCCTCCTTCGGGATGACGAATTCGACCGAGTCGAGACGCAGGCCTCCCGGCATCTCGGTGCCCACTTCGAGGACGGTGTCCGGTTTGAACGTATAGGCCTTGCTGAACAGTTCGGCCCTGGCGTGAGGCGCCGCGAAAACGAGCGCCGCGGCCATGACGAGTCCCGCTCCCTTCGCAAAACGGTGCATGCTTCCTCCTTGTGCGGCCCCCATCCTAGGTCCGGTGGGCGCCGCGCCGCCAGGAGCCCGAGCGGCCGCCGGTCTTCTCGACGAGCCCGATCCCCTCGATGGCGATCCCGCGGTCGACCCCTTTCGCCATGTCGTAGAGCGCCAGCGCGGCCGCCGACACCGCGACGAGCGCTTCCATCTCGACACCTGTCATCCACCGCGCCTCGGCCGTCGCCGTGATGCGTGCCCGCCGTCCGCGCGCTTCGAGCTCGATTGAGACGTCGAGTCGCGTCAGCGGCACGGTGTGACACAGAGGGATCCACTCCGCCGTGCGTTTTCCCGCCTGAATCCCAGCCAAACGCGCGACGGCGAGCGCGTCCCCCTTGGCGAGCTTGTTCGCGCGCAGGAGGCGGAATGCCAGAGCGCCGAACACCACCCGCCCCTCAGCCACCGCGCGCCGCAAGGTCGTCGCCTTCCCCGCGACATCGACCATTCCGAAGGCCCCGGTCTCATCGAGGTGTGTCAGCTTCGCCTTGGCCATGCGAGGATTATGGCGGAGGTTTCCCCATGAGCGACGATCTTGCGAATCTTTCTCCACGGTCCGTCTGGGGGCACTTCGCGGCGCTTGCCGCGATCCCCCGCCCTTCCGGCCACGAAGAACGGGCCGTGGCGTTCGTCGCCGGAGTCGGCGACTCGATCGGGGTCAAAGCGGCGCGCGACGCGCGCGGCAACGTCGTCCTTCGCGTTCCCGCCACGCCCGGCCGCGAGGGTGCGGCACCGCTGATCTTGCAGACGCACCTCGACATGGTGTGCGAGAAGAATCGCGACGTTACGCACGACTTCGACCGCGACCCGATCCGTCCGCGTCTGACCGACGCGTGGGTCCAGGCGACGGGAACGACTTTAGGCGCCGACAACGGGATCGGCGTCGCCGCCGCGCTTGCCGCCGCGACCGACAAGAGCGTCAAGCACGGTCCTCTCGAGCTTCTCTTCACGCTCGACGAAGAAACAGGCTTGACCGGCGCGAAGGAGCTGGATCCCAAGCTCCTGTCCGGCCGGATGCTCTTGAACTTGGACTCCGAGGAAGACGGCGTCATCTTCGTCGGCTGCGCGGGCGGGGAGGACACGCTCATCGACATCAAGCCCGCCTTCCGGGCGGCGGCGTTTCGCGGCTCGGCGCTGCAGCTTGCGATCACGGGTTTACGCGGCGGGCACTCCGGGCTCAACATCGTCGAGAACCGCGGGAACGCGCTGAAGCTCGCCGCGCGGCTACTTTCTGCTTTGATCGAGGAGGGGGTCCCGTTCGATCTCGCATCGATCGCCGGCGGATCGAAGCACAACGCCATTCCGCGCGAGGCCGAGGCGGTCGTCGTTCCCGAGCCTAACGCCAAGGCGGCACTTGCCGGCGTCACCGAGAAAATGCTCGCCGCTTTCCGCGTCGAGCTGGCGAAGATCGACGATGGATTGAGCATCTCGTGGAACCCCTGCCCCGATCCCGCGCGAGTCCTCGCAATCGGCGACCGCGACCGCCTGCTGAGGCTCCTCGTCGCGCTGCCGCACGGCGTGCTCGCGATGAGCCCGGACATCCCCGGGCTCGTCGAGACCTCGAGCAATCTCGCGGTCGTCCAGGACAACGACGGCGCGATCCGTGTCGTGACCTCGAGCCGGTCGAGCGTCGCGCCGACGCTCGCGTACGTGCTGACGCAGGTGCGCGCGGCGGCGGCGTTGGCGGGCGCTTCCGTCACGCTCAAGGACGGCTATCCGGGGTGGAAACCGAACATGGACTCGAAGGCGTTGGCCGTCGTGCGCGAGGTCTACCGGACGCGGTGGAAGAAGGAGCCGCACGTCACCGCGATCCACGCGGGGCTCGAGTGCGGCCTGCTCGGCGAGAAGATCCCCGGGCTCGACATGGTCTCCTTCGGCCCGCAGATCGAAGGGGCCCATTCACCCGACGAGCGCGTCAACGTCCCCTCGGTCGAGCGGTTCTGGGGCGCGCTGACCGAGGTTCTCGACCGCCTGTCGGCCTGAGGGGACACTCCCCTTTACGCGTCCTGGAAGGCGACGAGGTCCTCGGGCCAGTTGACGTTTGCGAGCACGCGGCGCAGGTCGAAGTTGGGGAAGACCTGCGCAGGAAGGCGGCGCAACATCAGGTCGGGGAAGAGCGCCTGCACCTTGAACGCGTTGGAGGCGAGCGCGGTGTCGACTACGCTCTCGGCCGAGCGCCGCCACAGCGCGACCAACGGGTGATCGCGTCCTGCGTCATCCACCGGGAAGACGAGATCGTCCCCCCCTTGAGCCGCCGCGAGGAGCGAGCGCAGAAAACTCGTCCCGACCGCGGGGTAGTCGCAGGCGAGGACGAGCAGATCGGCCTTGCCGGTCGAAGCGAAGGCCGCCTTGATCCCGCCGAGCGGCCCGCAGCGCACCCCATGGTCCTCGACCGCCGGGTAGGCGGGGGCCGGGTTGGCGCCGCCCTTCACGATGCTGACGAGCACGCTGCCGCACAGCGGCTTGAGGGCACGGGCGGCGCGATCGGCGAGCGTCAATCCACCGAGCACGACCTCGCCCTTCGGTGTGCCGAAGCGTCGTCCCTCGCCGCCGGCGAGCACCACCCCGATCGTCTGAGCCACGACGGCATCCTACAATGCTCGTATGGAGCGCCTGATCCTCTTCGCGAAAACGCCTCGCCTCTACGAGGTGAAAACACGCCTCGCGCCGCGCCTCACCGCGGAGCAGGCGCTGGAGCTGCACGAGGCGATGCTGGCGGACCAGACCCAGTTCCTGAAGTCGCTTGCGAGCGAGAATCGCGCGTGCGAGGTGTGCCTCGATACGCAACAGGGTGACGGAGACCTCGGGGCGCGCTTGCACCGCGCTTTCCTGCGCGCCTTCGCCGAGGGGACCACGGCTGCCGCGATCCTGGGAGGCGACGCCCCGACTCTCCCCCGAGCTTTCGTCGAAGACGCGTTCGCGCACTTAGCCGGCGGGGCGGACGCGGTCGTCATCCCGGCCGCCGACGGGGGCTACGTCCTGATCGGCGCATCGCGCCCGGTCCCGGCGTTGTTCGTTCGAGTGCCGTGGGGCACCCCGGCGGTCCTCGAAACCACCAGACGCCTCGCTCGCGAGGCGGGATACGTCCTGGCCGAGACGGCGCCGTGGTCGGACGTCGACGTCGAAAACGACTTGCCGCGGTTGGCCGGCGAGCTCGCAGCCGATCCTCATCGCGCTCCGGCGACCGCCGCGTTCATCGGACGGCTCGGGCTTTACTCGACGCGAAACCCGATGGTATAGTTCCGCTTCGCCGCAGATTTCGATCCCACCTGAAAAGGACATCTCATGCCGGAAGGACGCTCCCGCGGTCGCCGCGGACATGGCGGCAACGATCGAGGCAACGGACGCCGCCGCCACGGGCCTCCGGTCGAAATCCGTCCGTCCCTCCCCGTCGACGATTTCCCGCTCGACGACTCGTTCCCTATCCCCGTCGAGGGTGAGGTCGGCGCGGAAGGGTCGGTCGACCTGAATTCGCTCTACAAGATGGGAAATCAAGAAGTCTCCGACGCCGCGAAGCGCCTGGCCATCGAAGGCGCCACCAGCATGCGCAAGCAGGACCTCATCTTCGAGATCATGAAGGCGCAGTCCGAAAAGAGCGGGCTGGTCTTCGCGGAGGGCGTGCTCCAGGTTCTCCAGGACGGGTACGGATTCCTCAGGCATCCCGACTACAACTACCTCCCCGGCCCGGACGACATCTACATCTCCCCCTCGCAGATCAAGCGCTTCGGGCTCGTCACGGGAGACACGGTGTCCGGGCAGGTGCGACCGCCCAAGGAAGACGAAAACTACTTCGCCCTGATCAAGGTGCTGGCCGTCAACTTCGACGACCCCGAGCGCCTGCGCGACCGCATCTTCTTCGACAACCTGACGCCCCTCTACCCCCAAGAGCGCCTGCGCTTGGAGACCGACCCGGACGCCATCGCCGGGCGCGTCATGGACCTTCTGACGCCGATCGGGAAGGGCCAGCGCGGCCTGATCGTCGCGCCTCCGCGGACCGGGAAGACGATGCTCTTGCAAGCGATCGCCAACTCGATCACGCGGAACCACCCCGAGGTCTTCCTCATCGTCCTGCTCATCGACGAGCGCCCAGAAGAAGTCACGGACATGCAGCGGTCGGTCGGTGGCGAGGTCGTGGCCTCGACGTTCGACGAGCCGGCGCAGCAACACGTTCACGTCGCCGAAATGGTGATCGAAAAGGCCAAGCGCCTGGTCGAGCACAAGAAGGACGTCGTCATTCTCCTGGATTCGATCACCCGCCTGGCGCGGGCCTACAACACGGTGCAGCCGCCGTCGGGGAAGATCCTCTCGGGCGGCATCGACGCCAACGCCCTCCAGCGACCCAAGCGTTTCTTCGGCGCCGCGCGCAACATCGAAGAAGGAGGCTCGCTAACGATCATGGCGACCGCGCTAATCGACACGGGGAGCCGGATGGACGACGTGATTTTCGAGGAGTTCAAGGGAACCGGCAACATGGAGATCCACCTCGACCGGAAGCTCGTCGACCGCCGCGTCTTCCCCGCGATCAACATCGACGCCAGCGGGACGCGCAAGGAGGAGCTCCTGATGGCCAAGGAGCAGCTCAACAAGGTCTGGATCCTGCGCAAGATCCTCAACCAGATGTCCCCCGTCGAGGCGATGGAGCTTCTCATCGACAAGATGGGGAAGAGCAAGGCCAACGAAGAGTTCTTGATGATGATGCAGGGGAGCTAGGTCGACTTCGACGGAGATTCCGCGCTTTTACGGACCTATCCGGAAAGCCGAAAGCGTCGTAGAATTCTTGGCACACAGCGGGAAGGTTTTAGATTGGCGGCGGAGATTCGACTCTCAGCCACGACCACCCCCATGGTCGCCGAGATCGAAAGCCTCCGTCGCCAATGTAACTACACGCGAGCCGTCCGTAGGTTGGTGGATATTTACGGAAATCAGAAAATGAACGGGACGATCGCCTTCCGCTCGGGGGGGTAGCCGGCAAACCTCTCCTGGTACCAGCGGTGGTGCGCACGCGCGCGAGGCACGAGGTTCGCAGCCGACGCGAGCGCAAACGCCAGGCCCGCGGGCTGAAACGTGCAAAGCGCCCAGCCGGTCCATTCGATGAGCTCGCCCAGGTAGTTCGGACACGAGACCCAGCGGAAGAGACCGCCGTACGGGATCGCATAGCCGGCCCCCGGCATGCCGGGCTTGCGAAGGTTGAACAGAATCCGATCCGACTGGTGGTTGATCGCGTAGCCCAGAGCGAAGAGCGCGGCGCCGGCTATGAATCGCGGGTCGGCGAGCCACGCGGCAGGACGCTCGGGCCCCAGCGTGTAGATCCAGCGGGCGTTGAGGTACGCGTTGGCCAGGTTGAAGAGGATCGACATGAGCGCGATCGACACCGGCATCTCGCGCTGCCCCCCGCGCCGGAGAAACGGAAAGATGAACGACCGGTAGAGGTAGTGCGTCTGCCAGAGGACCAGGAAGGCGAGGCCGGTCGCCGAGAACCGGCGCGCCGGTTCCGCCACGAGCCAACAGGCGAGGAAGATGAGAGGCGAGGGTGCCTCCATGACGACCCAGCCGAGCGTGGCGTTGATCTTCGGTCCCCAGCCTTCGCGAAGATGCCTGCCGTAGGGCGCGCTCAGAAACTGCAGCGAGACGAACGCGAGGGCGGCGTACGCCGCGAAGCCCCAGAAGATGATCCAGTACATCAGAGGAACGCTGAAGCGGGCAGGCTCGTTCCCCGCTTGACGCCGCGCTTCAAAAGCCCAGCCTGCGCGTAGAACGCGTACGTATCGACGATGGTCTGCTCGAGCGGACGGGGCACGAAGTCGAGATCGCTCCGAGCCTTTGCGTTGCTGCACTCGCGGTGTTCCGACAAGGCGCGCAGCGACGGGCCCGTGTAGAGCGGCTGCGCACCCGTGAGCTTCGCGTAGGCGCCGACGAACGGCAGCCCGAGCTTGGCGAGCCACAGCGGCGCGACCAGGCGCGGCCCACGGTGGCCGGTCGTCGCCTGCATGATGGCGGCAATGTGGGTCATCGGCGCCCAGTGGCCCGACAGCAGATAGTTCTCGCCGGTTCGTCCCCGGGCTTCGGCCAAGAGCGCACCCGATGCGACGTCGCGCGCATCCACCCAATTGAACCCTGAGGCGACGTTCATCGGCAGCTTCCCGAGGTACATGTCGATCAGCGCCCGGCCGGCCAAGTGAGGGACGTAGTCGTGCGGGCCGATCACGCCGGTCGGATTGACGATCACCGCGTCCAGCCCGCGACCGACGCCGGCCCGGACTTCCAGCTCGGAAGCCGCCTTCGAGCGATCGTACGCCGGCGCGCCCGGGTCGATGTTGGGGGGACAATTCTCGTCGGTCACCCCGTTCGATCGGGGGGGAGTCAGCGCGTGGACCGAGCTAGCGTGCACGAGGCGCCGCACGCCGTGCGCAAGGCAGGCCTCCACCACGTTGCGGGTTCCAAGCGTGTTCGTTCGCGTCACATGCGATCCCTCGGAGGGTACGATCGAAACCCATGCGGCGAAGTGGTAGACCACCTCGACGCCCCTGAAGGCGCCATCCAGAGAGCCTGGATCGAGGATGTCGGCCGATCGCTTCTCGACGTCCAGCCCGTTAAGCGACCCCGATTCGGAGTGGACGAGCGCACGGACCTTGCGCCCTCGCGCGAGGAGCGCTCGGACGACGTTGTTGCCCAGGTGTCCGGCGGCTCCGGTGACGAGCGCGGTCATGACGGCATACTACGGCAGGGCCGGCTGCTCGATCCTCTTGTCGCCGCCGGCCTCCCCCGCGTATCCTCGGCGCCTTCGCACGATTCGAGGAGGCTCCCATGGCAAAGCGCCGTTTCCTGCCCATCGTCTTGGCGGTCCTCGTCTGCGGCGCCGCCGTCGCCGCGACCGAGCTGCCCGCAGGCGTCGACAGAGTCACCACGGTCGAGGGCATCACCGAGTACCGTCTGGCCAACGGCCTTCGCGTGCTCCTGTTCCCCGACACCTCCAAGGACAATGCGACCGTGAACGTGACGTATCTCGTCGGGTCGCGGCACGAAGGCTACGGCGAGTCGGGCATGGCTCACCTCTTAGAGCACATGGTGTTCAAAGGCACGCCGAAGCACCCCGATATTCCCAAGGAGCTGACGTCCCACGGTTGCCGGCCCAACGGCTCGACCGACTATGACCGCACGAACTATTTCGAGACGTTCGCGGCGACCGAGGAGAACCTCGATTGGGCGCTCGACCTCGAGGCCGACCGCATGGTGAACTCGACGATCGCCAAGAAAGACCTCGACTCGGAGTTCACCGTCGTCCGCAACGAATTCGAGATCGGCGAGAACTCGCCCGAAGGGGTGATGCAAGAGCGGATGATGTCCGCGGCCTACCTCTGGCACAACTACGGGAAATCCACCATCGGCTCGCGCGCCGACATCGAGCGCGTCCCCATCGAGAACCTCCAGGCCTTCTACCGCACCTGGTACCAGCCCGACAACGCGATCCTCGTCGTCGCCGGCAACGTGGACGAGGCCAAGACGCTGGCCAAGATCGCCTCGGTGTTCGGAAAGATCCCGAAACCGGCGCGCGCGCTCTCCACGACCTACACGACCGAGCCCGCTCAAGACGGCGAGCGCACGGTGACGTTGCGGCGCGTGGGAGACTCGCAATCGGTGGCGGTGCTCTACCACGTCCCCGCCGGACCGAATCCCGATTTCGCGGCGATCGAGCTGTTGTCGTTCGTTTTGGGCGACACGCCGTCGGGACGTCTTTACAAGGCCCTCGTCGAGACGAAAAAGGCTGCCGGGGTCTACGGATGGGCGTGGCCGTTGCACGACCCGGGTGTCGTGATGTTCGGCGCGCAGGTGCGGACCGAAGCCTCGCTATCCGAAGCGCGTGACGCACTGCTCAAGATCGCGGAAGGACTCGCGGCAAACCCGCCGACCGCCGCAGAGGTCGCGCGCGCCCGCGACAACTGGATCAAGGGCTGGGAGACGGTGATGCGCGACTCGGGGCGGGCGGCCATCGGCCTCTCGGAATGGGCCGCTCAGGGCGACTGGAGGTTGATGTTCTTGCACCGCGATCGGATCAAGGCGGTGACGGCCGACGACGTCCTTCGCGTCGCCAAGGCGTATCTCTCGCCTACGAACCGGACCGTCGGAGAGTTCATTCCGACCAAGGCGGCCGAGCGTACGGAAGTCCCGGCGACCCCGGACATCGCCGCGATGATGAAGGATTACAAAGGTGGCGCCGCCTTGGCCGCGGGCGAAGCGTTCGACCCGTCTCCCGCCGCCATCGGAGCCCGTACGACGCGCACGGCGATCGCACCGGGGATCAAAGCCGTCCTGGTTCCGAAGAAGACCCGCGGCGGCACCGTGCAGGTCGCGATGACGTTCCACTTCGGGGACGTCGAGTCGCTCCAGGGAAAAGGGACCGCGGCGGAGTTCGCCGGGCAGATGCTCATGCGCGGAACGGCGAAGCACACGCGGCAGCAGATCCAAGACGACAGCGACCGCCTCAAGGCGCAGATCGGCGTGTTCGGCGGGCCGACGTCCGCATCGGCTTCGATCGAGGTGACACGGGAGAATCTCGCCCCGGCGTTGGCGATGGCCGCCGAGATCCTCCGCGAGCCGTCGTTCCCCTCGACCGAGTTCGAGGTTCTGAGGCAGGAAACGCTCGCCGGTCTCGAGGAGCAGAAGAGCGACCCGAGGCAGAAGGCGTCCGTCCGCCTGGAGAAGTACTTGAGCCCATGGCCCAAGACCGACCCGCGATACGTCGAGAGCCCCGACGAGTCCATCGACCTCGCGAAAGCGATCGCCCTGGAAGCGGTCAAGCGAGCCTACACCGACTTCTATGGCGCCTCCGTGGCCGAGATCGCCATCGTGGGAGACTTCGACAAGGACGAAGTCGTAGGCCAATTGACCAAGCTCTTCGTCGGATGGAAGAGCCCGGCGCCTCACGCCCGCCTCGTCGATGTCTACAAAGACCTGCCAGCGATCAAAGAGATGATCGAGGCTAAGGACAAGGAGAGCGCGGTGTTCATCGCGGGCCTGCGCTTGCCGCTTCGGGACGACGATCCGGACTACCCGGCCCTGGTGCTGGGGAATTTCATGACGGGCGGAGGTTTCCTCAACTCACGCCTCGCCACGCGCATTCGGGAGAAAGACGGGCTCTCCTACGGGGTCAGCTCGTTTCTCAGCGCGAGCCCGTTGGACGCCAGCGGACGCTTCGGCGCGTTCGCGATCTACGCCCCGCAGAACTCCGAGAAGCTCGTCAAGGCGTTCGACGAGGAGATCGCCAAGGTTCTCGACAAGGGGTTCACCACCGAGGAAATCGCGGAGGCCAAAAAGGGCTGGCTGCAATCGCGCAAGGTCTCACGGGCCAACGATCGCGAGCTGGCGCGAACGCTCGCCGGGCGCGAGTACCTCGGCCGGACGCTCCGTTGGGACGAGACGTTTGAAGGCAAGGTGAGCGCATTGACGAACGACCAAATCCTGGCCGCAATGAAGAAGTTCATCGACCCCTCGAAGATCTCCACGGTTCAGGCGGGCGACTTCGCCAAGAAGTAGCGCGGAGGGGACACTTCCCTTTTTCGTACAACGCTCCCCGGATGCCGCGTTGATACGAAAAAGGGAAGTGTCCCCTCCGTGTTAGCCCACGGCGGGCAGCTCGAGCCTGATCCGCCAGGCGCCGCCGAGCCGGGCCAAGATCGCCTCGGCGCCGCCGGCCAAAGCCACGCGCCGCGCCTCGGCGCGGGCCTCCTCGAGCAAAGCCGGGTCGCGCAGGATCGCGGCGAGAAACTGCAAATCCGAGAGGCCGTGCTGCTGGGTTCCGAACACCGCGCCCGGGCCCCGCAGCTCGAGGTCTTTCTCCGCGATCTTGAAGCCGTCCCCGGTTTCCTCCATGGTCTTCAATCGTAAGCGCGCGGTCTCCCCTTCGGCCCCGTCCCCGACCATCAGCACGCAATACGACTTGCTGGCCCCGCGGCCGACGCGTCCCCGCAGCTGGTGGAGCTGCGACAGCCCGAAACGCTCGGCGTGCTCGACGATCATCACGGAGGCATTCGGCACGTCGACGCCCACCTCGACGACGGTCGTGGCAACGAGGATCTGAATCGCGCCGCGCGCGAAATCCTGCATGACGCGGTCCTTCTCTTCGCCTTTCAACCGGCCGTGCAAGAGGCCGATCGGAAGCGACGGGAATATGTTTTTCTTCAGGTGCGCCGCAAAAGCGGTCGCCGCCTTGAGGTCCGAGGCGGCGGTCTCCTCGACGAGCGGGACGACGACGAACGCCTGGCGGCCGCGCGCGATCTCCTCGCGCAAGCCCTTGTAGGCCTTGTCGCGGTCCTGTTCCCGCCGCACGACCGTCGTGACCGGCTTGCGCCCCGGCGGAAGCTCGTCGATGACGGACAGATCCAGATCGCCGTAGAGCGTCAGCGCCAGCGATCGCGGGATCGGCGTGGCGGTCATCACGAGCACGTCGGGGCGCGTCCCCTTCGAGCTCAGCGCCATGCGCTGCATCACCCCGAACCGGTGCTGCTCGTCGACGACGACCAAGCCCAAGCGCGCGAACTCGACTCCGGCTTCGAAAAGAGCGTGCGTCCCGATCACCAGCTGCGCATGACCGTTCCCGATGTCCAGAAGGGCGCGGCGCCGAGCCTGCGCCTTGAGCGACCCGGCGAGGACGCAGAGCCTTACGTCGGATCCGGCTTCTCGCAGCATCCCCAGGATGCTCCGGGCGTGCTGGTCGGCCAGGATCTCGGTGGGGGCCATCAGGACGCCCTGGTAGCCGTTCTCCACGGCGACGAGCAAGGTCAACAGCGCGACGATCGTCTTCCCGGACCCCACGTCCCCCTGAACGAGACGGTGCATCGGGTGCGGCGAGCGCAGATCCTCGCCGATCTCCTTGAGCACGCGCTTTTGAGCGTCGGTCAGCTTGAACGGGAGGAGCTTCATGAGCTTGACCCGGAGCGCGTCCGGAATCTCGTAGTGCGCCCCGCGCGCCGTCTTCTCGACGTCCCGCCGTCTGACGGCCAAGGCGAGCTGGACCAGGAAGATCTCCTCGAAAGCGAGCGCCCGCTGCGCCGGCGTGCGTCGCAGTCCAAGATCGATCATCGAAACGTCGTCCGGCGGGAAGTGCGTGTCGCGCAGGGCCGCCAGGCGCGGCGCCAACGACTGGCGAAGGCGCACCTCGGCTGGGATGGGGTCGTCCAGATCCTCTTCCCGCAACCCGAGGAGTACGCCGTGCATCACCGAGCGCAAGCTCCGCGAGGCCAAACCGCCGAGCTTGCGATACACCGGAACGATCCGGCCGGTGTGGATGCCGGCCTCGTCGTCGGTGTCGAGCCGTTCGTAGTCGGGGTTGTCCAGCCCGAGCTCGCGACCGTAGCGATCGAGCGCGGCGCGGCCGAACACGACGACGCGGGCGCCCTTGACCAGGACCCGCTCCAGGTACGGCTGGTTGTACCAGACCGCCTTGATCGGCCCGGAGTCGTCGGCGAGCACCGCCGTGAAGATCGTCAGCCCGCGCCGCCGGGTGCGGATCAGGCGCGAGGAAAGGACCCTTAGGTCGAGCGTCGCGTCGGGCCCTCCCGGCTTCAGGTCGGCGGCGCGCGCGAAGGCGCGCCGGTCCTCCCAACGAAACGGAAACACACAGACGAGGTCGGAGAGGCGCGCGATGCCGGCGGCGGCAAGCGCCTCGGCGCGCTTCGGCCCGATCCCCTTGATGTAACGGAGCGCGGATTCGTCGCTCACGACCCGCGTCGCTCGAACGATTCCCGTATCGTCTCCGCCGAAAACCCCGCGCCCAGCAGCACCATCAGCTTGACGCGCGCCTTGGGCGCCGGCAGATCGCCCGAGAAGATCGCACCCGCATCTTTTAGCGTGACCCCGCCGCCGTCGTAGCCGTAGCGCGGCGCCGTCTCGCCGTGACCGCACCGGCTGGCGACAACGACGACCACATTCGCGGCAACCGCTTCGCGGACGCCGGGGAGCATGGCCGGCGGAACGTTGCCTCGGCCTAAAGCCGCAAGCACGATCCCCCGCGCACCCGTCGCCACCGCGTGGCGGAGGAACCTGGCGTCCGCACCCGCGTAGGCCGTGATGAGGTCGACTCGTGGATCGATGCGATCCGTGACGATCCGCTCGCGCGGGGAAGGCCCGCCGTCGTTCGAAGAAAACGCCTCGAACGCCTCCGTGTGCACTTTCGCGACGGAGCGTGCGCCGTGGAGGGTCTGCGCCATCATGACGGCCACCTCTGGGGTGCGGTCTTTCGTCGCGGTCACCGCGCGCACCGAGGCGATGAGGTTGGCGGGGCCGTCCCAGCCGGGGTCGTCGGCGGTCTTCATGGCGCCCGTCAGAACGACCGGCCTGTCCGTGCGCAGCACCAAGTCCAGGAGGTAGGCGGTTTCCTCGAGGGTATCCGTGCCGTGCGTGACGACGGCACCGGCGAACGCCTCTTTCGAGAGTTGCGCGTCGAGATGACGCGCGAGCTCGAACATCCTCTCGGGGCTCCAGTGCGGGCCCGGCAGCCGGTCGAAGTCTTCGCAGGTGATTCGCGCCAGGGACGAAAGCTCGGGGACCTGGTCGAGGATCTCGCGTCCGCTTCGCGCGGGCACGGCGCCGCGCCCCGGGACGATCTTCATCGAAATCGTCCCTCCGGTGAACACCATGAGAACGGACGGAAGCTGGGACATGCGGCCGCGGATTATAGACGGACCGGGACCCCCTCGGGCGCCGTGCGGACTGCGCCGCGCGAGAGGAGGGTGCAGATCGCTTCGGCCACCTGCGCATCGGGGTGCGGAGAGTCGGCGATGGCGACGGCGACGGTCGTGCCGGTTTTCGCCCGCGTCAGCAGATCGAACTCGGCGGGCGTCAGCGCGTGCCCGAACAGCCGGCCGCGCGCGTCTCCGAAAACCTCGATCCGCGTCTCCGGTGGCGGCAGCAATTCCCGCCAGCGGACCCACTCGTCGAGCGAGATCAGGCCGTCCATCAGCACGGTCGCGGTCGCGGCCTGGATGGTCGCCTCGGGCACGTCGCCTTCTCGCGCCGTCACGCGAAAGGCCGCATCATTCCACCCGAGCATGCGAAAGAGCGCCTTCGTTCCTCGAGCGGATCCTGCCTGCGCGTCGAGGATCCGGCCTTCCACGAATTCGATGCGCCCCTCGTCGTCGCTCCGCTTCAGCCACACCGTCCCGTCCTTCCCGTTCAACGCCAGGATTTGGAGCAGGTCGGAGATCGAAAGGTGCGCAGCCGAGCCGGCGAGAAGCGCGTCGGCTGCGGCGCCCCGCGCGTTCTTCAGCGCGGCGCTCCGCGCAAGAAGGCGGGTGATGCGCGCATACAGCTCTTCGACCGCGAAGGGTTTCGTCATGTAGTCGTCGGCGCCCAGGTGCAGGCCGCGCAGGCGTTGCGGCAGCTCGCGCTCGACCGTGAGGAAGACGAACGGCACCGAGGCCGTCTCCCTGCGCTTCCGCACCATCTCGAAGAACTCCCAGCCGTCGATCTCGGGCATGAGAATGTCCGAGACGATGACGTCGGGATCCGCAGCGGCCAGCGCGCTGCGCGCAGCCTGCACGTTCTCGGCCGTCGTCACGTGCCATCCCTTAGGGACGAAGAAGTCCTCGATGACCCTCAGGATAAGGCGATTGTCGTCAACGGCCAGCAAGCGACGCTGTCTGACGGACGACTCGGGTGCGCTCGTCATCGGATCTGGTCGATGAGCTCGTGGAGCGACGGCGTCAATTCGGGCATGCCGTCGTGAATGCGGCCGGTCCGGTTCGCCTCCAGGACGCATTCCACCAACGTTGGATCGAACTGATGGCCGGCGTACTTGCGGATCTCTGCGATCGCTCCACCGACTCGGATCTTCGTCCGGTAGATGCGGTCCGTCGTCATCGCGTCGAAGGCGTCGCCGATGTGGATGATCCGTCCCTGCAAGGGAATCGCATCTCCCGCCAAGCCGTGCGGATACCCCGAGCCGTTCCAATACTCGTGGTGGTGCAGGATCCCCGGAATGACGTTGTCCAAGGCGTGGATGTGCTGCAGCATCTTGGCGCCCGCGATCGGGTGCCCCTTCATGATCTCGAACTCGGCCTTGTCGAGGCGCCCGGGCTTCTTGAGGATGTTGTCGGGAATCGCGATCTTGCCGACGTCGTGGAGGATCGCGGAGAGGAGCAACGGCTCCAGCTCCTCGCGGGGGAGCCCCTTTTCCTGCGCGACGATCAACGACATACGCGCGACCCTGAGCGAGTGGCCGTGCGTGTAGGCGTCCTTCGCGTCGACGGCTCCCGCCATCGAGACGATGATGTTCAGGAACATCGAGCGCACCTCGCGCTCGAGCCTCGCGTTGACCAGGAAGATCGCCGCCTGGGAGGCCAACGCGTACAGCAGCTTTTGCTCGTTGACGGTGAGCCGCCCGCGACGCTCCCCGAGGTGGATCTCGATCCCGCCGACGAGCTTCTCCTTCGAAACCATCGGCACGAAGACGACGTGGCGCTCTAGGTCTTCGTAGATCCGGATCCCGACCGGCCCCGAGGCCGCCTCGGCGTCCACCACCGGGAGCTTGTCGGAGATGCGATGGCGGTCGCCCACCTTGGCGTCCTTCTCGCCGTCGCACCCCAAGGTGCCGCGCACCTCGAGCGTGCCTTGCTCCTTGTCGAGGAGGAGGATCGCCCCCTTGGACGCCTGCACGGCGACCAGTCCTTGGCGGAGGATGATCTCGACGTCGTCGTCCACCTTGAAGGGAGACGTGATGGTCGATCCGATGCCGAACAGCATTTCGAGGTAGGACTGGCCGAGACGCCGCGAGGCCTGAATCGACTCTCTGGCCCTCAGGTTCCTGCGGAGCCTGGCGACCAGCTCCTTCGTGAAAAACGGCTTGGTCAGGTAGTCGTCGGCCCCGGCCTCGAACCCCGCGAGCTTGTCCTTCAGCTCGTTCAAGGCGGTGATCATCAGTACGGGGATCTCGGAGGACGCCGCATCGGCCTTTATACGCCGGCAAACCTCGTAGCCGTCGATCCCGGGAAGACCGATGTCGAGGAGGATGACGTCCGGCCGGAGAACGTGAGTCATCTCGAGGGCCTGCGGGCCGTCTTCGGCCAAGTGCACCTCGAAGCCTTCCGCCTCGAGCTCCTCTCGCAGGATCCCTCGCAACAGATTCGAGTCGTCCACCACGAGAACGGACTGACGCACACCCGCTGGTGAGGCCACGACGCTCATCGGCACGCTTTCCGCCCCGCCGGCTGCCCGGGCTTGCTTTGAAAAAGGGCGCGGTGAATCGTAAGTACCGGGTCCGGTCAAGTCAAGGAAAGCGCCGTCACCGCCAGACGTAGAGGGCGACCACGACCGCCGCCGCCCAAAGCGCGACGTCCAAGATCAGCGGGAGGTCCGCCAGCACGACGACGGTGGGGTTCTCGCCCACCCCGCGCTGGTGCACGAGGTAGAGGTAACGGAAGATCCCGAACAGCACGAACGGGATCGTCAGCCCCATATGCTCGGTGCCGAGCCTCGCCGCGACCTCGGGCGAAAACGCGTAGAGCGAGTAGGCGACGACCGTGGCGCCGGTCACGACGGCGATCATCTGATCGAGGAACGGAAGCGAGTACTCCCTGAGGATCGGGCGCGTCGCTTCTCGCCCGTCCAGTCCCGCGATCTCCTGGCGGCGTTTCACGAACCCCAGAAACAGCGCGAGAAGCCCGGTGCACAGGACGAGCCACCGGGAGATCGCAACGTTGATCACGAGGGCGCCTGCAAACGCGCGCATCAGGAACCCGGTCGCGACCATCATCACGTCGAGTATGACGATCCGCTTGAGGCCGAACGAATAGGCGAGATTGAGGATGAAGTAGGCGCAAGAGACCGCTCCGAGCCCGGCCGAGAGCCAAAACGCGGAAAACAGCGCGGCGACCGCGAGCACCACGGAGGCGGCCGACGCCGTCCCGGGGGAGATCTCCCCCGCGGCGATCGGCCGGCGGCGCTTGACCGGGTGCCGGCGATCGGCCTCGCGATCGCGCACGTCGTTGATCAGGTAGACCGCGGACGACAGCACGCAGAAGACCGCAAACGCTCCGCACACGCGCAGCACCGCCGCGCCGTCGGCGAGCCGGCCCGCGAACACGAGGGCGGCAAAAACGAAGATGTTCTTCGCCCACTGCCGGGGACGCATGGCGAGGACGAAGGACCGCGCGAAGGATCGTTCCATGGCGGCCGACTATAATACGGTGCGCGCCAGGAGGGCGCCTTCACTGATCGTCGACGTCGTGATCCCCGCGCGGGACGAGAGCCGGTCGCTCCCTCTAGTCCTCGCCGATCTTCCCCGAGCGCTCGTCCGCGACGTCATCGTCGTCGACAACGGATCCAAAGACGGCACCGGGGCGGTGGCGGCGGCGCTCGGATGCGTTGTGGTCAAAGAGCCAAGGCGCGGCTACGGCAGCGCCTGCCTCGCGGGATTGGCCCACCTCGCTCAGCGCGTCGATCCTCCGGAACTCGTCGCTTTTTTGGACGCCGACCATTCCGACCACGCCGACGAATTGCCGCGCCTCATGGAACCGATCGCCGAAGGCCGGGCGGATCTCGTCATCGGCTCCCGCGCGCTGGGAACGCACGAGCCCGGCGCCCTCCTGCCGCAGCAGCGCATCGGCAACGCCTTGGCGGCCTTCCTGATCCGCCGCCTCTATGGGGTGCGCGTCACCGACCTCGGCCCGTTTCGCGTGATCCGCTGGAGTGCGCTGCTGAAGCTCGACATGAACGACAGGGACTACGGGTGGACGGCCGAGATGCAGGTGAAGGCCTTGAAGGCGGGACTGCGCTACGCCGAGGTTCCGGTTTCTTACCGGCGGCGCGCCGGGAGGTCCAAGATCGCGGGGACGTTCCGGGGCACCGTGGGCGCGGGCTTCAAGATCTTGTACACGGTCTTCCGCTACGCGTGAAGAATGAAAGAGGGGACACTCCCTTTTTCTCATCAAAGCGGTATCCGGGGAGCTTTGTGAGAAAAAGGGAGTGTCCCCTCTTTCACGCCTTGTCGTGGATGGTCTTGATTTCCAGGATCTCGAAGCGCTTCTTGCCCGACGGGACCTCGATCACGACGGTCTCGCCGTCCTTGCGGCCGAGCAGTCCGCGCCCGATCGGCGATGCCGCCGAGACCAATCCCTTCTCGAGGTCGGCCATCTCCGGAATGACGAGCTCGTAGGTGATCTCGATGTTGCCGTCCAAGTCGACGAGCACGATCGTCGTTCCCAGGCCGATCCGGTCCTTGGGGATGCGATCCATGTTCATCGTGCCGAGCTCGGAGAGGCGCCGCTGCAATTGGCCGATGCGCGCGCGAACGAAGCGCTGCCGATCGAGAGCGGCGTGGTACTCCGCGTTCTCTCTGAGGTCGCCCATCGCCACGGCGATCTTGATCTCCCGCGGCAGCTCGACCGTGAGCTCGCGCTCCAAGGCGTGAAGCTCTCCCTCCAGCTTGTCGCGAACGGCCTTCATGGGGATCCTCCTCGGACAACCTGGGAAAAGTACCATCCGGCGCGGTCCACCGTCCAATGGGGCCCAAAGCGATGTCCGTTCGATTGACAACCCGGCGAACCGGCTTCTAACATGCCTTTCCGCCGCCGTTCCACGAGGAGTCGCCCGATGGATGGTCGCCGAACGAAGTTCGTCCTCATCGGACTCGGGATCGTCGCCACGATGGCGTTCATGCTGGTCGTCGCGACCCAGAAACAAGACGGGGGGTTCGCCTACTACGTCACCGTCCGCGAATTCAACGAGAAGGGCGAGCCCAACGGCCGGTTCCGCGTGAACGGAAAGGTGTCGACCGGAACGATCGAGCGGATGCCGGACGGCCGCCAGGTCAAATTCACGATCAAGGACAAGGACGGGGGCGCGACCCTTCCCGTCGACTTCGTAGGGATCATCCCGGACACCTTCGTCGACGACGCGGACGTCGTGGTCGAAGGGAACCGGCGCGCGGACGGCGTGTTCGAGGCGACGACCCTCCTTGCGAAATGCCCGTCGAAGTACGAATCGGCGGATGCCGAAGCGCGCGGGACCAACTGATGTCGACGGTCGGTCACTTCGCCCTCTTCCTCGCCTTGGCATGCTCCGCATGGGCCGCGACCGCAGCGTGGTTGTCCACGATATCCCGGGGCAAGGGGTTGCAGCGCAGCGCGGAACGCGGCGTGATCGCCGCCTGCGCCCTCGTCGCCCTGGCGGTTCTCGCGCTGGAGTACGGCTTCGTCACGAACGACTTCTCACTGGATGCCGTCTATCACTACTCGAGCATCAACCAGCCCCTCCCCTACAAGATCGGCGCGCTCTGGGGCGGCCAAGCGGGGAGCCTCCTGCTCTGGGCCTTCATCCTCTCGTGCATGTCGGCGATCGTGGTCTTCTCGAACCGGAACAAGAACCGCGCGATGATGCCGTGGATCGTCCACGTGCTCGCGATCGTGATGACGTTCTTCCTGGTCCTCAACAATTTCATCGCAAGCCCATTCGAGTCCGGCCCTTTGAGGGCCGACGGCGTGGGGCTGAATCCGCAACTCAAGAACTACTGGATGATGATCCACCCGCCCACGCTCTATCTGGGCTACGTCGGATTCACGATTCCGTTCGCGTTCGGCATCGCGGCGCTCGTGACGCGCCGCACCGGAGACGTCTGGTTCCGGACGACCCGCCGGTGGACCATCTTCTCGTGGTTCTTCCTGGGCACCGGGATCCTGATGGGCTCGTTCTGGGCCTACATCGAGCTGGGCTGGGGCGGGTACTGGGCGTGGGATCCCGTCGAGAACGCGTCCCTCATGCCGTGGCTCACGGGGACCGCCTTCTTGCATTCGGTCATGCTCCAAGAAAAGAAAGGGATGATGAAGGTCTGGAACATGACCTTGATCATCCTCACCTTCTGCCTCTCGATCTTCGGCACGTTCCTGACTCGAAGCGGGATCATCTCGTCCGTCCACTCGTTCGCGACGTCGGACATCGGGCCGGCCTTCGCGTGGTTTTTGGGGATCACCCTGTTCGGATCGCTGATCCTCCTGGTGCTCCGCCTGGACGATCTGAAATCCGAAGCGCGTATGGAGTCCGTCCTCTCTCGCGAGGCGAGCTTCCTGTTCAACAACATGATGCTCGTCGGGATCGCCGCGACCGTCCTGCTGCTGACGACGTTCCCGCTCATCTCCGAGGCCGCCACCGGACGGAAGGTGACGATGGGGCCCCCGATCTTCAACTTGGTCAACATCCCGTGGGCCCTCACGCTGCTCTTCCTGGTCGGCGTCGGCCCGCTGATCGCCTGGCGCAAGGCGACGGCCGAGAATTTCCGCCGGAATTTCATCGTCCCCGGGCTCGTCGGAATCTGGTCCCTCGTCTTGTTCATCGTTCTCGAGGGGCGGGCCGCGATCGACGCCTTTACCGGGACGTTCCGGGCGCTCTTCGTCGCGGACTTCGGCGGCGTTTTCGATTCGATCAAGGCCTTCTACCCGCCGCTCTGCTTCGCGCTGGCGGGGTTCGTGTTCGCGACCGTCGCTTTGGAGTTTTGGAGAGGCGTGCGGGCGCGCCGCCACCAGTACGGCGAAAGCCCGCTCACGGCGTTCGGCAATCTCGTCTGGCGCAACAAGAGGCGGTGGGGCGGCTACGTGGTGCACGTCGGCTTCGTGATCGTGTGCATCGGGGTGGCCGCGTCGTCCGCCTACCGGAAAGAGACCGTCGAAATGATCTCCCCGAAGGGCACGATCAAGATCGACGGCTACGCGATGACGTACGACGGCTACCGCCTCGAAGCGATCGACGACTACATTGCGGCGATCACCGAGGTGACGGTCTGGCAGGACGGGAGGTTCGTGGCCCGCCTCGAAGCCGAGCAGCGCGCCCACCCCAACATGCTCTTCCCGGAGCTGCGGGAGGCCTTCGTCAGGACCAAGGCGCTGCGGGCGGGAAATCCCGGCGCGTACCCCGCGGCGGTCCAGGGGCTGTACGGGCTGATGGCGCGGCTCGAGGGCCAGTCGGGACGCGAGGTCAAGACGCCGTCGACCGAGGTGGCGATCCACAAGAGCTTCTCGCTCGCCGCACCTCATCGCTTCGGCGAGGATTTCTACGTCACGCCTCTGGGAGTCGATCCGCTCACCGGACGGGCGAACTTCCGCATCTTCGTGAACCCGATGGTCAATTTCCTCTGGTTCGGCGGGTTCGTGCTGGTCATCGGCGCGAGCCTGTGCGTCTTCCCCGACGCCAGGGAGCGCAAGCGCCTCGAGGCGTCGATGGCGATTGACGATCGCGAAGCGGCATGATCGGGGCAGCAGTCGCCCTTGAAGGCGCCCCCTTGCGGGCCTACGAAAAGGCCGCGACCACGCTCTTGTGCGACTGCGGTTGCAATCCGCAATCCATCAAGGAATGCGCCTGCGGAAGGGCCGAGGAGATGCGCGTGGCGCTGGCCGAAGAGGCGCGCGCGGGAACGAGCGGGGATGCCATCGTCGCCGCCTACGTCGCGAAGTACGGCCAGAAGATCCTCGTCTCTCCCCCGGCGACGGGGTTCAACTTGGTTGCCTGGACGGGTCCCGCGATCGGCCTTCTGGGGGCCACGGTCATGATCGCTCTCATGATTCGCCGCTGGCGTCGCGCTTCGGCGGCGCTCCCCGCGGAGGCGGCCCCGCCCTCCTCGCCGGAGGATGAGGCCTACCTCGCACGCCTCCGCAAGGACGTCGAGGCGATCCGGTGATGGCCGCCTTCGCCGTCTTCGCACTGGCCGCTACCGTCGCCCTCGTCGTGCTCTGGCCGTTGTTCCGCCCGGACGCGCAAGAGGCCGAGCGCGTCTCGAATGTCCTTTCGAACGCGCAGGATCTCAGCACGCGCCACGGCATGGCGTTGGCAGCGCTCCGGGACCTGGAGGACGATCGCCAGACGGGAAAGATCGGCGATGCCGATTACGTCGCGCTCAAATCGAAGCTCGAGACGCGCGCCGTCTCGCTGATGAAGAGCCTGGACGAGCTCGCCGCCGAGCGGCGCTAGGAACGCGCTTGAACGCCGCGCTTCTCGTGGTCGGAAGCGGCCTGACGCGGCGTTTCGGGGCGACGACGGCATTGGACGGCGTCGATTTCACGGTGCGGAGCGGCGAATCGGTCGCGTTGTTCGGAGTCAACGGCGCGGGGAAGACGACGCTCCTTCGCCTCTTGTCCGGCGGATTGAAGCCAACGCAAGGATCGCTCTCGATTGCCGGAGTCGACCCGCGCACCGCGCCGGCGACGGCTCGCGGAAGAGTCGGGCTGCTGTCACACCATACGCTGCTCTACGACGACCTCTCGGCGGCGGAGAACCTGGTGTTCTTCGCGAGGCTCCACGGTCTTGCGAATCCCGAGGAGCGCGCGCGGGCCCTGATCGAGGAGTTCGGCCTGACGGACCGCGCCGACGAGCCGGTGCGGGGTTTCTCGCGCGGCATGCAGCAGCGCGTCGCGCTCGCCCGCGCGCTGCTCCACGATCCGTCGTTGCTCCTGCTCGACGAGCCCAGCTCCGGCCTCGACGCACTGGCCGCAACCCGTCTTAGAGCGGCGCTGCGCGACGCGGCGACCGGCGGGGCGACCTGGGTGATCGCGACCCACGACGTCGAGGAGGGATTGGCACTCTGCCCGCGCTGGATCTACCTGCGCCGTGGGCGGGTGACGGACGCCGGCGCAAGCGACGGCTTAGACGCCGACCGGGTACGGGAGCTGGTCCGGGGCCCCGCTTGAGCGGCACGCGCTCCCGTCCCCCGGGGTTTTTCGCGGCGGCCGCGATCATTGCCGGGAAAGACCTGCGGATCGAGGGACGTACGAAGGAAACGCTCTTGGCGACCTTCCTGTTCGCCCTCGTGGAGCTGGTGATCTTCGGCTTCGCCTTCGATCTCGACACCATCAGGCGCATGGGCCCGGGGAAGGTCGTCCCGGGGCTTCTCTGGCTGACGCTCGCGTTTGCGGCGATCGTGGGGTTCACGCGCTCGTTCCGCTTGGAGCGCGCGCACGAGGCGCTGATCGCGGTCGCGCTGGCGCCCGTCGATCGCGGCGCGGTATTCGTCGGGAAGTGGATCGCCAACTTCGCGCTCCTCGTCACGCTCTGTGCGATCCTCGTCCCTTTGACCGCCGTCTTTTTCGACGTGAACATCGTCGCCGTGGCCGCGCCGCTCACCCTGGTCATCCTCGTCCACACCGTGGGCTTGGCGAGCCTGGGCACGTTGTTCGGCGGCGTCGTCTCGAGGCTCGGCCGCGGCGAGGCGCTCTTGGCGACGCTCCTGCTCCCCGCCGCGACGCCTCTTTTTCTCTCGGCAGTCCACTGCACGGCTTCGGTGCTCGAATCGTCGCCTCTGGGTTCCGCCCGGAAGTGGCTTCTCCTGACCGTCGGACTCGACGTACTCTACGTTCTGGTCGCGATCCTGATCTTCGACGCGATCCTGGAGGAGTGATGCGGCGCGGTCACGACGTCTTCATCGCGGTTCTGCTCGCATTGACGGCGGCTCTGATGCCCGTCGCGCTGTATCTGATCTTCTTGAACGCCCCCGAAGAGAAGGTCATGGGAGCCGTCCAGAAGATCTTCTACTTCCACGTCCCGCTGGCTGCGGTGACGTTTCTCTCGGTGTTCGCGCTCCTGGCGGGCGCCATGGGCTATCTCTGGACGCGTCGCGCGGAATGGGACCACCTCTCGATCGCGTCGGCCGAGGTCGGGCTCTTGTTCTGCACGCTCGTGCTGATCACCGGGCCGATCTGGGCCAAGCCGGCTTGGGGCGTCTGGTGGACCTGGGAAGCGAAGCTCACGACGACCCTGATCCTCTGGCTCCTCCTCGCGGGAATCCTTCTGTCGCGGGCGTACGCCTCGGCTCCGGAGCAGGGAGCGCGGATTGCGTCCGTCCTTGGCGTCGTCGCGGCGCTGGACGTACCGATCGTTTACAAGGCGGTCGATTGGTGGCGCGGCCAGCATCCCATCGTCTTTGGGGCCGGGAAGAAGAACCCGCTGGCCCCGGGGATGCTCGCAGCGCTCTTGGTGTCGATGTTGGTGTTCGTCCTCCTCTACGCGCTCTTGGTCGCCGCGCGCATGCGGCTGGCCACGCTCGAAGATCGTCTGGCCGCGCTCGAAGACGCCTCATGGAGGTCGCAATGAAGAGCTACGCTTTCTTGTTCTGGGGTTATCTCGTCGTCTGGGCTGGGCTGACGGTCTACTTCGTCATGCTCTTACGCAAGATCAAAAACGTCGCACGGCGGCTGGACGCCATGGAGGCGCGCGCCAAGGGCGGCGGCGCCCCGCGGGCTACTTGATCGCGTCGCCTGCCGTTCTCGCAGCGACCGCGCGTTGGTACTGATTGGCCACGAACATCAGGCCCGCGATCCCGGCTGCGGCGATCAGCACGAGGATCACGACGAGACGGGATTTGCGGCTCATGGGGCCATTCTACAGTCGATGCCGGACGCGCGGCGCCCCATAAGGCTCCTCAGTCGAGCCGCTCGCCGCCGCAGGCGTCCACCGGCCGCACCCCGTAGTAGCCGTTGGCGGCAGTGGGATCCGTCCACGACGTCGCCTGCGTCTCGGCGACGACGCTCTCGGCGCCGCCGGGATTGGACCGGCGGAAGACACGATACAGCGTGGCCCCGTCGCAGGCGCCCCACGTCATGGCGAGGCCGCCCGTACCGCTGCGCGACGCCCGGACGGAGTCGCCGAGCGCCGCAAGCTCGGCGAGTACGACGACATCCGCGCCCCCCGCTTCCAGGTCGAAGTTTCCGAAATCGTCGACCGCGCGCGCCTCGAGCCGATGCGGGCCCGGAGCGAGCGGCGGAAATGTCGCGTTGAACCGCTCCTGCGCCGACTCCATGCCATCGTCGGCGACTTGCATGCGGAGCCACGACAAGCCGTCGACGCGATACTCGATCCCGGCGATGCGGTTCAGGCTGATGCTCGGGTGGGTCGTCCCCGGGTAGTTGTTGCGATTCGTGGCCGGGGTCACGGACGCAAGACCGGCAAGCACGGGGGGAACGCAGATCTGCTCAGGCATCGCATCGAGAAAGGTGTCGGGATCCTGGCCGACGACGTCGATGATGCCGTCGCCGTCCAGATCGGCCCAGCCCAGCTGCCGTCTGGTCGCGTCGCACATCGCATCGCCGTTTGAGATCATCACGCAGGCGCCCGCCGCCGGATTGCACGTGTCGCAATTGGCGTTCAAGCCGTCGAGGTAGCCGCGATGCTCCGTGCAGATGCACCCGCTGCCCGAGTACTCGTCGAAGGCGTAAAACGCGTGCAAGAGCTCGTGGCGCAGCACCATGTCCATCCGGGAGATGCCCCAGGCCTGATTGTCGTACGTCATCACGAGATGGGGCCCGCCGACCCAGCAATAAGCGAAGCGGCCGTCCGCGAACCGGCCGTCGGCATCCACGTAAGAATCCACGACGAACACGTTGACGGCCCAATCGGTGCCGTCGGCGCGGCGCGTGTCGGAGGCGAAAGCCCGAGAGCGTGCGAACCGGTCGCCGCTGACATAGCCCAGCTTCGCGAGGATGCCCTTGACCCAGAGGTCCTCGCCGGTCGTCCCCGAGGGATCGGCTGCCCGGCGGATCGGCTCGTACCCGGTACGCGCGCGAAGATCGGTGCGGCCCGCCAGGACGTGATAGACGAACTGAAGCGCGGCCTGCGGCTCCTGCGCCCTGACCCACTCGAGCCCCGAGGCGATCCTCGCGACGGCGTCGTTCTCCCTGTCGGACGACCAGTTCTCCGTCGACAGTTCCATCGACCCATCGCTCTCGACGAGGATGATGTTGACGCTGACGGCGCCTGCCAAGAACTCGCTCGTGTTGAGCTCGGTCGCGCCGTAGGGAGCGCCGGATGTCGTTGCAGCCGCGACGGAAAGGGCGTGTCTCCCATCGCGCGATGCGGCGACGGCCCGGCTTGCGGCTCGCACCGCTTCGAGGGACGTGGCGGGCGGCATCAGCGCGTCGTCTTCCAGCGGACCTGGCTCACCGAGGCTTGACCGGTCCGCTTCGTTCGATCCCCGCGCGATCGCGTTCCACGCCGCGACCCCGAACGTAGGTCCCGCCCCACGGGAACGTGACGTCCTGGTCACGCCGTTCAAGGCCACCTCGCGGACCCCGGCCAGGCGGTACACCTCAAGCTCGCTGCCCGCGGGGACGTAGACGACGAGGAGGTCGTCGAACGCATGAACGACCCGGCCGCCAAGCGCGACGAGGCCCGCCTTCACCGCAGCCGCCGTCGCAGGAGCGGTATCGTCGAGGACGACGGCGATCGGCTTTTGCGGCGGGGCCGCGAACGCGGCACCGACGAACAGCACGAGCAACGACAAACCGGCGGCGACGCGACGCATCCCGGCAGAATCTAGGAGCGCGCCGGGACGTGATCCACCGCCGGTTTGGTGACTTCGAGAACGAAATCGCAAGCGCTCTTCTAGAGGGGACGTTCCCCTCTAGAGCAGCGCTTGGATCTGCTTCTCGAGAACCGCGCGCGGGACCTCGCCGACCCAAGTGTCGACGATGCGGCCCTCGCGGTCGACGAGGAACTTCGTGGGGAAGCCGACGATTCCGCCGAACGCGTCGACGACGCCTTCGTCGCCGATCAGGGTCACGTAGGGGATCTTCAGCTCGTCGACGTACGGCTTCACCTTGTCGACCCCCTCGTCATCCATCGCAATCCCCACCAGGGTGAACCCCTTCGGACCGTAGGCGGCGTGGAGGTCCTTGAACATCGGAATTTCTTCGCGGCAGGGAGCACACCAGGTCGCCCAGAAGTCGACGAGCCGCACGGTCCCCTTGGTATCCGAGAAGTGGAACACCTTGCCATCGACGTCCTTGAGCGCAAAGTCGGGTGCGGTCGTCACCAAAGGCCGCGGCGCCTTGGCCCCGCCACCGCCGCCGCAGCTGGCTGGGAGAACGGCCATGAGAGCGCCGATGAGGACGATTGCGGGTCCACGCATTCGTAGATTCTAGCAGTCTGCGCGCGATGGGGCAGGCATCGGGCATAATCGCGTGCTTCGCGGAAACGGGAGGAGACCGATGCGCTTCGTGACTCGATCGCCGGCGGCTTGCGTCATCCTCGTCGCCCTGGCTGCGGGCTTCGCGGGCGCACCTGCCACGCCCGCCGCCTCCCGCCGACCGCTCGCCGCCGCTCGGGGGATGATCGTCGCGCCCGAACGCGAAGCGGCCGCGGTCGGACTCGCGGTGCTTCGCAGCGGAGGGAACGCGGTCGATGCCGCGGTTGCCACCGCGTTCGCGTTGGCTGTGACGTTTCCCCGTGCCGGGAACCTGGGTGGCGGAGGATTCCTCCTCTATCGAGGGCCGGATCGATCTCACGCGGCGCTCGATTTCCGCGAGACCGCGCCGCAGGCGCTCACCACCGCGATGTTCCGCGACGCCACGGGCCGGATCGATACGGCGAAAAGCCTGAGCGGCGGACTGTCCGTCGGAGTTCCGGGCACGGTTGCCGGGCTCGCGGCGGCGCACGAGCGCTGGGGGTCGCGCCCGTGGGCGGAGCTCATCGGGCCGGCGATACGCCTTGCCGAAGAGGGCGTCGTCGTATCGGATCGAACCGCGGAGACCTTCTCCGAGACCAACTCCCGCTTAGCCTCCGACCCCGACGCGCGGGCGATCTTCACTCGAGACGGCGCACCGCTCCGGGAGGGAGATCGGCTCGTCCAGAAGGACCTCGCCAAGACATTGCGCACGATCGCCGCGCAGCACGCGGCCGGGTTCTACGAAGGCCCGGTCGCCGCGGCGATCGTGAAGAAGACCTCGCTCGCCGGCGGGGTCATGACCTCCGACGATCTGGCCCACTATCGCGCGGTCCCGCGCACACCGCTGTCCGGGTCGTACCGGGGGCGCGCCATCGTGGCGTTCCCGCCCCCTTCGAGCGGCGGGATCGTGCTGCTGCAAGCGCTCGGCATGTTGGAGCGATTCGATCTCGCGAGTTCTGGGGCCGGCTCCACCCTCACGCTGCACCGCATCGCGGAGGCGGAGCGACGCGCCTTCGCCGACCGCAGCGCCTATCTGGGCGACCCCGACGTCGTGAAGGTGCCCGTGAAGGCGCTGCTCGATCGCGCCTACCTGGCGGCGCGCGCCGCGACGATCAGCGACGACCGGGCCACGCCGTCGAGTACGATTCGCCCCGGGCGACTCACGACGACCGAGGGGCGAGACACCCTTCATTTTTCGGTCGCCGACTCCCGCGGGGGCGCCGTCGCGCTCTCCACCACGTTGAACTCGTTGTACGGAGCCGCCCTCGTCGCGCCGGGAACCGGGGTGCTCCTCAACAACGAGATCGACGATTTCGCTCTCTCAAAGGGTGTCGCGAATCAATTCGGCCTGGTGGGCGGGGAAGCGAACGCCGTTGCCGGCGGGAAGCGTCCGCTTTCGTCGATGTGCCCGACGATCGTGGAAAGCGGAACGATTGGTGCGCGCCCGCTCCTGATCCTGGGGGCTCCAGGCGGGGCGACGATCATCTCGAGCGTGTTGCAGACGATCGTCCACGTCATCGACGACGGCATGACGCTTCAGGAAGCCGTGGATGCACCGCGGATCCACCACCAGTGGCTGCCGGACGAGATCCTCCACGAGCGCGGCGCCTTCCCGGCGGACATCGCCGCGGCGCTCCGCGCCCGCGGTCACACGCTGAAAGAGCGCGGCCCGATGGGCAACGTCTGCGCGATCGGGCTCGATGCCGAAGGGCGCTTCACCGGCGCCCCCGATCCCCGGGACGAAGCGGTCGCGCTGGGCTACTAGGAGGCCCCGTGGATCGAAAGCGCTTGCTCGTCGCCGTGTTCGGGTCGGCGGATCCGGCGGAAGGCGATCCGCTCTACGAGCTTGCGCGCCGCGTGGGCTCTTCGCTCGTCCACGCGGGGTACGGAGTCGTGACCGGCGGCTACGGCGGCGTCATGGAAGGCGCGAGCCGGGGCGCCACGGAGGCCGGCGGTACCGCCGTGGGGGTCACCTGCGCCCTTTTCCACGGCCGCGAGCCGAATCGTTTCCTGACCGAGCGGCGGGAGACGGCGGACCTCGTCGGCCGCACGGGCGCGCTGGTCGATGCGGCCCGCGGTTACATCGTGCTTCACGGAAAATCGGGAACTCTCGCGGAGTTGACGTACGTGTGGGCGCTCCATCGGGCCGGAAGCCTCGGCCGTCGCCCCGTGGTACTTTTGGGGGACGCGTGGAGACCGTTCCTGCATCACCTGGTGCGGGGCGACATGATCGAGGACGATCAGCTCGCCATCACACGCGTGGCGGATGGGCCTGAGGACGCGGTCACGGCGGTGGACCGGTTCCTGGTCGCGGAGGGAGTACGTGGGGAGTAGAACCGGCTTCTCAGACGATCGGGCGACCGCGCAACCGGTCGCACCCAAAGGGATCATCAGGGACTACGCCGAAACCATCTTGATCTGCGTGATCTTCGTGGTGTTCACGCGGGCGTTCATCTTCCAGCAATCGAAGATCCCGAGCGGCTCGATGGAAGACACGCTCCTGATCGGCGATTACATCATGGTGAACCGGTATGTCTACTCGCCCGCGGAGACGGGATGGGAGAGAGCCCTCTTCCCCGTTCGGGACGTCCGCCGCGGCGACGTCATCGTCTTCAAGTTCCCGGAGGAGCCGGAGACCGACTACATCAAGCGGGTCGTGGGCGTTCCCGGGGACGTGATCGAACTGCGGAGCGGGTCCCTCTACGTCAACGGGCAACTCGTGGACGAGCCGTACGTTCAGGACAACTACCGCGACAGGAACTGCGACCCGTACCAGCCGGGCAGCGGCTGTTTCGGGCCGAAAACGGTCGAGCCCGGCCAGTACTTCTGCATGGGGGATCACCGGAACCGCTCGTCGGACAGCCGCGTTTGGGGTTTCGTTCCCCGCGACTTGATCAAAGGACGCGCCCTCATGATCTGGTGGTCCTACACGGAAGGTCCCAACGACATCAACCTCAGGGGCATGGATCAGCTCAAGGCGATCGGCAGCAAGGTGGCCCATCTGTTCACCCGCTCGCGATGGAGCCGCTGCTTCACGATCATCCACTGATCACGAACCCGCCCCTCGTCTCTCCGCCAGGCGGTGTCTATATTGGGCGTCGATCATGAGCGAAGACGGAGGCGGGGCGGGAAGAGGGTTCAGGTCTTCGCTGCTCCTCGTGGGCGCCGTCCTCGCAATCCTCGTCGCGGGGATGCTCCTGAGGAGTAACGGGCTGAACGAGGCGCAGCGGCCGGCCGCCGCGCCAGCCTCCCCCCCCGCTCTCGTGCTCCCGTTGGGAACGACCATAACTCCCGAGCTCCAACCGGCCGTAACTCAGGAGGAGGCGCCGAGCACCGCGGCGTCGAGCACCGGGGCGACCGCCCCCCTCGCGGCCGATCCCCTTCTCCTGGCGCTCGCCACGCGCGCCGAGGCCGATTGCGGACGGCTCGCGAAGTACCGGGGGCGTTTCACCGCGCAGCTGCTCGTCGCATGCAAGCCCGAGACGGTGGACCGTCTGCTCGGCATCGCGCACGGATCGAACAAGCTTTACGTTCTCCCCGCAAGGGTCAAGGACGACGCGTGCTTCCGCGTTTGCTTCGGAGCCTACGCGACATTCAAGGAGGCCGCTGCGGCCGCCGACCTTCCGAAGGCGCTTCGTGGCAAGGAGAAGATCGGCGCGGTCGAAATCGCGAAGGTCCTCCCATGAGGGCCGCCGGCGGTTGCGCCGTTCTCGCCGTGCTCTTTTGCGCGTCCCCGGCCTCAGTGGCCGATGTGCTGCACCTCCAAGGGGGCGGCACGATCGACGCCGAGCACTGGTGGATCGACGGCGACACGCTGCACGTCGAATCCGAAGGCGGTAGCTACGGCCTCCCCCGGACCCTGCTCGTCAGGGTCGAACCGACCGCCGCGAAGGCTGCAATCCCGTCCGGGAATTCGCGGCGCCCCCCGCGACACACCGAGGCGGCCCCGCCGGCCCCAGCGCAAACGCAACGGGTGGCACCGGAGATCGCGGAGAAGATGCAAGAGGGAAACGCCGCGTTGGCCGCGCGCGAATTCGACAAGGCGGCGATCCGCTTCCACGAGGTCATCACGGCGGAACCCGACGCCTGGGGGCCTCGCATCGGATACGCCGCCGCCGAGATGGCGGCGGGGCGCGACGCGATGGCGCTTCCGGTGATCTTGGACGGGCTGGTCCTCCATCCCGAAGTCGCCGATCTGCACGAGGTGCTGGGCGCGTTACGCGACCGAGACGAGCGCGTCGAAGAGGCCCTGGCCTCGTGGCGCGAGGCGTTCCGATTGTCCCCATCGGACCGTGTCCGGGACAGGATCGTCAAGGCCGAACGCGAGCTCGCCGCCGGGCGCGACTACGCGTACTCGGCCGCCCCGCACTTCAACCTGCGCTACGACGGCGCTCTAGACCAAGATGTCGTGGCCTCGCTCACCGATTTTCTCGAAGATCGGTTCGCGGATCTCACGCAAACCTATCGGCACGCGCCCTCGCAGCCGCTGACCGTCTTGCTGTACGCGCGTCAGGCCTTTCGCGACGTGACGCAGACGGGCAGCGAGGTCGCCGGGTTGTACGACGGCAAGATCCGCGTGCCGATGGGTGGGCTCACGAAACTCGGCCCCGACGCCCTTCGGGTGCTGAGCCACGAGCTGACCCACGCGATCGTGCAGTCGAAGACGCGGGGGAACTGCCCCCGGTGGCTTCACGAGGGGTTGGCCCAGACCGCCGAGCCGCGAACCCTGAAGCGCGCCGACATCGCCGTGCTCGCGCGCACCGTCCGGGCCGACTCCCCCGCGACCTGGCCCGACCAGGCCTTCTCGTACCCCTCGGCGCTCTCCTTCACGCAGTTCCTCGTGGAGCGGCGAGATTTCGATCTCTTGGTCGCCCTTCTGGGCCGCCTCGGTGACGGCGAGCCGCCAGACACCGCTCTTTCGGCCCTGTACGCCGCATCCTACGCGGAGCTCGCCGCGGCCTGGGCGGATTCGCTCCACGCGGAGGCCGGCCCGTGACGGCGCCACCTCCCCCGCGCGACCGCCAGTTCGCGCGATTGCTGTGCACCAGAGCCGACGAGGGCGCCTCCGGCATCTTGACGGCCTCGCGCGGGAAGTTGCGACGGCTCTTCTGTCTCCAAAAGGGTTGGATCGTCTTCGCGACGTCCAACCTCATCGAGGAGCAGTTCCTCGAGTACCTGGTTCGATCCGACACGATCAGCCCTCGAATGCGCGCCGAGGCGGTCGAGGAATCGGCGAAGACGAAGACGAAGCCGATCGCTCACGTCCTGGCGGCCGGGAATCCGACGACGGACGCGCTGCGCCGGGGGATGGAAGGACTGGTTCGCGAGCTTCTGACATCGACGCTCGAGTGGCCCGACGGCATCTGCACGTTTGCCAACGGCCTCCCGCGCTTGGACGACGAGGTCATAGTGCGCTTGGCGCCGCGATCGCTCGTCTTGGCGCACGCGAAGCGTTACCCCGCCGCGGTGGACGCGTTGCGCATCCGCATCGGGCCGCCCGACCTCCGGCCGGTCGCGGCCACGTCGGCGCAGGACCCCGGAACGCAGATGGATGCGCTCGGGAGCTTCCTGCTCGAACGGTGCGACGGCACGGTCAGCCTGCCGGAGATCGTCAAGGACTCCCCGGCGGACGAGGAGGCGACACTCCGGGCGATCTACGGTTTCCTCCTGGCGGGCCTCTTGGAACCCGAGGACCGCGCGGCGCGCCGCGAGAGAGAGTCCCGCCTGAAGGAGGACGACCTGTCGCGAGAGGAGTGCCTCGGGCGTCTCGCCATGGCGGTGGGACAGGACCACTACGGAGTGCTCGGTGTCGACCACACGGCGCGCTTGAAGGTGATCCGTGAGGCTTACTACGCGCTCGCGCGGCGGTACCATCCCGATCGATTCCGTTCGGGTTCGCTGTCGGACCTTCTCGCGCGGTTCGAGGACTTCTTCAGGCTCGTGACCGACGCTTACAACACGCTCGCCGATCCTGAGCGTCGCGCCGAGTACGACGAGAGTCTCACCGCGGCGCAAGGGAAAAACGAATCGAAGGACGCGGACACCGGCTACCTCGCGCGGCAGAACTTCCTGAGGGGGCGCGCCTTGGCCGCGCAGCGGAAGTACACCGAGGCGGTCACGTTCCTGGAAAACGCGGTATCGCTCGACCCGGGTCAAGCCGACTACCACCTCGAGCTGGGACTCGTCCTATCGCGCAATCCGCGCCATCGCGAGGAGGCCGAGCGTCACCTGCTTCAGGCGATCGACCTCGCTCCGACGGTCGTCGCCGCGTACGTCGCCTTGGGCCAGATGTACCTGAAGGCCGGACGCCAAGGGCGCGCCGGTCGCATGGCGCGAGAGGCTCTGCGCTGGGAGCCGGGACATCTCGAAGCGGTCGAGCTGCTGGCCGCGGCGGGCGATGCCGTCGACGAGCGGGACGACCTCCAGCAAGGGGTTTTCCGGTCATCCTGATCGAGCCGCGAAGGAACCCCAATGCCTCGCATCGTGGACGGCGACAATCTCCTCGGGACATGGCCGGGCCGGAGCCGTTCCGACGCGGACAAACGCGCGTTGTCCCGCGAAGTCGACGTCCTGAGGCGCCGCGAACGCCGGCGTGTCGTCATCGTGTTCGACGGCGTCCCCCCTCCCGGCGTCTCGTACGGCGCCGACGTCATGTTCTCGGGACAAGGACGGAAGGCCGACGCCGTCATCCTCGAGCGTCTGCGTAGAGAGAGCGATCGGAGGGGGTGGACCGTCGTCACCAACGACCGGTCGTTGGGCGATCAGTGCCGCTACTTGGGGGCCAAGGTCGAGTCGGTGCGCGCGTTCCGCGAACGCCTCCTGCTCGATACCGCGGGAGAGAAGCCGGACACATCCGATGAGCTCGACTTCTGGCTGGAGCAGTTCGGAGGCGAGGACACGAAGCCAGCCCGCTAAACGAGCGTGACGACCGTTGCGCCGTCGCCCCCTTCGCCATCTCCCCCGGGGCGAAACGCGCCGACTAGCGGGTGGCCCTTGAGGTGGGCGCGCACGGCGAGACGAAGCCTCCCCGTGCCATGACCGTGCACGACGCGGACCTCCGTGCGCCCTTGACGCGCGGAGGCGTCGAGGAAACGATCCAACGCCGGCAGGGCCTCGTCGACCGTCTGCCCAAGCAGGTGGAGCTCGATCGGAATCCCCTCGCGCGGCTCTTCGGTGCCGGACGACCGCGACGCCGCCGCGAGCCGCGCCAGAAGCGAGTCTTTTTTGGGCCGAACGGCGCCAGACGACGCCTCGCTTCCTCCATCCACGATGTCTTCCCGGGCGACCGTGAAGGTCGCGGTCCCCATTCTGACGTCGATCCTGTCGCCACGCACCGCAACGATGGCTCCCTCGCGATCGAGGGAGAGGATCCGGACCTTGGCGCCAGGCGTCACGACAAACGGGAGCCGCGATCCCGCGCTTCCCCGGGGCGCAATCGCCTCCCGCCGCTCGCTGAGGGAAGCGCTAACGCGCCCCTCCGCGCGAGCCTGCGCGCGCTCGACCCGGGCCCGCTCCTTCGCGTCCTTTATCGACGCAAGCTCGCGCCTGGACTGAACGCGGAACTGCTCCAAGGCCTCGGCGAGCGCGCGACGCACCTCGTTTCGCCGGCTCTCGGTCTCGACCTCCGATCTCGCCGCAACCTCGAGGCGGAGAGCCGCAAGCGCCTCTTCCTGGCGCTTCAGTCCTAGAACTCGAGCCTCCGCGTCAGCGGTCAATTCCCTCAGCCTCGCCATGTAGGCCTCGGCGCTCACCCCACCGCTCCCGACCAGTTCCTTGGCGCGAACCACGAGGGACGAATCGAGCCCGAGCCTGCCGGCCACCTCGATTCCGGCCGACGACCCCGCAGCGCCCGGCAGGACGCGGAAGGTCGGCCGCAAGGTTTCCTCGTCGAACTCCATGGCGGCGCTCACCACACGGTCCTCGGCGAAGGCCCAAGCCTTGAGCGCGGCGTGGTGGGTCGTCGCGATCGCGGTCACGCCGCGGGCCAGCAACCTCTCGAGCACCGCCTGCGCCAGCGCCGCTCCCTCACCCGGCTCGGTCCCCGTCCCGATCTCATCGAATAGAAAAAGCGCAGGGGGGTCGGCGGCCTCGAGGTATCGCGCGACGGCGCGCACGTGAGCCGAGAAGGTCGAAAGGTCCGCGTCGATCGACTGATGGTCTCCGATATCCGCCCGCAGCTGCCGAAAAACAGGAAGCGAAGCGGACACCGCAGCGACCGGGAGACCGCATTGCGCCATCATGCAGGCAAGACCCACCGTTTTCAATGCGACCGTTTTTCCGCCCGTGTTCGGCCCCGAGATCACGAGGACGCGGTCGAACGGATCGATCTCGATCGAAACCGGTACGCACCGCGCGCCCACCTCGATCAGCCGACGGTCGAGCAGCGGATGACGCACGGCGACGAGGCGTAGCGGGGCGGCCGGCCCGAGGTGCGGGCGGCAGCCGTCGATCTGCGCCGCGAACAACGCCTTGGCCTGCAGCGTGTCGGCGCGGCCGAGCCCTGAAACCGCGGCGGCGATCTCGTCGAGGCGGGCGCGGTAGCGCTCCGTCCATCCGCGCACCACCCGTTCCTGCTCCGCCGTTTCCTGCTCCGCCAGCCGGACCAACTCGTTGTTGAGCGCCACCGATTCAATCGGCTCGACGAACAGCGTCTGTCCCGACGACGAGGCTGCGTGCACGATCCCTTCGATCGGGCGCGGGCTGTCCGCACGGACCGGGATCACGAAGCGCCCGTTCCGCTGGGTGACGAAGTCGTCGCGAACGAACGAAGCCGCGGCCGGGTCGTTGACGAAGGCCGTCAGCTGGCGCCGTAGGCGCTCCCCGGCCGTCGCCATCGCACGGCGCAAGCGCCGCAGAGCCGGCGACGCGCCGTCTTCGATCCGTCCGTCGGGCGCGACGTGGTCGGCCACTTCGCGCGCCAAGGCCGAAAGGTCGGGGATCGTCCGCCCGAGAGCCCGAAGATCCTCGAACCCTTCCCCCTCGATCCCCAAGAGCCGCTTGCGGAGCGAAGCGGCCTCGATGAGTACGCTCGCGAGGTCGCGCAGGACCGGAGGATCGAGGAGCACCCCGTAGACCGCGAGGCCTGCCAACGCCGGCTCGGGATCGGGAAGGCCGCCGGGGAGCATCCGCCCCCATCGCGCGAGGTGATCCGCCGCCTGCCACACCGCCGAGTGCTCCGCTCCGAGGTCCGCAAGCGACGCGATCGGTCCCGTCGTCAAGAGCCGCGCGCGTCCTGTCGTCGTCGCCGCGAACGAGGCGACATAGGCGCAAACGGCGTCGAACTCGAGGGCGTCCCTCGAGGCCGGATCGAGATCGAGGGCCAGCGGGTCGCTCACGACGGCGCGCGGTCCGGGCCCTTCTCGCGCACCTGCCGCACGGTCCGCCACAGATAATGAAAGCCCGAGATGAGGATCAGGATGAGCGTCGTCCCGATCGCGATCGACACGATCGGGTGGCTCAATTTGAGATGGTTGCACAGCAGCACGAGGCCCGCCGTCGTCAGCTCCGCGCCGGTCGTGATCTTTCCCCAGATCGACGGCTGGAACTGCGTCTGTCCGTAGGCGAGGTTCAGCATGATCGCGATCGCGACGATGAGAACGTCCCGGCTGATCAGAAGTATCGTCAACGCGATCGGGATCCGGTTCGTCATCGGGATGGCCTGAAGCAGGTTCGGATACTTCGTCAAGAGGACGAACGCCGCCGTGACGAGGAGCTTGTCCGCCGCCGGGTCGAGGTAGGCTCCCAACGCGGTCCGCTGCCTGAACACCCGCGCGACCAACCCGTCGAACACGTCGGTGACTCCAGCGGCGACGAAGATCGCGAGCGCCACTCCGAATCGCGCCTCTAGAACCGCAAGGATGAAAAAGGGAACGGCGACCAGACGCAAGAACGTCAGCTGGTTCGCCAGGGTCAGATGGCCAACCCGTTTCTTGAGATCGCCGGAGTCCATGAGGAAGACGGCCTTATACCACGGTGGCCGCAAGCTTGTTGATTGATGCGGGAGGGTCGGGTACCTGATCCGATTGATCCAGTGGGTTTTTTTGAACTCGGGTTGAATTCAGGCCGCGTGGCGGCGGTCGAGCTTCGGAAGCGCCTTCGTCCAGCGTCTCTGATAGACGCGGAGCGCGGACTCTGACACCGGCTCTCGGTGCGGGAACAGCCTCCGGGCGAGGATGCGCTCGAA
>CAZUGP010000099.1:0-3243 GCA_964619965.1 uncultured Acidobacteriota bacterium
ACCTTGTCCTGGAACACGTTGCCGGTGTGCGGCACCACGACGGTGACGCCCGTGCGGACGTTGTCACCGTCAACCAGCGTGGCGTGCCCGACGCTCACGCCGCTGACATCGGTGATCGCGTTGAGCTTGCCCGGCGCGCCATCGAAAGGGACGCCCAGATCGCGGGCGCGCGGTTTCGTTGACGGGCGATTTTGTGCATTGCTCATCCGGCCTCCAATCGCCGCGACCAGAATCGCGGCCAACAAAGAAAGTTGAAAAATCCTTGTACCCGTTCACGGGGGGGCGGGGAGACTCAAGCCGCTACAGCTACATGATGCTCTTGTTCCGACACAAAAAGGTCAGGCAGAAGCGAGGGAGCAGGCGTGCCTTGTCTTGCCGCCTCACAGGCTTCTGTAAGAAACTCAAGCACCGGTCGTTGCTGTGCGCGCAAAGTCTGTGTGACTGTCAACATTCGAGCAACGAACTGGCTGCCGAGTGCAGACTGCGTCCCGAGGCTCACGCGACGCCAGATCACCGCTGGGCGCAGAGCGCGCTCGGCCGCGTTGTTAGTCGGCTCGATGCCAACCACACGCACAAACAGCCAGAGCGCCTGCTCGACTTTGAGCAACTCTTGACAGGTTCGCGCAGTCTTCGCCCGCACAGACTTATCCCCACGCGCTACTTTGTAAACAGCGCCCTCTTCAAGCCACTTTTTGACGGCAGCGCGAATCTCGACAACTGCTGCCGCAAACCCTTCGCGGGTCAACGTGCCGTCGCGGATGCGATGCCACAACTCGAACAATTTGCGGGCTTGGGCAAGCAAGGCTTCGCCGATCGCTTTCGATTCTCCACCGCGATCCGCGATCTTTTGGAATTCGCGGATCAGGTGCGCCCAACACAACTGCCGCCGATCCAGCGGCCACCAACTGTATCCGGTCCACCGATCCGTGATCAGATATCCGGCGAACTTGCCCAGCAACTGTTTGGCGGCGGCGTGGCCGCGGTTGAGGTGAATTTGGAAGACTGTCACATAGCTTGTGACCATCACCCACAACCAGGCTTTGCGCTGCGTGGGATTTTTTCCGTCACTGTTGCCTTGTCTCCAGCCGGTTTCATCCGCGTTTGCTTCTTTCTGGGTCTGGGCAAACTTGGTGGCTTCTTCCACCAGGGCGGCCAGCGATTCGGAGACTTCTTGTCGCAGATTGTTGACCGTTCCCAGCGCCACTTCGACTTGAAAGAAGTCTTCCAATGCCTCTTGCGTTTGCCGTTCACTTTGGCGGTATTTCCCGCTCAGCAACCCGACCATCGCTGCCAGGCGCGATCCGTAACCGGTCGCTTGTACACCCGGTGGCAAGCTGGCGCGGGTTACTTCGCCACAGCCGGGACAAGCCAACTGGTGCAACCGATGTTCATCCACCAGCGGCTTGAATTCCGGCAACTCGACCACTTGATGTCGTACCGGGTCGGGATCGTCGCCAGACAAAGCCGTCCCGCAAGCGCCGCACGCGGGCGGACGGTGATCGCTGACACTGCGACACTCTTCAGATGGATAGAGCTTTCGTTGATGTCCTTTGTGACCAGGTTGGGCGCCGCGTTTCTTGCCGCTCGACTGGCGTTTTTCCCGGGGCGGCACACTCGGTGCATCGCTCGATGGGGGCTGCGAACTGTTGCGCGAAGACATCTGGGTCTGTTCCCGAAGCCGTTCGTTCTCGATTCGCAACTGACTGACTTCTTCTTCCAACGCGACCAGCCGATCTACAACCTGCAGCAATGTCTGCTGGACAACGGGCGGCGTGAGCGCCCAATCTTCAGGGGTAATATCGGTGTTGGATAAAGTCAGGGGTTCAGATTCCATTAGTCTGAGACTACCAAATCAGGCTTTATTTTTCACGGACATTTTTCTCCCCCGTGAATATCGGGGGGAGGGGGAGGCGGCCCGGAGCGGCCCCCCGTGAACGGGTACCAATTTCCTTTGCCGAAGAAGAATGCGCCGCCAGCGGCTATATCGCCCGCCACTGCGTTCTCGATGGCGGGAGCGGATAGGGAACGAACAAAAGTCACCAACTCTTGCAACTCTCGTTCGGGAAGTTGGAAAGCCGGCATGCCCGCGGCCGGGATCCCTTTTCGTATCAGTTCGCTCAGGTCATCGGCGGAACGTCCGCGGGCGCTTTCCGTCGAGATCACGTCCGGCCCTCGCTCTCCTCCCTTGCCATCCGCGCCGTGACAGGCGGCGCAGTGCGCCTCGAAGTGACGCCTGCCTGCCTCGACCATCGTTGGATCACTCGATCGAGGACGCTGCGCTGCCGCCTCATTCGAGGCGATCTCAAACCAGATCAGGCATCCGGCGGAGGCCATCAGGAATAGCTGCGTGATAATCGCTTTTTTCCTCTTCAGTGTGTTAAACATACCCGGAAAATGTAGTTGAGCCGCGCGATAAATCCAAAAAATCGCGGCGCGCGTATTTCAGAACGCAACACCCGGAAAATCCAGGAGGAAATTATGTCATTGCTTCTCACCGTATTGCTTTATGCGGCCGTCGCCGTTGCCGTGATTTACGTTCTCGGATCGCTCACCACGTTCCTGGTCGAACGCAACCCGTATCAACAAATGTTTGTCGCGGGCCGCGCACCCAATCCGCTGCCGGATGGTTTTCATCCTGGCGAAGCGCACGTCCTGCTGGACAAACAGACGCCCTGGCTGGGCAAATCGTTCGACGCCGAAGCGCGGATCGGCTTCAACATCTTCACGCCGATTGGCGCGCGCATTCTGAAAATCGCCTCGCCGCTCTATCAAAAGTTCAGCGTCAACGACGAAGGCGACACGCGCGCCTACTACTTCAAAACCTGGGTCGGCAAAGGCCAGAAGGACGCGAATACCGACGTCTTCAAGCTCGATTACGACTTGCCGGAAAATCCGTTTTGGATACGCGCCATACTCGATGAAGTCGTAGAGATTGCGCCGCGGGAATACCTCGGCAAAATTCACGTAAAGGCGCTGCCGGGGTTTTGGATCAGCATCGGCTATTTCGGATTGCAGGCGCAAACGGCGAGCGAGATGGCGTTTGACGGAGCGCCGATCACCAATTAGGCGGAGCGCCCACCGGATACTGCTCCACATCCAGCACCGAACCGGTGACAAGCTCGCTCTCATCGCTCGCGAAATAGAGCGCGGCCAATGCCACGTCGCGCGGCAGCAGCAGGCGGCCGAAGGGCCGGGTCTTGACCGCATCCTCCAGCCAGTCCGGTTTGCCTTCTTCTTCGATCT
>CAZUGP010000100.1:0-26026 GCA_964619965.1 uncultured Acidobacteriota bacterium
GGTCCTACGCTTGCGGCGCTGCATCGCCCGGGCGAAACCCGCGCGCTCCGAGTCCGGCGGCTTCTTGCTCGCGGTGCCTGTAGACTAGGTGCCACTCAGGAAAGGGACACTCCCCTTTTTCTGACAAAGCTCCTCGGATACCGCTTTGATCAGAAAAAGGGGAGTGTCCCTTTCCTGAGTGGCCCCTGTCACATGTGCGCGATCACGTTGTCGCCGAACTCGGAGCACTTGATCTCGACGGCGCCTTCCATCTGCCGCGCGAAGTCGTACGTCACGCGCTTGCTGGCGATCGCTCCGTCCATGCCGCGCAGGATCGCGTCGGCAGCCTCGTCCCAACCGAGATAGCGGAGCATCATCTCGCCCGAGAGCACGACCGACCCGGGGTTCACCTGGTCGAGGCCGGCATACTTGGGCGCCGTCCCGTGGGTCGCCTCGAAGACCGCGTGGCCGGTGACGTAGTTGATGTTGCCGCCCGGGGCGATGCCGATCCCGCCCACCTGCGCGGCCAAGGCGTCGGAGTTGTAGTCGCCGTTCAAGTTCAGCGTCGCGACGACGTCGAACTCCGTCGGGCGCGTCAGAATCTGCTGCAGGAAGATGTCGGCGATGGCGTCCTTCACCAGGACCTTTCCCGCGGCGAGCGCGGCCTTTTGCTCGGTGTTGGCCGCGCCCTCTCCCTTCGCCGCCCGCGTACGCTCCCATTGCTCCCACGTGTACACCGCGCCGCCGAACTCCCGCTCCGCGAGCTGATAGCCCCAGTTGCGGAATGCGCCCTCGGTGAACTTCATGATGTTCCCCTTGTGGACCAGGGTCACGCTCTTCCGCTTGTGGCGGACCGCGTAGGCGATCGCCGCGCGGATGAGGCGCTCGCTCCCCTCTTTCGAGACCGGCTTCAGGCCTAGGGCGACCGTCTCCGGAAAGCGGATCTTCTTGTACGCGGTCGGAAATTCCTGACGGAGGAAGTCGAGGACCTTCTTCGTCTCCGGGGACCCTTCTGCGAACTCGATCCCCGCGTAGATGTCCTCGGTGTTCTCCCTGAAGATCACCATGTCCACCGACTCCGGGTGCTTCACGGGGGACGGCACGCCCTGGAACCAACGCACCGGACGCAGGCAAACGTACAGGTCGAGGATCTGCCGCAACGCGACGTTGAGCGACCGGATGCCGCCGCCGACAGGGGTCGTGAGCGGGCCCTTGATTCCGACCATCTGCTTCCTGAACGCATCGAGCGTCTCGTCGGGGAGCCAGCTTCCGGTTTGGTCGAACGCTTTCTGGCCCGCCAGCACTTCCATCCAGTGGATCTTGCGCTTCTCGCCGTAGGCCGTAGCGACCGCGGCGTCGAACACGCGCACCGAAGCAGCCCAAATGTCCGGCCCGGTGCCGTCCCCTTCAATGAAGGGGAGGATCGGGTGGTCCGGCACGGTGATGCGGCCGTCTTTCAGGGTGATAGTCTCGCCTCGTAGGTCCGTCATCGTCTCAGCTCCTCGTCCGGGGACTCGCGCAATCGGCGCGAAGCTCGATAGGGAAAGATATCGACGACCTCCCCGCGAAGGTGGAGGTCTTGCATGCGATGCCAGAAATCGACGTGCAGCAGCTCCTCGTGGTGCGCGAGGAAGGTGCGGAGGAGGTCTCTCCGCAACCCGAGAAACGACCTGAACTCCTCGGGGAAGATGTCCCGCTCGGCCACGTAGAACCACGGCTCCGAGGCGACCTCCTCGAGGTCGGTCCTCGGTTGCGGAAGCGTTCGGAAGTTGCAGTCGGTCAGCAGGCACAACTCGTCGTAGTCGTAGAAGATCAGCCGCCCGTGACGCGTGACGCCGAAGTTCTTGAGCAGCATGTCTCCGGGGAAGATGTTGGTCGCGGCCAGGTCCCGAAGAACTTGACCGTACTCGATCACCGCCTCGCGCGCCGCCTGGCCTCCCGTCTCCCGAAGGTAGACGTCCAAGGGACGCAGGCGGCGCTCGGTGTACAGGTGGCGGATCACCACGCTGTCGCCGCGAAACTCCACGGTCTCGGTCGCCACGCTCGCAAGCTCGCGGCGCAGCTCGGGGGAGAACCGCGCGCCGTCGAACTCCAAGTGCTCGAACTCCTGGGCGTCCACGAGGCGGCCCGCGCGGTCGTGACGGAAGACCAGCCGGTACTTGTCCCTGACCTCTTTGTGCGTGACCGTCTTCGGATAGTCGAAGCGATCCTTGATGACCTTGAACACCACGTCGAGGCCCGGGAGCGTGAACACGCTCATGACCATGCCACGCTGCCCCGGCGCGATGTCGAAACGGTCGTCGGTCGTTTCCAGATGCCTCAGGATGGATCGGTAGAGCTCGGTCTTCCCGTGCTTGTTACAACCGACGGCGTTGTAGAGCTCGGCGATCGGCTTCCTGGGCATGATCGTCTTCAGGAACGAGACGGTCTCATGCGGCCACTCCATCTCGACGAAGAAATACGAGCGGGCGAAACTGAAGACGATGCTGACTTCGTCCTCGTTCAAGAGGAGCGCGTCCACGACGATCTTCCCGTCGGGATTGGTCAGCGCCAACACCAGCGGGATGTCGCCGCGGTCGGTTGCGACCCGGCCGACCAGATAGGCCGCCTTCCCGCGGAAGAAGACCGGCTTGGCCAGCTCCACGCTGCCGACCTCCCGCGCGACGAGCTGGTCTTCCATCGCGATCGCCACCCGGCCCGCGTCGCGGTCGGCGTCCTCCCAGCCGGGGGCGAATCGGTAGGCCTCGAGGATCTCGCGCACCAGCCGGCGCAGGGAGCCGGCGCGCGGGAATCGCACGGTCGCAGCGTCGGACCGCGGGAGGGACGACGAGGCGGCCGTGGCCGACGAGATGAACTCAACGGCGGGGTCGACGCCGATCGTGTGGAACAGCTTCCGCGTGAACGAGTTGAAAAACGACTCGGCCAGCTCGACGTCTCCCCGCGAAGCGATCGCTCGGGCGAAGGCCCCGCGGAGCGCGGTCCACGTCGGCCGCTCGTCGATCCGGGCTTCGAGCAGCGGACGGAGTCGCAAGAGACCGGCGTTGACCGCATCGGCGTAGAGATCGAATCGGAGCGCCGCATCGTGCTGAACGCCGTGCCAGTTCGCCGACTCGAAGTGCGCCCGGGCGTGCCGCGTCAGATCGCGGAACTCCTCGACATACCCGCGAAACGACTCCGCGATGATCTCGCCGCCGCGCTCGACGAGTGCACGATCGTGGCTCTCGCTCATCTGGTTCCCGCGTTAAATAGGGGACACTCCCATTTTTCTTACCAAAGCGGTATCCGAGGAGCTTTGGTAAGAAAAATGGGAGTGTCCCCTATTTCACTTGTCTTCCGGGTTGATGAACTTGAATGCCGAAGCCGCCACCGCGGCGCCGGCCAGGTCGCCGACGATGTGGATCCAGATGCTGCTCGGAGCGATCAGGCCCATCGTGATGATCCCGACCGCGACCGCCGGGTTGAACGCTCCACCGGAAACGAAGCCGACGGAGAACGCCCCCGCCATGACGGTCATGCCGATCGCGAGTCCGTAGAACGAGTTTCCGGAGGTCGCCTTCGCCGTCGCCACATTGAGCACGACGTAGACGAGCGCGAAGGTGAAGAGGAATTCGGCGAGGAGGGCGGGGCCGATGTGGGGAACCGCGGCCGCGTCCTTGGGCGCCCCGACCAAGAACTTCGCCGCGAACGCCGCCGCCAGCGCGCCGCCGATCTGCGAGATCCAGTAGGGGGCGACATCGGCACTCGGGCAGCGGCCGCGCATCCAGACGCCCAACGTCACCGCGGGGTTGTAATGCCCGCCCGAAACGTGCCCGCCCGCGAAGATCATCACCATCAAGACCGCGCCGATCGCCAGCGGCGGAACGACGTGCGGTCCCCCGGCGATCACCGTGCACCCGATCGTCAAGACGAGGAAGAACGTTCCGATAAACTCGGTCAGATACTTGTTCATGTTGCTTTGGCCCCCTTTCGTGAGGGGCGGATTCTAGCCGAAGCGGAGAAATATCAAGGGCACGAGCTCAGCGCCACGGGAATGTGGATCACGAACGTGCCGCTCCCGTATTCCGACTCCCCCGACGTGCCGGCAGCGACCGCAAGGAGATACGAATCGTCCGGAATGCTCGCCGACTGAAGCGTGGCCGTCACGGATCCGTCACCCACCACCCCGTCGAGGAATCCGCAAAGCCCAGGGAGGGCGGCGTGGTCGTAGATCCCCTGGGCCAGGCCGAAGAGTGTGCCCCGATAGACGTTGTACGCCGTCGCACCGGCCGATTCGGAGAAGACCAGCGTCAGATCGGTCCCTGACTTCGCCAACGTGAACGGGACCGCCGACCCCTCGGGGGACACCTCGGGGGGGAGCGGGACGCAGACGTCGCTCTGCGAATCGCATCCGACTTGGGACGCGTTCGTGACCTGAACCAGGTCCATCCAGAATCCTTGCGAGCCGGTCTGCGACGCGTTGGTCGACTCGCGCGCCTCGATCCTGATTTCCTTCCCGGCGTGAGGCGACAGATCGAAATCGGCCTGCCGCCAGGTCGCGAACGATCCACTCCAGCCGGGTAGATTTCCCAGATTGTCGCAGAGGAGATTGGTGTCGCCGGTCGTGTTGTAGGTCGCTCCGGTCGGCGTGAGCAGGAACTTCTCTCCGGTCGTCACATCGACCGCGCGCACGTTGGCCCGGTCGAAGTTGCCCGTCTGGAGGATGTAGTTCACGCCGATCGACATCGTCGAGATCGCCGACGGCGTTATGACCGGCGACTGGACACCGTTGCAGTCGTTGTTGAGCCCCGTGCGGAAGTGGAGCGACGCCCCGGTAGAGCCCGGCGCCCCTCCTGCGGATCTGGTGACGCTCCCGGCGGTGAGCGTCCATCCGTCGAAATCCGACTCGAAGCCGTAGGTGAGCGGACCGGTTGACTTCGTGCGCTCGCCGGTCAACGTGAACGAGCGTACCGTCGGCTGAGACTGATCCGACGCCGCCGTCACCGTAAACGTCAGCGCGCCGCCGCAAGCTGCGGAGCCGCCGTCGCGCCCGAGATAGAACTTGAACGACACCACGGCTGACGCGCCGACTCCGAGCGATCCCGCCGATTGCGGCAGCGCGCTCGCGATCCGCACCGCGGGATTCGACGACGTCACGGACAGCAGACGCACGTTGTCCAACTCGACGTCGCCGTCGTTGACGAGGCTCAATTGCACCGTCGACAGCTCGCAGTTGTCGGGAATCGCGTCCTGGTCGCCGTTGTCGCTCACGACGCCAGCGCTTCCATTCTGGTACGAAACGATCGCCCCGACCTGCGGCGTCGCCGTGACGCAGGCGGAAACCTGCACGGGACAGGTCCGGACCCTGTAGGCGTAGCCCGTCCCGCTGACGACGTTTGTGTCTTCGAAGCTGGTCCCCGGCACCGAAGCGATCCCCGCGAAAGGCCCCGCGCAAGTCGCCGCTCGCTCTACGACGTAGTTCGTCACGCCGAAGGCTTCGGTCCAAGAGAGCGCGACGGTGCCGATCCCCGGAGCGACGACGGGGGGATCGACGGGGCTCGCCGGACAGGCGTACAGGGGCTCGGCGAGCTGGGCGATGACCGCGATCGCGGCCTTCTCCGTGGGCCACGAGTAGTCCTGCGTGAACATCAGCTGGCCGTTCCACAGCTGCGTGACGGTGTCGTGGCACGTGGCGGTTTGCCGCTCATCGAAGCACGGGCAGATGTCGTTGTTGTGGAGGTCCTCGAGCACGGCGATCGACGCGACGCCGACGTCCCAGAACGGGCAGTGGTCGGTCTGGCACATCTTGCTCTGGTCCCTCACGATCTTCGCGGGATCGATGATGTTGCCGTAGTCGCCGTTGGCCTGAACGAAAAGATCGCCTAACGCCACGCTGCCGGGCGAGTTGGTGGCATCCCAGTTGTAGACGTCCATGAGGCGATCGCCGTTGCCGTCGAACGCGGTCTGGTCCATGTTGACGGCGCGCCACATGTCGGCCGACGGATGCTGCCGTACGTAGGCCGAGGAGCCGCAGATCCCCTGTTCCTCGCCGGTGAACCAGGCGAATACGAGCGTGTTCTTGAAGCCGTAGTCCTTGAACGTGCGCATCGCCTCGAGGAGAGCCACACCCCCCGAAACCGCGTCATCGGCACCGGGAGCGTACGCGTAGCTCTCCGCGACCGAGTACGACAGGGAGTCGTAGTGGGTCACGAACAGCACCTGCTGGTGCTGACCGTAGTCCACCTGGCCGGGCACGATGAAAATGAGATTCTGCCACGCCTTCGATTGCTGGAAGCACCCCGAAAGGGCCGACGTGTAGCTTTCGCGATGGCTCGTGTATCCCCACTGCGCACCCTTGTCTTCGAGGTACTCCGTCGCGTGTGCGTTGGCCGCGGGGGTCGGGAACATCGCATCGGAGTAGCGCGTCGAGATCGTGAAGGTCTGCCCGCCGATGACGACCGGATTCTCGCCGGAGAGATCCTTCACCATCTGAAACCAACTCGGCTGGCTCGTCGCCGCGAGGATCTGCGCGACCAACGGGTTGACCGCGTTAGGTGCGAGCGTCGACGTCGGCGCGAGATCGGCGGCATGCGTCTCACGCAGCGGCAGGGCGACGCGCGGGATCGCCTGGAAACCGGCATAGGGCTTCACGCGCGGCAGCTCGACCTTCGTCGCGGCGGGGAACAAGTAGAGATCGATCTCCGAGGTCAACGCGTAGATGGTGGCGCCTCCGGCCGGCGGCGCATCGAATCCGGGCCGGTGGTGCAGCAGGTACATCCATTGGCCGTTGTCGACGTACTCGGCGATCGGCGTGATGCCGCGTTGGGACAGTCGCTCGATCGTGGAGTCGGCCGCGACTCCGACCAGAAACCCGGGCTGCCGCGTCCACACCGAGGCACCCTCTTCGCGGAAGACCTCCTCGGCACCGCCCGGGAAGATCGAGATCCAAGTCGGATCGGCTGCCGAGGCCTTCGTCGCGAACGAGAGCAACCCGATGACGAGTACCGTGCGGACGTGCTGATTCATCGAGCCCCCTGTACGGAATATACCGTGAGGCGGTCGAAGCGGCTGCTGGTAGAGTCCGGGTAGGAGGCGTCGATGCGTCTTCACCAGAGCGTCCTCGGCATGATCGTCGCGCTGGCGTTTGGTTCACGCGTGATCGCCGGAGCCCCAAACGGCGACTCGAAAGCGACTCTGCGGTTCGCCGACGCCCAGGGCGAAGCGGTCACGCTGGACACGGCCGGCGTTGTCTACCTCGTCGATTTCTGGGCTCTCGGGTGCAAGCCGTGTATCGAGGAGATGCCGGAGCTTGCGCGCCTCGCCAAGGAGTACGAACCGTCGGGTCGCTTCCGTCTCGTCAGCGTGTTGTGGGGAGGATGGAAAGGCAGCGCCCTCGTGAAGGTTGCGGAGGAGGCCGGCACGAAGCTGCCGATCTACTCGGATCCCGAGAATTGGCACGACCGCCTCGACGTCGACGGCTTCCCGACGAAGCTCCTGGTCCGCGACGGGACGGTGGTCGTAAGGAAGCGCGGCGGTGGCGCCGGGGCCTACGACCAGTGGAAGGCCGCGATCGAGAACGCGCTGAAGGTCGCGCCCGCCGCTACAGCGCCATGAGCCGTCGCGCCTCCCCCATCCCCACCCGAAGGCAAGGCTCGCTTCACGTTCGAGATCGTCGACGGGAAGGGTGTCGTGAAGCAAACCCCATGACGTGTAGGCGAGTGCTCCTTCTCATAGCCGCGACGCTGTTCGTTGCGGTTCCAGCTGCGGACCCGGCGGGTTTGGAGCATCTGCTTACGCGGCTCGCGCGCGTCGCGGAGTTGTACCGCGACAACGCGCTCGGGTTCGCCTGTCAGGAGACGATCAGCTACACCGGCTCCGAGACCGGCCGCATCCAGTTCGCCTACCTGTTCATCCGGGACGAGCACGGGCGGCTGCGCGACTTCAGGACGTGGAAGACGGGAACGACCGCGAAAGAGCGCGGGCAGGAGGTCGACCCTCGCGATTACAGGGTTCCTCGATTCCTCGAAAGCGCCTATCTCTGGGCGTTCATCTTCCGCTCCGACCGTCAACCGCTCTACCGCTTCGAGGTTGTTGGCGAGGGAACCACCCTCGGCCGCTCGTCGTTGCGAATCGAGTTCCTCCCCCGTGAGCCGATCCGGAGGGGTCTGAACGACTGGGCGGGCTACGCGTGGGTCGATCGCGAGACGACGCAGATCTTGGAGGTCGAGGCGTACACGCCCTCCGACTGGAATCGCAAACGCCTCCTGGACGCCGACCTTGCCCAAGAAGGTCGGGCCTACGACATCGAGCGGATCGTCACGCAGTTTGGCTTCGAGAAGAACGGCATGCGGTTCCCGTCACACGTTGCGATCACGACGACCCGCTGTACGGTCGTGGCCGGGGCGATTCACGGGGTCCTACGCGAATCGACGGTGCGCAAAGTCACTCAGGACTACTCTCGCTTCGAGTTTTTCACCGTGCGAACGAGGGAGGAGATCGCGCGTTTCGTCGACGGCGCGGGACCACTACCTGAGGCGCCCTGAGTGGGGTTGCCTGACCCCCTGATCGACCCTAGATTCGACCGCGATTCCAGGAGTCCATCATGGCGGCAATTGTCTTTCGAATCGCGATCCGATCCGCCCTCCTCGTCGGGCTCGTCGTCCTTCCGGCCGGCACCGCCGACGCCGAGAGTCGAGTCTTGGACGGCCACCCCGTGTCGTTGGTGAAGGCGCAGACCTGGTGCATCGCGCCGGGGAAGTACATCCCGAGCTGGGACGGTCCGTCGCATCCCGATTGCAAGATGACGTGGCGCGTGCTCGCCGAGCACGGCGGCCGCGTCCTCTATAGCGCCCGCTACGCGTGGCCAAGCCCCACCCGCGGCGGCGAGCCGGCGCGCGTTTTGACCGAAGCTCTCTTCGAGGGCATCAAGGGGAGCCGGGTGGTGCGATGCCTCTACGCCGTCCAGGAGGATGAGTCGCGCATCCTTCTCGCCCCGCTCAGCGTTCACGAGATGAGCGGCACGACCTTTCTCGAATCGCGCATCTGCCTGAGCGGCACTACCGAATGTGGAAGCGAGTTCGCGGTCTGGGACGACAGTCGGGTGGAGATGATCAAGGACCACACCATCGCCGAGATCCGCTCGCAACTTCCCGAAGGCTACGACTTGAGCACGAACCCCCAGATCAACCTCGCGGCGCTAACCGGCCAGGGGAAGGCAGGGGCACGAGACGACCCCGACTGTTGTCCATCGGGGTCGATCGCATTCAAGTTGCGCCTCGAAGGATCGGAGCTGCACGCCCAGGACGTGCAGTTCCGACGCGAGCGCTAGACTGTTAACTGTTAACTCTCCTCACGAACACCCGCTCGTGCTCCCGCAATTCACGCACGCATAGCACGCCCCGTTCCGGATCATCAGCGATCCGCATTCATGACAGGGCGGGGCGTCGGCCTGGCGGACGTAGACGTCCCGCTCGCGCGCTTGCAGCGCCGCGGCCTGCGCGATGGCGGCGCTGGCCGCGTCGGAGTCGGTGTCGGCGGTGATGGCGAGCTCGTGGCCGTTGCCGACCGTAGACATCGAGGGCTGTTGCTCCTTCGGGAGAAACTGGATCGCCATCCAGCGGAAGACGTAATCGACGATCGACTTCGCGATCGGGATCTGCGGATTCCCGGTGAATCCCGAGGGCTCGAACCGCACGTGCGTGAACTTGTCCACGAGGAAACGCAGCTCGACGCCATGCTGGAGCGAGAACGAGATCGCCGTCGCGAAGGAATCGGCGAAGCCCGCGAGCGTCGAGCCGGCTTTGCCGAGCGTGACGAAAATCTCGCCCGGCTGACCGTCTTCGTACAGACCGACGTTGATGTAGCCGTCGTGTCCCGCCACCGAGAACTTGTGGGTGATCGAATGGCGCGTGTCGGGGAGCTTGCGACGGCGGGGCATCGGAACGGGGGCCGCGGTCGCGGCGGCCTTGTCCTCGTCCTTGCCGGTTGAGAGAGGCTGGCTTCGCTTGCAGCCGTCGCGGTAGATCGCGATCGCCTTCAATCCCATCTTCCACGCTTCGATGTAGGTCTTCTCGATCTCCTCGACGGTCGTGTCGTGGGGCATGTTGACGGTCTTCGAGATCGCGCCCGACAGGAACGGCTGGGCGGCGGCCCTCATCTTGACGTGGCCCATGTACTGGATCGTACGGGTCCCCTTCATGGGCTTGAACGCGCAGTCGAAGACGGGAAGGTGCTCGTTTTTCAAGCCCGGCGCGCCTTCGATGGTGTCGTTCGCGTTGATGTAATCGACGATGTTCTGGATGTCCTCGTGCGCGTAGCCCAACTTCTTGAGGGCGAGAGGGACGGTGTTGTTGACGATTTTGAAAACACCGCCGCCGACGAGCTTCTTGTACTTGACCAGCGAGATGTCGGGCTCGATGCCGGTCGTGTCGCAGTCCATCATGAACGCGATCGTTCCGGTCGGCGCCAGGACCGTCGCCTGGCCGTTCCTGAAGCCGTGCTCGGTGCCCAGCGTCACGACGTCGGCCCACGACCCGCGCGCGGCCGAGAGCAGATCCGGCGGGACCAGCTTGCCGTCGATCCCGTCGACATGCGCCTGGTGCTTGCGCATCACGCCCAGAAACGGCTCGCGGTTCCGCTCGTAGCCCGCGAAAGGCTGTTTGTGGGCCGCGATCTTCGCCGAGGTGGCGTAGGCCTCGCCGCACATGAGCGCGGTGATCGTCGCCGCGTACGCGCGGCCGGCGTCGCTGTCGTAGGGAAGCCCGCGCGACATCAAGAGCGCTCCGAGATTGGCGTACCCCAGCCCTAGCGGCCTGAAGTCGTGCGAGTTCTTTTCGATCGCGGGCGTAGGGTAGGACGCGTTGTCGACCCAGATCTCCATTGCCGTCCCACTCACCTCGACCGCGTGCCTAAAGCTGTCGATGTCGAACTCGCCGTCGGGGCGCCTGAAGCGCATCAAGTTGAGAGACGCCAGATTGCACGCCGAATCGTCGAGATACATGTACTCGGAGCACGGGTTCGACGCATTGATGCGGCCGCTGTTCGGCGACGTGTGCCACGTGTTGATGGTCGTATCGTACTGCATCCCGGGATCGCCGCAGATCCACGCGGCGTCCGCCATCTCGCGGAGCAGGTTGCGGGCGCGGTAGGTCCCCATCGGTTTGCCCGTCGTCACCGCGCGGGTGATCCACTCGCCGTCCGAAACGACGGCCCGCATGAACTCGTCGGTGACGCGGATCGAGTGGTTCGCGTTCTGGAAGAAGACGGAATCGTAGGCGCCGCCGTGGACGTTGAACTCGCCCGAGTAGCCGGCATCGATGAGCGCCCAAGCCTTCTGCTCTTCGCCGGCTTTCGAATGGATGAAATCCTCGATGTCCGGGTGGTCGACGTTCAGGATGACCATCTTCGCCGCGCGGCGAGTCTTGCCCCCCGACTTGATCACGCCGGCGAAGGCGTCGTACCCCTTCATGAAGGAGACCGGCCCCGAGGCGGTGCCTCCTCCCGCGAGATGCTCTCGCGACGAGCGGATGGCGGAGAGATTCGAACCGGTGCCCGAGCCGTACTTGAAGAGCATCCCCTCGGTCTTCGCCAGATCGAGAATCGACGGCATCGTGTCCTGCACGGAGTTGATGAAGCACGCGGACACCTGCGGGCGGGGTTCGATGCCGCAGTTGAACCAAACCGGGGAATTGAAGGAGAGCATTTGGTGGAGCAAAAGGTGGGTCAGCTCGGCCTCGAAAATGTCGGCGTCTTCGGCGGTCGCGAAGTAGTTTCCCTCGCGTCCCCAGCTAGCCGCCGTCTTCGCCACTCGGTCGAGCAGCTGCCTCACCGAGTGCTCGCGCTCCGGGCTCCCCAGGGACCCGCGAAAGTACTTTTGCGCGACCACGTTGGTCGCCAGCTGCGACCAGAAATTAGGCACCTCGACGTTGCGCTGCTCGAAAGCGACCTCGCCCGTTCCGGAGGAGATCACCGCGTCCCGCAACTCCCACTCGACCTCGTCGTGCGGGCTGATACCCGGCTTCGTGAAGCGGCGCGCGAAGCGCATCCCCTCTCGTGGATTCGGGGTCGAGGACGGGGCGGCGTTCATCTCGCCTGGAACTTGGACTGAGCGGTCGTCCTCCGCCGGTCTCGGCTCGCGCTCAAGCATCGCTGGCGTCCTCCTGATTTCGGTCTCACGAGCCGTCCGGTGGGGGGAACGGCGCGAGGTTTTCATCTCATCTCCCAGGGAACCCGCGTCCCACCCAACTGCTCCCTGTGAATCCCCTCTGAAGCTCGTCTGTGATAGCAGGACGAGAAAGGACGTGTCAAGCGTGATTTGCACAAAATATCGCGGTATGAAAAGAACATGCCACAAGATATGGGGGTTTTGGACTCTATCTTTCTTCGAGGACCCCGGCCTTCTTCGCCCAGTCGTGGAAGAAGGTGATCCACTCCGGAGACGGATCGATGAAGCAGAGCCCCATGCCGCATTCGAGAACATGGGCCAGCGAAATCGGGACCGTCTTCGCCCACACGACGCGGGCCCACATGCTGAAGGTCTCCTTGGGGAATTGGATCTGAACCTGGATCGTCGTCCCCGGTTTGAAGACCTGGTTGGTCTGGAGGAACATCCCGGTTTCGGACACGTTCTTCGTGAACGCGGTCTTTTCGGCGGTCGAGAGACCGTAGCGAACCATCATGCGACGTTTCGCCCGGTTCTGCGTGCGCTTGTCGTTCGGCTTGACGCCCATCGACCCTCCTGAACGCAGACTATAACCTCGAATCAACGCTCGCGATTCTCGATCCGCGCGATCGCCCAGAGGGCATGCTCGCGAAGGGCCGCGTCGGCATCGCAGGCTGCGAGACGAAGCGCCGGGAGCGCATCGGGATCGCCGCGATTCCCGAGCACGACGCACGCGTTACGGCGCATCCCGTCGTAGCGAGCGCGCATCAAGGACGTCCCCGAATAACGTGCGCGAAACGCGGCCTCGTCGAGCCCCAGGATCTCCACGGGATCGAGCCCGCGGAGGTCATCGCGGAGTGAAAACGGGTCGTCCGCGGCTTGCTTTGCGAACGACGTGTTCCAAGGGCAGACGTCCTGGCAGACGTCGCAGCCGAAGATCCAGTCGCCTAGGCCTGGACGCCGCGCCTCAGGGATCGCGCCGCGGTGCTCGATCGTCCAGTACGAGATGCACGCGTTCGAATCGACGGCGCCGGGAGACGTGATCGCGTGCGTCGGGCAGGCGTCGAGGCAGGCCGTGCACGTCCCGCAGAAATCCTCGTGCGGCCCCGCGTCGGGGTCGAGCGCGGCGCAGGTCAACACCTCCCCGAGGAGAATCCACGAGCCGAGATCGCGCGTCAGCAGGTTCGCATTCTTCCCGATCCAACCGAGGCCTGCGCGCTCCGCCCACGCGCGCTCTAAAACCGGCCCCGTGTCGACGAAAGTGCGCGACGGGAAGCCGCTCTCCGTCGTGAGCCACGCCGCAAGCTCCTTCAGCTTCCGTCCTATGACCTTGTGGTAGTCGCGCCCCTGCGCGTAGCGCGCGATCCGCGCGGTGCCGGGGCGGCCTGACGCCCCGTCGTTACCGGGCCAGTAGTTGACGGCGAGCGCGATGACGCTCTTGCAACCGGGCAACATCGCCTCGGGATCGGAGCGCTTCTCGGGGTCGCGCGCCATCCACGCCATCGTCGCGTGCCGGTCCCCGAGGAGCCAAGCCGAAAGCGCCGCGCGATCGCGCGCAAGCGGCGCAGCAGCCGCGATCGCGACCTTGTGGAATCCGAGCGCAATTGCTTCGGCCTTGACCGCATCCGTCAGCGCGGCGGCTGTCACGGCCGCTTCGAAAGGTCGACACGCGCCTGCCTCGCCAACCACAGGATCTGCCGCGCGATGCCGCGGATGACGTCCACGTCGCCGGCCGATAGCCTCGCGCGGGAGAGGATGCGGCGCAGCCGGCGCATCATCCCCTCGAGCTGTCCCAACTTGAGAAAACCGATCGAAAGCAGCGCCTGCTCGAGGTGCGCGTACATCGCTTCGCGCCCGGCGTGATCGACGAGCGCCTCGTCGTCGGGGTCTATGGCCTTAGGCGTTGCGCGATCCAGGGCGCGACGCACTTCGTAGGCGACGATCGCGATCGTCTGCGCCACGTTCAACGCTGGGTAGGCCTCGGCGGTCGGAACGTAGGCGAGGTGCGTGCAGCGGTCGAGATCGGCGTCGGAGAGGCCGTGGTCCTCGCGGCCGAAGACCAGTGCGACGTCGCCGCGGGCGGCCAGGCCCGCGATCACCGGCGCGAGCGCCTCGAGACTGTGATGCGGCTGGCGGTGCTTTCCCATGCGGCGCGAGGTCCCCACGACCGTCGCCGCGCCGTCCAACGCGTCGTCGAGCGTCGCGTGCGTCTTTGCGGCGGCCAGGACGTCGGCGGCGTCGACGGCCATCCGGACCGCCTCTTCGTGTTCCGTCCCTTCCCGAGGCGCGACGACGTCGAGCCTGAAGAAGCCGAAGTTCTTGAGGACGCGCGCGGCCGCGCCGACGTTTCCGCCGTAGCGCGGCGCAACGAGCACGAAGCGGATCGCGTGTCTTGTGCTGTCGGACATCGTTTCACCTGGCATTATGCCCGAGAGGTTCCGATGAGGATGACCGTTCACGGCGCCGAAGGGCCGCTCGTCGTCAAGATCGCGGGGATCGTGGGAGGCGTCGGCCTCTACTACGAGGAGATCGCCTGCGCGGTCGGCGCGGGCTTCCGCGTCGCTGCCCTAGATATCAGCGGCGACAGGTATGACGACCCGGCGTCAAGCCCGCTCGGCTGGGAGCTTTACGCGAAAGAGGTCGAAGAGGCGATCGACCGCGACTCCAAGTCCCGCGCGATACTTTGGGGAACGTCGTTCGGCTGTCTGGTCGCGCTGGCCGCGGCAGCCAGGCACCCGGGGCGCGTTTCCGGCTTGCTCCTATCCCACCCTCCCGATCCGCTGTGGCGACCGCGCCTCCATCTTGCGCTCCTCAATTGGGTCGAACGGCGCGCCGACCCCGACCTCCTCGCCCGCGTGATGTTCTCGATGGCGTTTCTGGGGCTGACCTCGTGGGAGGGGCTCGCTCCGGCGCTGTGGGTACGCCTGCCTTCGTTGCTTCGCGCCTCTCTTGACGCCGCGACCCCGGGCGCCACCGTGAGGCGCAAGCTCGAGCTGCTCTTTCGCGAGGAACCCGGGCTTCCGCCAGGTAGCGCCATCCCGGTCGAGGTCGTCGCGGGGGCGTGGGATCTGGTGGCGCCGCTTGCCGGTGCGCGCCGCCTCGCCTCACGCATTCCCGGCGCCAGGTTGCACGTGCTGGGGTTTTCGGGACACGCGGGTGCGTACACGCGGCCGCGCGCGCACCACGACCTGGTGATCGAGGCGCTGAAGCGGTTGACGTGACCGGTTACTCGATCGCTAGCAACCGCACGGTGGCGCGCGTCCGGTACTCGCGGTCGTCGTGATCGGCGTACGACTCGTACTCGATCGCCTCCCACTGTCCTTGCACGATCATCCGAGTCCAGGCGATTTCGCCGGACCCCTCCGTAGTCTCGGAGTCGACCCAATCCACCCAGAGATGTCCCCCGTGGCTATGCACTTGAGGCCGGACATTGCCGAGGTTGTTCGTCATCGCGACGACCTCGGGGGTAAAGCCGCCGCTCTCGGCCCGCGCGAGCACGACTTGTTTCGGCGTGTTGCCGTTGCCGAAGTCGTGCACCTCGTAGGCCACCCGCAAGACCCCGTCGTAGAACGCGCCGGCGGGATGGCACGCGGATTGGCCGAGCTGGGAGACCGGCTCGGGCGTCGACCACGACGACAGATCGGGAGGCGCCATGGTGTGGAACACCTCGGGCGTCAGCCCGTCGACCCAATAAAACATGTGCACGGTTCCGTTGGGGTCGAGCACGAGCTGCGGGTCGAGCTCATTCGCCGACAGGCCGGCGACGACCTGCGGCGCCGTCCACGCACCGCTCACGAAGCGGCTGACCACGATATCGAAGCCGCTCGCCGAGCTGCGGGACCAGGCGGCGACCACCAGGCTGGCGGTCGCGTTCGCGATGAGCGACGGCGACCCGTCGCCGTTCAACTCTCCGCCGGGATTCAGGGCGAACTGTGTTTCGCGGATCGGGCCGAGCTTGCGCCAGACGGGGTTGATGGGCGTCGGGTCTTCCGTCGATCCGTCCAAGACGTAGACGACCGATGGGTCGGATGCGCCGAGTTCCTTCGCAACGCCGACTTCGGCAGGAACGATTCCCGGTGAAAGCAGCGCGAGTGCGAGGGCGAAGCTCGAGACGACCGCCCTCAACCCGGGGGCGCGGTTGGCGTTCATGACTGATCCCCTGCGATGATCCGACGGAACTCGTCGAGCTCCGGAAGTGATTCCTCGATGCGCGCCAAGTAGCTCTTCAGCGTCCGCTCGTTCAATCGGACCGCGCCGTCGTCGCCTCGGGCCTGGGCGATCCGCCACAAGTAGAAGCAGTTCCTGAACACGATCGCGTGGTATTCGCGCGGCCTTGCGATGGCGTTCGACTTGATGGCGAAGCCCTCGGCCGCGTCCAACCTGGAGTTCCGGAAGTGGACGACGCCTAAGTGGCTCAGCGCCTGCGCGCGCAATCGTTCGTGCTGGCCGGCCTCCAGCACGAGAAGGAGAGACTCGAGCATGTCGCGGGCCGAGTCGAGCCGTGCGCAGTCGGTCTCGGCGACGGCCATGTTGAGTCGGACGGTGAGCACCTCGTAGGCCTCCCCCGCCGCACTGTAGATTTCGAGCGCCTTTTCGTAGGCCGCGATGGCGTCGCCCGGCCGCGCCGCGTCTTGATGCAGGTTCCCGCGAAGCGCCAGCACGTCCGCGCGGAACCGGCCGGACCCGCCGGCGTGATCGGCTTCCCGCTCGCATTCATCGAGAGCCCAGAGCGCCATTTGGTGAAGCTGAAGCCGGAAGCAAGCGGTCGCAAACAGCTGCAGCGCGCGAAGCCTGGTCGATTCGTTGAGCTTCGGGTGGCTGAGGATCTCTTCGCACTGGCTTTTGGCGAAAACGTAACGGCCGAGCTTCATCAGGCAAACGATGATCTTGAGCCTGAGATCGACGACCGCGTCTTCGAGGCCATCGCGCGCACGGACACGGTCGGCCAGAGCCCAGACGAGAAGCAGGGCATCGTTGAAATCCCCGCTGTAGACCAGCCCTTCGAACTCTCTGAGCACCGATTCGTCGCTCTTTCCTTCGAGCTCGACCGGTTTCATCGAACGCCTGAGCTCGATCTCGTAGCGCTCGGCGAGAGACGCGATGGCCACGCCGTAGATGTGGCCCATCGCCATCAGGCGCGGAAAGGTGGGCAGGGCGAGGCCGTTCTCGATCCGGGAGAGGTGCGACTTCGTGACCCTCTCGGGGAAGGTGCCGGACAATTCCTCGACGGCATCGAGGGACAGCCGGCGTGTCTCGCGCAGCTTCCTGAGGTAGGCGCCGAACGCCGCGCTTCCCTGGGTCTCTTCAATGTGTTCCAACGGACTCCCCCCGGGACCGGGACACCCCTCTGCTTTACCGTGCTATGGATACACGTCGAGACTCCCTTTCCCGCAACCGGTTTCTTTGAAGTGGGTTGCCCATACGCAACACGCTAACCGCCGTCCCGCCCGCTCCCCCGGGCCTTGACCAGCCGGATCCCCGCATCCAGAGCCTTGGCCCCGTAGGCCCGTGGTTCCCAGGGCGCAGCCGCACCCGCCCTCCGGGCCCAGCTGATGCCGCCCAAGCTCCCCACCGCATCGAAAACGGGACCCACGCGAAGCCGCGCGGCGGCGACCGCCGCAGGGCCCGGGAACGAGCTGAGGTCGGTTGCGTCGTGAAGCACCAGGAAACCCCCGGGCGCAAGAAACGGAAGCCAGGCGTCGACGTCGGCCTCGACGCTGGCCTGCTGGTGGTGGCCGTCCACGAACACGACGCGCACTGGCCCGTTCCAAGAGCGAGCCGCCGTAACCGACGGCGCGACGACGAGTTGGACGATCTCGCTCATGCCGAAGTGCGCCAGGTTTTCGCGCAGATCGCCTTCGGTTCCGTAGACGTGCGGGTCGACGGCGACGATGGGCGTTGGTCTGCGACGGTTGACGCCTTTGGCGAGACAGAGCGTCGACCGGCCGCGGTACGAGCCGATCTCGACGATCGCCCCCTCCCCCTTTCCCTCGCGCGCCAACCAGTAGAGGAAGACCGCCTCGTGCGGGAACAGGTAGCCGTCGACCTGCGCCAGGATGGGAAACAGCGAGGCGCCGCCGGGAAGCGCGGCCGCGACGCTTGCGTCGGCGAGGCGGCGAAGGGTGTCCTTCCAGGTTCCGATGCGTCGGACGGTCATGGCGCAACGCCCCACGATTGCGGCTGCTCCGCCGCATCAACGGGAATGAGAGCACGATCTCGGGAACTCCGGACAGGTACATCTGTCACATCACCTCGAGAGCCGGAAAGCAAGGCTCAGGAGGAGACGTGATGAGATCCCCCGCCCGCTCGCTCGCCGTCCTGTTCGCAACCCTCGCCGTCTGGACGATCCGGCCCCTCCAAGCCGCCCCGGCCGACGCGTCCACACCCGGCGCGCTGCGCGTGACACGGGAGGATCGCGTCATCGAGCTGCCCCTGCGCCACACGAAGGTCGAAATCGAGGTGACCGCCTTCGTCGCCCGCGCGACGATCGAGCAGGTGTTCGCCAACCCGTTCGCCGAACCGGTCGAGGCGGTCTACACGTTCCCGTTGGGAGACCGCGCGGCGGTCGACGACTTCGAGCTCGTGGTGGGCGATCGCACGATCCGCGGCGAGATCAAGCGCCGCGAGGAGGCGCGCGCACACTACGAACGGGCGCGCGCTGCGGGTTACCAAGCCGCCCTCTTAGAACAGGAGCGGCCGAACATCTTCACGCAGTCGGTTGCCAATCTCGAGCCGGGGAAGCCGATCACGGTCCGCCTGCGCACCATCGAGACGCTGCGCTACGAGCGCGGCGTCTACCGGCTGACCTTCCCGCTCGTCGTCGGCCCGCGCTACATCCCCGGCGGATCGGTCGCCGACGCGGCGCGCATCACGCCGCCTGCCCTTGCGCCGAACACGCGCTCGGGCCACGACGTCGAGATCGCGGTGACGATCGACGCCGGCGTCCCGCTGACGAAGCTCGAAAGCCCAAGCCACAGGACAAGGGTTCTTAAGACCTCGGCCCGTGGAGCCACCGTGCGCCTTGCCGATGACGACGCGATCCCCAATAGGGACTTCCTCCTCCGCTGGAGTGTCGCGTCCGAGCGGCCGGCGCTGGGCCTGCTTGCTCACCGCGACGGTCTCGACGGGTTCTTCACGCTCCTCGTCCAGCCGAAGGGGGAGGTCGGTCCGGCGGAGGCGATGCCGAAGGAGATCACATTTGTCCTCGACACCTCGGGGAGCATGAGCGGCATCCCGATCGAGGCGTCGAAGCGCCTCGCTGCGAAGGCGCTCCGTGCGTTGGGCCCGCGCGACACGTTCAACCTGATCCGGTTCGCGGGCGACAACGAGGTCTACTCGAAAGACCCGCTCCCCAACGACCGCGCGGCCATCGAAGCGGCGATTGCCTGGTTCAACCGGCAACAGGGAAGGGGCGGCACCGAGCTGCTCGCGGCCGTCGAAACGGCGTTCGCGCGCCCGTCCGATCCGAACCGCCTGCGCGTCGTCGTCTTCCTGACCGACGGGTTCGTCGGGGACGACGCGAGAATCCTCGCGAGAATCGGCAAGGTGATTGGCGATTCGCGCATCTACACGGTCGGGATCGGAAACTCCGTCAACCACCACCTGCTCGATCGCATGGCCGATCTCGGGCGCGGCGCGTACGTATTCGTGCGCCCCGACGAGAGCGCCGACGACGCCCTCGAGGCGTTCCGGTCGTGGGTGACGCTTCCCTATCTGACGGATCTCTCGATCGACTGGGGCGCGCTTCCTGTCGCCGATCTTTCACCCGAGCGCCTGCGCGATCTCGGTTCGGGACAGACCGCGACCGTCGTCGGTCGTTATCTCGCCGCGGGCGAGGGGAACGTCGTGGTGCGCGGCAAGCTCGGCGGCCGGTACTTCGAGCAATCGATTCACGTCGTACTGCCCGAGGACGAGTCGAAGAACGAGGCGCTGTCTTCACTGTGGGCCTGGGGGCGGATCGAGGAGTTGCTGTGCGACGCCGGCAACCCGACACCGGAATCGATCAAGGCCGAGGTGATCGCGCTGGCGCTCAACTACCGGCTGATGAGCCCGTACACCTCGTTCGTCGCGGTGGACGATTCCCGCGTGGTGAACCCGTCCGGGGAATCCCGCACCGTGCACCAAGCGTTGCCGCTTCCCGAGGGGGTCTCGTTCGAGGGGATCTTCGGCAAAGACGGGCCCGCGGCAGTACGCGAGAAAGGTGAAACGGCCGCGGAGCCCGAGGACAAAAGAGACGACGTGACGGATGAGGCCATGGGCGGCGTCGTCGGTGGCGTTGTTGGAGGCGTGCCCGGAGGCGTCGACGCCGGTAGCGAGCAGATCCTGGTCGCCGCGAACTTGGCTCCCCAGAATTCGCGAGCCGCACACAAGACTAAGACGATCGCGCCGGCGATGAGCCCCGCTCCGCCCGCCGGCCGCTTCTATCAGAACGTGATCGCCCTCGCTCCGGGGGTCGGGGATCCGGACGGCGACGGGGACCCGAACGTCAGCGGCGCGCGCGAGCGCGACTTCAAGACGCTGCTGTCCCCAGGCGTGGGCGGGTCGGGCAAATCTCCGAGTGCCGGCGCGCGCCTTCTCGACAGCGCGTTCCGTGTCCTGGCCGATCTGGCCGACGACGGAAAACTGTCTCCGGCCGAAGGGCGGCCGGCGCTCGCCGCCTTGCTCGCCGCGCAGCGCGGGTCCGGCGCTATCGCCGACGACGTCGGGGTTCATGCCGTCGCGACGTGGGCGCTGGCCGAAGCCGCGGTCAGCGCGCCGGGCGAGCCTTGGGTCGCCGACGCGCGGAAGAAAGCCGTGGACTATCTCGTCGGTCTCGCGCAGCCGAACGGATTTCCCGCGCACCCAGGCGGCGCGGTCGATGCGGAAGCGACGCGCTGGGCGCGACTCATTCTCGGAGCGATCCAGCCGGCGTCCGTTGCGGCGATCCCCGTTCCGAAGGGCGAGCCCACGAAGCCGTACGCGCAGCTCCGCGCGAGCCTCGCGGCCGCGAAGAGCGGAGGGATTCCGCCCACCGCGACCGGTCGTCTTCCGTTTGCGCGGCTCGTCCGGGCGATCGGGCGGGGACATCTCAAGGTGGTGGGCGTGTAGCGGAGCCTCAGGCGACATCCACCGGAGTCGTCCCGCCGGTGAACACCTCCCTGGGATTGCGCACGCGGAGCCACCAAAGGCGCAGGGAGGTGAGCGCGTACTTGATGCTGAACATGTAGTACCAGAACTTGAACAGCCAGAAGCGTGACCTGGCCCCGATGTCGCGGAACACGTCGCCGGCGAGCAACGACGTCACCGCTTCTTGCACGCGCAGCGGGTTTCCCGGATGCAACATCAGGCTGCGCATGCCGGGCGAGTTGAAACGCCAGATGAACCAGGAGAAGGTCTTCACGCCGCGGCGGACCATGGTCTCGAAGTGGCGGAACTTGGACTCGGTCTCGGGGTCCTTGCGCAGCCAAGCCGCCACCGCATCGGCTCCGAGCACTCCGCTGTTCATGCCGAGCAGCACGCCGCTCGAGAAGACAGGATCGATGAAGGCGTAAGCGTCGCCCACCATGATGTGGCGATCGCCGCGCATGCGCGTGGATTGATACGAATAGTTCCCGGTGGCGCGAGCTTCGTTGTTGATCAGCACGGCGTTGCGCATGCGGTGGCGCATCTCCGGATGTCCCTTGGCGATCGTCTGCAGCAGGTACTCGGGGACTCCGCCTCGGCGCTGCTTCAGGTAAGCGGGCCGGCAAACCGCGCCCACGCTCATGGTGCCGTCCCTGAGCGGAATCATCCAGAACCAGCCGTGCTCGAACCAGTACACGCTGATGTTCCCCTCGTACTCACCCTCGCGCCGCTCGACGTTGCTGAAGTGGCCGAACATCGCCGCGCTGGCGTGATGCGGATTCTTCTTCTTCAGTCGGAACTGCCCGGACAACAGCGTGTCGCGCCCCGACGCGTCGACGAAGAAACGGCAGGTCCACGTTCGCTTCACGCCCTGCTCGTCCACCGAATGGGCCACGGGGTCGCCGTCTCTGGGGAACTCCACACGCGTCACGCGGACGCCTTCCACCACGCTCGCGCCCTTGGCCGCGCTGTTGCGCAGCAGCAGGTTGTCGAACTCCGACCGGCGCACCTCGTAGGCGTACGGCTGGCTAGGATCGAGCGCGAAGCTGAAGTGGAACTGATGGTGCCCGTCCACCTCCATCCCGGAGTTGAAGTCGGCGCCCGGCTTCTTGATGCCGATCGCGTGGACCTGATCGAGCACGCCCAGCCGCTCGAAGATGGGCAGATTCCACGGGAGCAGCGACTCGCCGATGTGGAACCGGGGGTGGTGGTCTTTTTCCAGCACCGTGACGCGCCAGCCTCGCTCGGCGAGCAGCGCCGAGATGGTCGAGCCGGCGGGACCGCCGCCGACGACCAGGACGTCGCAATCAGTCATCGTGACCTCGGCGCGCATGATGCATCATTATTATTGAAGCACAAGAGGAGGGCTCGGAGATGTTGCTCTACGACAGCGTGCCGTCGGGGAACTGCTACAAAGTGCGTCTCCTGCTGGCCCACCTCGGGATGACGTACGAGCGGCGCGAGCTCTCGGTCTCCGACCGGTCGAACCGGCCCGCGATCTTGGGCGCGCTAAACCCGGCGCTCCGCGTCCCGACGATCGTGCTCGACGACGGCCGCTCGCTCGCCGAGTCGAACGCCATCCTCTGGTATTTCGGCGACGGCACGCGATTCGTCCCGGACGATCGCTACGAGCGCGCGCAGGTTTTGCAGTGGCAGTTCTTCGAGCAGTACGACCACGAGCCCTACATCGCCGTCGCCCGCTTCTGGCTCCACTACAAAGGTGGCGATTACGACCCGGTCGCCCTCGCCTCGCGACAGAAAACCGGCTACCGCGCACTCGACGCCATGGAAAAGCACATCGCCGGCCGCGAGTACTTCGTCGGCTCGCGCTATTCGTTGGCGGACATCTCGCTTTACGCCTACACGCACGTCGCGGAGGAAGGCGACTTCGACATGAAGCGCTATCCGGCGATTAACGCTTGGCTCGCGCGTTGCGCCGCGCAGCCGGGGCACGTGCCGATCGGGGCGTAAGCGGATCGCTCGCGCCGTTCACCAAGATCGCCGTGACGACGAGCGCGACTTACCTCGATGCCGCGTCCGGAAGCGGTGCCGTCGAATACGAAATCACCGCGGTGATGAACTAGGTTCCGCAATAAAGGGGGGACGCCGCGAGCGACTGGCACTATTGCGGCCCCTGGACGGGGACGCGCCCGCTCCGGCCGAGCCACCAACACATGCAGCGATGAAAGAGATCGACCGGCGCGCAGTACATCAGCGGGCACCCGCCGACGATGCAGTTCATGCCTGCGTCTTGGCACTGCAGCACGGCTTCGTCCGAGACGCTGCCTTGGCCGAACGAGCGGTGAAACCAGATGTGACGGACGCCGCGCTCGCGCGCCTGACGCACGACGCTGACGGCCGCATCGGGGTGCGTCGCGATCACGATCCCGTCCAAGGAGCCCGGCACGGAGAGCACGTCGGGATAGCAGGTTGCACCGTCCACCTCGGTGGTCTTCGGGTTGATCGGAACGACCTCGTAACCGGCGGCGAGCAGCTTGCGGTAGACGGCGTTCGCCGCCTGCTTGCCGTCCCGCGAGACGCCCGCGACGGCGAACCGCTTGCCGTTGAGAAACGCCTCCACGGGTGTGGGTCGCTTGACCATGTCGGCTCCCGGATTGCGCCTATCTAGAAATAGAACGGGAGCTCATGGCGCGCTCGGAAAAAAGGGACCAGACCGGTCCCCGGTTCGGCCTACTCGCTCGCGACGGCCCTCGGCTCGCGCTCGACGGGGTCGGGGTCGGGGAGCTCCTTCGAGGTCCCCGCTCCCAGCTCCTTCATCTTGCGGGCGGAGACCAGAACGCGGCTTCCGAGGGAAGCGATCGCCTGGTTGTAGGACTTCACAGCGCCGTCTAAGCTCGCGCCGACGTCTTTGAAGTGACCGGTCATCGTTGCGAGGCGCTCGTACAGCTCAACACCCAGGTCTCTTATTTCCGCCGCGTTCTCGGCGACCTTTTCCTGGCGCCACGCGTAGTGGACGGTCTTCAAGAGCGCGATCAGATTCGTCGGGCTCGCGGGGACGACGCCGCGCCCGAATCCGTATTCGAGCAGCTCCGGATCGCGCTGCACCGCCGCCGAGAAGAACGACTCTCCGGGGATGAACAGCACGACGAACTCCGGCGAGTCGTCGAACTGCTGCCAGTAGCTCTTCTGCGACAAGCGCGTGATGTGGTCTTTCACTTGGCGCGCGTGCTCTAGAAGCTTCCGGTCGCGCAACGCGTCGTCTACGGCCTCTTGCGCCTCGAGATAGGAGGTGAGCGGGACCTTCGCGTCGACGATCAACCGCTTGCCGCCGGGGAGGTTGACGATCAGGTCGGGGCGTAGCGCCCCGCCCTCGGCGGCGATCGTCGTCTGCTCGACGAAATCGCAGTGGGCCTGCATCCCGGACAGCTCGACGACGCGCTTCAGGTGGATCTCTCCCCATCGGCCGCGCGTGTGCGGCGCGCGCAGCGCCTGGGAGAGAGTCGCCGTCTCGGTGCGCAGGCGCTCCGACACCTGTCCCATCGTAACGACCTGCGATTTCAGCTCGCGGTATGCGCCCTCGCGCTCTTTCTCCATCGCGCGCAGCTTCTCGTCGACCTGCTTCAACGACTGCTCGACCGGTCGGACGAGATCGAGGAAGGAGCGCTGGCTGTTCTGGAGCACGTCGGTCGACAAGGCGACGAACGATTCGCGCTGCCGGCTGGCGTTGTCGCCTTGAGCGGCCAGCTCCGCCTGCGCCCTCGCCAGGTCTTCGCGGAGGCGGCCCCCCGAACGGGCGGACGCCAGGGCGGCCGCCAGGGCGCCGATCAAAGCCCCGACGACGAGACCGAGCAGGAGGGCCGCGAAGTCCATGGGCTCAAGGATAGCGCCGGATCGTCCGCGGCGTACTGTCCCTTTGCGCTAACGGGGTTGTTCTGAAAACATGGTTCGGCTATGAAACTAAGATCCGTCTTGATTCCCCTCGTCGTGGTCGCCGCGGCAGCCGGCTCGTACGCGATCTACCACAAGCGCAACTCGAAGGCTCCCGAGGCGAAGTACCGCACCGAGACCGTCGAAAAGGGGTCGGTCAGCGAGACGGTCACCGCGACCGGAACGATCGCGGCGGTGATCACCGTTCAGGTGGGAAGCCAGGTGTCGGGGATCATTCAGAGCCTCCACGCCGACTTCAACTCCCCGGTGAAGAAGGGCCAGCTTTTAGCGACGCTCGACCCGACGCCGTTTCAGCTGCAGGTGCAGCAGCGCGTCGCCGATGTGCAGCAGGCCCAGGTCCAGATGCGCAACGCGGAGGTCCAGTACAACCGGAGCGCGCGGCTCTTGGCCGAGCAGCTGGTTCCCCAAGCCGACTACGACACGGCGAAGGCGAACTTCGACGGCATGAAGGCGCAGGTCGACCAGGCCGAGGCGGCGCTCAGGCAATCGCAGACCAATTTGGGATACGCCAACATCCACTCCCCCATCGACGGTGTCGTCGTCGCGCGGCAGTACGACATCGGACAGACCGTCGCCGCGTCGTTCCAAGCGCCGACGCTGTTCACGATCGCCGAGGACCTGACGAAGATGCAGGTCCAGGCGGACGTCGATCAGTCGGACATCAGCCGCGTCGCTACGGGTCAGACGGCGCGGTTCACCGTCGACGCGTACCCGGAAGAGACGTTCGTCGGCGCGATCTCGCAGATCCGACTGAACGCAACGCAAAACCAGAACGTCATCACCTACCCCGTGATCATCGACGTCCCTAACCCGGATGGAAAGCTCCGGCCGAAGATGACCGCCGACGTCACCGTCGAGGTGGCGACGGTCGCGGACGTCTTACGCGTGCCGAACGCCGCG
>CAZUGP010000101.1:0-18599 GCA_964619965.1 uncultured Acidobacteriota bacterium
CGTTGTCTTTGGTAAGACAGCAGAACAGGCGAAGGCCGTGGCGGAAGCGATTGCGAAGGAGGCTTTTCACAACGTGTCTTTCTTTGACGCGGGCTTCGAGCAGTTCAAATCTGCTCTGCAACCTTAGAGCGGTCGCCTAACAACAACGGCATGCAGCGGACGCGCTTCGAGTCATGCCTTCTATCATCAATGGCAAGTGCGCGTCGCCGATGCCAAGCGTTAGGCGTCACACAATCACCACCAGACTCCAGCAGGCTCCAATCATGCTCAAGTCCCTACTAAAGAAGGCCCCACTGATCGGTTCACTCGTTGCCGCGCGCGACGCCCTTCGGAAAGCCAACGGATTTGTTCCACCTGGCCACTTCTACTCTCCTGTGGTCTCCGTCGAAGAGGCCAGACGTGACGAGCGCAGGATCTTTGCAGACGTTCCACGCAGACTGCCAGGCATCAATTTGAACGAAGAGGGACAACTGGAGACTCTTGGAAGGTTCGAAGAGATGTATCCCTCAATCGACTTTCCAGCAGGCAAGGCGAGTACCCACAGGTACTACTACGAGAATCCGGCCTATTCCTATTCGGATGCCATCATGCTGCACTGCATGATGCGCCTCATCAAGCCAAAGCGAGTAATTGAAGTTGGTTCCGGCTACTCCAGTTGTGCGATGTTGGACACAAACGACGGACACCTCGGCCGATCAGTTGAATTCACCTTTATCGAGCCCTATCCAGAGCTCCTGAAATCGCTGATCCGGAAGGATGATCTGGAGTCGGTGGATATTGTTGCAGCCCGACTACAGGACGTTCCAGTTGAGACATTTTCCAGGTTGGACAAGGGCGACTTCCTGTTCATTGACTCTACTCACGTCAGCAAGACCGGGAGCGATGTGAACTTTCTGCTGTTTGAGATTCTTCCAGCACTGAGGAGCGGGGTCTACATCCACATTCACGATATCTTCTATCCGTTTGAATACCCGAAGGACTGGATCTTCGAGGGACGCTCGTGGAATGAAAGTTATGCATTGCGCGCGTTCCTGCAATTCAATGACGAGTTCTCAATAGAAATGATGAACACTTTCTTGGAGCATTTTCACGAACAGCAATTTGCCAAGCGAATGCCACTGTGCCTAAAGAACCCTGGCGGTAGCATCTGGCTGCGGAAACGGTGAGGTCTAACCCCTCGCGTTCGTTCTGCTGCTTCCGCGCTGTTGGTGAGCGCTGCGCCTCCCGCCTTTCGAGGTTTCAGTCGTTCTAGCCGTGTTGGCTCAATACGTGGCTATCCTGTTGGTCGTTGTAGGTGTGCGCCGCTTGCGCAAAAGGCATGTCGCCGCGTAAACCCTTCGCTCCAGCCGACGTGCTCGGGTTTCGGGACACCGCGCCCTATCGATTGAACCCCCTCCCGGGCTCGCGCTTCATGGCGCTTCGACTTGGCGATTGCGATGAGAACCGAACGTGATCACGGCACGCCGCTAAGCGTGCACGCCAGGGGCTTCCTGCCCGGTGGCTACGACATATTCGGCGTAGCCGCCCAAGTACACCTTCGGGCGGCGGTCGCCGTCGTCGGGGTGCAGCTCGAGCACGCGATTGGACAGCCCGCGCAGGAACGTGCGGTCGTGCGAGACGAAGAGCATCGTCCCCTCGAAGTTGGCCAACGCGATGACGAGCATCTCTTTCGTCTCGATGTCGAGGTGGTTGGTGGGCTCGTCGAGCACCAGGAAGTTCGGCGGGTTCAAGAGCATGCGGGCGATCACCAGCCGCGACTTCTCTCCGCCCGACAGGGCGCGCACCGGCTTGTCCACGTCGTCACCCGAGAACTGAAAGGCGCCTAGAAGCGCGCGCAGCGTTCCCTGGGTCTCGAGCGGGAAGTCGTTTTGCATCTGCTCGAAGAGCGTGCGGTCCGGATCGAGCAGGTCGAGCGACTGTTGCGCGAAGTACCCCATCTGGAGCGACGCGCCCAACCGCACCGTCCCGGCGTCGGGGGCCAAGGAACCCGAGACCATCTTCAGGAGCGTCGTTTTCCCCGCGCCGTTTCTCCCCATGACGCACCAGCGCTCGCCGCGGCGGATCGTCAGGTTGAAACCGTCGTAGATCGTGCGGTCGCCGTACCGCTTGACGACCGATGAGAGCATCGCGACGTCGTCCCCCGAACGCGGCGGTGTCCTGAAGTCGAAGTTGACGAGCTTGCGCCGGCGCGGCAGCTCGATGGTCTCGATCTTCTCCAACTTCTTGACGCGGCTCTGGACCTGCGAGGCCTTCGCGGCGTGTGTTGCGAAGCGCTCGATGAAGCGCTGCTCCTTCTGGAGCATCGCCTGCTGCCTGGCGTACGCAGCCTCGCGCTGCGTTTCCCGCAGGGCGCGCTCCTTCTCGTAGAAATCGTAATCGCCCGAGTACGAGATGAGCTCCCCGCCGTCGATCTCGACGACGCGGTCGACGACGCGGTTCATGAAGTCCTTGTCGTGACAGGTCAGTAAGACGGCGGAGCGGGTGTCCTTGATGAAGTGCTCGAGCCAGAGGATCGATTCGATGTCCAGGTGGTTCGTCGGCTCGTCCATGAGCAGGACGTCGGGCTTGCCGAGCAGCACCTTGGCCATCGCGACGCGCATCTTCCAACCGCCGCTGAGCGCGCCCACGTCGCCATCGATCTGCCGGTCCGCAAGCCCCAAGCCGTGGAGGACTTCGCGCGCGCGCGCTTCGAGCTCGTAGCCTCCCCGCTCTTGGTATTCGTGTTGGACCTCGCCGAAGCGCGCGAGGATCGCGTCCATCTCATGGGAGCGTTCGGGATCGCTCATCGCGCGCTCGAGATCGATCAGCTCGTGGTGCAGATCGCCGAGGCGGCCGCTTCCCGCGATCGCCTCGTCCAAAACGGGCCGCCCGACCATCTCCTCGACGTCCTGTCTGAAGTAGCCGACCGTCGTGCGCTTGGGGATCGACAGCTCGCCCGCGTCTTGGGTCTCCTCGCCGGCGATCATGCGGAAGACGGTCGTCTTCCCCGACCCGTTCGGGCCGACGAGGCCGATCTTCTCGCCGGGGTTCAGCTGGAACGACGCATCCACGAGGAGCAGGCGCCGGCCGTACTGCTTGCAGATGTTGGTGAGCGCGATCATCGCCGACGGACGATAGCAGGTGGGCGATCATCCGATGGGTTGCCGGATCGCAACCCGATGGCCGGCTTTCCGCGGTGCGGGCGCGAGTCAAGCGGGTCAGAGTGCACGGAACGCCTTGACAAGTGCTACCGTGGGAGGTATCAGTCTGGTGACTCGCATCCGTCGCGGAGGAACGGTGTCCTTTGAAGATTCGCTCGGTCGCTGTCAGCCACCGTCGTGACGTGATCAACGTCACGACCTCTCGAAGGACCTATTCCTTCCCTTTTTCGAGACTCGATCCCGTGCCCACGCCGGATGATGAGATCGTGCGATGCGCGGTCGACGTCGAGCTCGGCCGAGAGGCCTTCTCTTACCGATTGCGTTCCGGACGTACGGGAACGGTGCACGTCGAGCAGGTTCTCGAGGTTTTCGAAGATCCGCGCTACCTGCGGGACCTTCTGCTCTACAAGCTCACAATCGAAGCGCAAGCACGCATCGCAACGACTCCGTTGTCGAAGCGAGAACTCGCGCGGCGGCTCAAGACGTCGATGACCCAGCTCTACCGACTCTTGGATCAGACGAACTACCGCAAATCCGTCGATCAGGTCTTGGGACTGCTTCGTGTGTTGGATTGCGATGTGGACTTCGTCGTGAAGACCCGCAGCGCATGAAATCGAACGCGGGAACCGTGTCGGCGTACCTCGACGGGCTTCCTACGGAGCGGCGCTCGGCGCTCGAAACCTTGCGCGGGATGATCGAGAAGGCGGCGCCGAAGGCGAAGCCGACGATGAAATACGGGCTCCCGAGCTGGGAGTGGAACGGGCCGCTGTTCGCGCTCGCGTCGCGGCACACCCTCATGGAGCTCTACGTCGCCGAGATCGATCTCGTCGCCAAGCGGAAGAAAACACTGGGCAACGTGGAGATCGGTACGTCTTGTATCCGCTTCAAGCGGATCGAGGATCTGAACCTGGAAATCGTCGCGGCGCTTTTGAGCGAAGCCGCGGACCGGAGGAAAGACGGGCCTACGGCGCCTCGGGCTTGAGCGCGAACGTCTCCTGCACCTGCTTCGGCTGCGGGAGGCGTTCGCCCGCCACCGCGATCATCGTCTTGGTCATGAAGAGCGTGATGCCCTTCGTGCGGCGCGTGTTGGCGAGATCCAGCTTGCGCAAGTAGCGGTCGCGCCGGTCTTGCGGAATGTCGCGCACGGCCTTCGTCGCGTCGTAGCTGACCGAGCCGGTCCACGCGACGCGGAAGGTCGCGCCGTCGTAGACGATGATGTCGAGCCGCCGATCCTGGATCAGGTCGTTCTTGAGGTTGTCGTAGTAGAGCCCGATCTCGCTGACGCCGTCGCCGTCCAAGTCGAGGATCGCGACTTCGCCGCGGCCGACGTACCCGCCGTTTTCCTTGCCGGCGTCGCGCGTGTGCAGCGGAACGAGCTTTTCGCCTTCGGTCCGATAGACGTCGAGCCTGACGCCCAAGGCGTTGACCTCGTCCTTCTTGCCGGTCAGGTAGGTGATGACCGAGACGACCTGCTTGGCATCCCCGGGCAGCACCCGCGCTGTCGCGACCGAACTGTTCATGACGTCTTTGGGCTTGATGCCGATCTGCTTGTAGACCTCGGCTGCGGTGTCGGCGCGCGCGCCGGAAGCCGGCAGCAGTAGAAGCGCGACGACGGCGAGGCGTGCGGCGAGCTTCATGCGATGGCCCTCTTGCTTACCTTGCGGCGCTTGTTCAAGCGCTCCTCGCGGCGGTCCAACTCGACCATCGACCACGCGGCAAACGCCTCTGCGGTCTCGAAGTGGAGGTCGTAGCCGTCGTTTCCCGTGAAGTACTCGCACGGTTCGTCGGGGTGGTCGGTGTCAGGCCAGCCGTGTTCGCGGCAAATCTGCGGGCGTGTCTCGTAGATCCCGCACCGATTGTCGGGCAACAGGTGCCGGCAAGGTGTCCGGATCTCGAGAAACCAGTCGCGGCCCTGCGCCCAAACTGCGATGTGCTCGTGCAGCAGATACCAACGGATGTGATCGTGGTCTTTCGGCGTCTTCGGCCTGTCGATTTGAAGGGCGAAGTATTTGCAGCACTTCGCCGTGCAGTCGTCGCAGGGCGGGCCGTTCTTCGAATCGAACTTGAGAGGTCCGAGCTGGACGAGGGTCACGCGTCGATCTCCTCCAAGGGACACGACAACTGCGAGTTTAGCATGCGGCCGGAAGCCGGCTCCGGCGCGTATAATCGGCGAGAGAATGATCGTCTATGCGGTCAAACATCTCCTCCCGGTGGCCTCGACTCCGATTCAAAACGGAGCGGTCTCGGTCCACGACGGGAGGATCGTCGCCGTCGGTCGGCGGCGGGACGTGGTCAAGGCCCACCCGGGCGTCGAGGTGCGCGAGCTCGGCGATGCGGTGATCGTCCCCGGGTTCGTCAACGCGCACACGCACGTGGAGCTTTCGTTCATGAACGGCGAGCCGCCGGCGGGCGGCGGGTTCATGACGTGGATTCGAGATCTCGTGGCGCGCCGAGAGACGGTCGACCCCGCCTCGGCCGCGGAGGCCGCGTCTTCCGCCATCGAGTCCATGGTCTTGCGCGGCACCGTCGCCGTCGGAGACGTCGCAAACGGAACGTGGGCGGCGCCGCTGCTCGCGCGGTCGAGTCTCACGGGCCTCGCTTTTCACGAGGTCTTCGGTTTCAGGGCCGCGAACGCGGAGTCGATCCTGGACGCCGCTGCTTCACGCCTCGAGACGATAGACGCGCATCCCGACGTTCGGGCCGCGCGGGACCGGTTCACCACGGTCCTGACGCCTCACGCGGCCCACACGACGTCGCACCCGCTTCTGAAGGCGCTCGGCGGGCGCGCGGTGGCCTCCGGAGAGATGCTCTCGATCCACGTCGCGGAGAGCGGGGAAGAGACGCAGCTCCTGCGTGACGGGACCGGCCCCTTCAAGGACTTCCTGATCGAGCGTGGCGCGTGGGAGCCGGGCTGGAAAGCGCCAGGGCTGACGCCGGTCGAGTACCTCGACCGCCTCGGCGTTCTGACGCCGCGGACGCTCGCGGTGCACTGCGTCCACATCGACCATCAAGACCTCTCGCGGCTGCAGGCGCGTGGGGTGACCGTCGTGACCTGCCCGCGCAGCAACCAGAGGCTGGGCGTCGGCAAGGCCCCGGTGCCGAAGCTTCTGGCCTCGGGAATTCCCGTCGCGCTGGGAACCGACTCGCTGGCCACGGCTCCCGACGTGGACGTGTTCACCGAGATCGCGCATCTACGGCAGGAGCACCCCGGCCTGTCCCCCGCCTCGGCGCTGAGGATCGCGACGTTGAACGGCGCGCGCGCGCTCGGGTTGGGCAACGCCCTCGGCTCGATCGAGGCGGGGAAGCTGGCCTCGCTCGTGGTCGTCGGGCTGAACGATCCGAACGACGATCCGCTCGAGGCGGTGACCTGGTCCTCGGAGACCGTCGCCCCGCTCGAGACGGCCGCTTGGGAGAAGGCTGCGCGGTGAGCGAGCCTTCCGGGGTCGTCTCGACGGTCAGAACGTGGGGACGGATGGTCAAGTTTTCCCACAGCGTCTTCGCGCTCCCGTTCGCACTGACGGGGGCCGCGCTCGCCGCCAGCCGTCACGGGATCACGTGGCGGCAGGTTGCCTGGATCGTCGTGGCGATGGCTTCAGCCCGCAACGCCGCGATGGGATTCAACCGTCTCGTCGACCACGCGATCGACGCGAGGAACCCGCGCACCGCGGCGCGTGAGTTGCCGCGCGGCGTTCTGTCCCGCGGCGCGGTGTGGACGTTCACCGTGGCGCTCGCGGCGCTTTTCGTCTTCGCCTCGTTCCGGCTGAACGCGCTGTGCGGAACGCTCTCTCCGCTCGCCCTGTTGATCGTGGGCTTTTACTCGCTGACGAAGCGCTTCACGTGGGCGAGCCACGTCGTGCTCGGGTTGTCGTTGGCGATCGCACCGATTGGCTCCTGGCTCGCGATCACGGGACACTTCGCAGCGATCCCGCTGCTTCTCGGCGCGGCGGTCCTGTTCTGGGTCGCGGGCTTCGACACGATCTACGCTTGCCAGGACGTGGCGTTCGACAGGGAGGAGGGGCTTTTCTCGATACCGGCGCGATTCGGCGTGCCACGCGCGCTGACGCTCGCGCGGGTCTTTCACGTCTGCGCCCTAGCCGCGATGGCAGGGGTCGGCGTAGCGGGCTCGCTGCACGACGTCTACTGGATCGGCCTCGTCGTGGTGGCGGGCGTGCTCGTCTTTGCGCACCGCCTGGTCCGCGCGGACGACCTCTCCAGGGTCGGCATCGCGTTCCTCAATACCAACGGCCTGATCAGCATCCTCTACTTCGGCGTCGTCCTCGCGGCGCTGGCGCTCGGAAAGACAGCGCCGTGAATCGCAGCGAAGGCTGATGCGCCCGACACTGGCCCTCTTCGACATCGACGGAACGCTCGTCGACAGCGGCGGGGCGGGGCGCATCGCGCTTCTGGCCTCGTTTCGCGCCGTGTTCGGCATCGACGACATCCCAGGTTCCACCGCTCGGGTGCGCTTCGGCGGTAAAACCGACCCGGCGATCATCGCCGACCTCGCTTGCGAGCTCGGGATCCCGGCCGTCGAGGTCGAAGCGCGCTACGCCGATATCCAGGAAGCCTATCTGCACGCCCTGCGGACGGAGCTGGCGGTTCCCAACCCGCGCCGGCGGGTGATGCCCGGGGTGCGACCGCTCCTCGACCTTCTCGCGGCGAGGCCGGACGTCTTCCTCGGACTCGTCACCGGCAACATCGAGGAGGGAGCGCGGACGAAGCTCGACGCATTCGGGCTGAACCGTTACTTCATCGACGGCGGGTACTCCTCCGACCATCCCGACCGCAGTGAGATCGCGCGGATCGCCCACCAGAGGCTCTCGCGCCGAGCCGGCTTTCGCTTTCCGGTCGACCGCGTGATGGTGATCGGCGACACCGAGCTCGACGTTCTGTGCGCCCACGACAACGGTTTCCGCGCCATCGCGGTGGAATCCGACGGGGTGCCTCGCGAGCAGCTCGCGGCCGCGCGCCCCGACGCCCTCCTCCCCGACCTGACCGACGCGGGCTCGGTGCTCACGGCGATGGGGCTGGCGGGCTAGGGGACGCGGAAAGGGGACACTCCCCTTTTTCTTGTCAAAGCGGTATCCGGGGAGCTTTGCGAGAAAAATGGGAGTGTCCCCTTTCCGCGTCCCCTAGCCCGCGAGCTCACGCGCGCGCAGCAGGACGGCGTCGAGCATCGCGCGGGTGAGGCGGCCGGTGTTCGTGTTCTGACGGCTCGGGTGGTAGCTCGCCAGCAGCGTGATGGTCTTTGCACCCTTGATACGAACGCGCGCTTCAGCGCCGTGGCCGAACTTGGGGCGGGGGGTCGCAACGGACGCGGGATCGACGCGCGAGGCGCGCTGCAGCATCGCGTTCCACGCGATCTGCCCAAGGGCGACGACGACACGGAGGCGATCGAGCAGCTCGATCTCCCGGTCGAGGAAGGGCGCGCAGGCGGCGAGCTCCGCGGGGCTCGGCCGATTGCCGGGGGGCGCGCAGCGGGCGGAAGCCGTGATGAACGCCCCGTGCAACGCTAGGCCGTCGCCGTCGCCGCTTGCGGTCGGCTGGGTTGCGAACCCCGCACGGTAGAGCGCGGCGTAAAGCCAGTTCCCTGAGTCGTCTCCGGTGAACATCCGGCCCGTTCGGTTGGCCCCGTGCGCCGCGGGCGCGAGGCCGCAGAGGAGAACGCGCGCATCGGTGTCGCCGAATCCCGGGACGGGGCGTCCCCAGTATTCTTGATCGCGAAAAGCGCGGCGCTTGACGCGGGCGATCTCCTCGCAGTGAGCGCGCAGCCGGGGGCAGCGTGCGCAGGAGACGATCTCCTCGTTCAGCCGTTCCCAGGGGCCGTGACGCTCGCTCAGTGCGCCGCGGCTCCGAGGGCGGTGACGGAACGTCCTGACGCCACGAGGAGTTCGTCGCGGCCGTCGCCGTCCAAATCCATGGCCGCGAGGGCATGGACCCCGACCCAAGCCGCGTCGAACAGGATGCGACCGGAGGATTCGTCGAGAAGCGCGAGGTGACCCGCATACGTCGCGACGGCGAGCTGGCGTCCTTCCACTGGGAGGAATCGACCCGACACCGCCGCGATCGCCGTTCGCGGCCCGGCCACGGCGCCGTCTTCGCGGGCAACGAGGAGACGCTCCGCGCCCTCGGCGGGATGCGCCCAGGCCGGGGCGGAAGCGTCCAGCCCACCAATCGTTCCGTCTTCGTGAAGCGCCAGGATTCCACGCCCCGGAATCGCAGAGAGCGACCGCACGGTCGCGGCTCCATCGAGGAGCAGTGCGCGTTCATCGGTGGAGCCGGCCCGTGCCGCGCCCCGCATCGTCGCAACCAGGAGGCTCCGGGAGCCGCCTTGGGAATCTCCCCCGGCGGCGACATCGAGGAGCGGCGCCGGAATCGAGATCGTCCTGGCGGCGCCCGAACGCAGCGCGATCACCCCGATGGCGGTCCCGCCCGGACGGAACCCGGCGATCTCGCGCGTGCCGTCGGCCGCCGTACCGAAGTCGAGGAGCCGCCCCGCAGCGGCCCCCGCTTTGACGCGAGCGACCGCTTCGCCGTCCGCATCGAACGAGTGGAGCTCGTCGCCGCCCGACGCGACGACGCGCGCGGCGCCGACGACCCCTGCGGGCAAACCGACGACTCCGTCGGCGATTCCGGGAAGCTCGCGCATCCACCGCGCTTCAAGGCGACCCTGGCCGGTAAGGACGGCGGCGACCTCGCGGGTCGTTCCGGTCGGGTCATCGGCGAGGAGCTTGTCCACCGTCGCCGCTATCTCTTTTTCGACACCGGCCTTGTACCCGTCCCAACGCGCGCGCAAGCGTCCCCGCCTGTCGACGGCGAAAAGAGCGGGGAGCGCACGCACCCCCAGCGTCCGGTACACGGCAGGATCGTTCAATCCGATCATCATCGTCAGGCCGAGACTCTTGGCGGACTCCGTGGCCACGGCGGCACCTTCATCGGCGTTGACGGCAACCGCCACGAGACCGTCCCCGCCACGCGCGAGGTGCAGCCGCTGAAGATGCGGAAGCTCCTGGATACAGGGAGCGCACCAGGAGGCCCAGAAGTCGAGGAGCACCACCTTGCCGCGCGCAGAGGCGAGGTCGAAGCTCCCCGTGGGAACGAGAGCGATCTTCGCTTCGGGAAACTTCGCGAACCACGCCGGAGCGAGAAGTGGCGTGGTCGCGACGCCGTCCGCGCCAGGCTCACGCGGGATCAGGGCGCGCCAGCCGGGAGCGCCGTCCATGCGAATCCACGAGATCTCGTCGGACTCACGAGCCGGTACCGAGGAAAGGGCGAGCGCGACGAAGACGAATGCGAGACGCGAACGCACGCTAGGCGTTTTTGGCGCGCCAACTCGCGAAGATCGTCGAGGCTCTGCCGGTTTCGATCTCGACGAAGCGCCGGTACACCTTCTGCCGCTCCGGATCGATTTGGTATGTCTGGGTTCCAAAGCTGTAGTTGATGACCTGGACCTTGGGCTCGACCTTGGCGGTCGTCTTCTTGCTGGCCACGGCGCCTCCCCACCCCGATCGACTCTAGGGCGGTCAAGATAGGTATCAAGACTTATACCAATGCGCCCGTGCGTTTCTCCTCAATGAAATAGCAAACGAGGAAATGAGCAACGGTCACTTTGGCCGGACTGACAACGCGACCGCGCCATCTTGGCCGAATTCGACCTCTCATCTATATACTCGCCTTCGTGAGCGTCTTCGCCCCCGACCAGAAGCGGATCCTCGTTCTCGACCCCGACCGGGACCATGCCGAAAGAGTCCGCAGCGTACTCGCCCGCTCGAAGTTCACGGCCACGCTCGCGGTCAGCGGGCGGCAGGCGCTCGAGCTGAACGAGCGCCGCCCGCACGATGCCGTCCTCATCGATCTCGACCGCGCCGTGCACGAAAAGCTCATCGAAGCGTTCAGACGTACTGCGCCCGCGACCCCGATTCTCCTCATCGTCGATGCCGCCCGCATCCTCGACGCGGTGCGTCTCCTCCGGGAAGGCGCCGACGACTACGTGCTGCGGCCGACCGACGCGTTCGAGCTGCGCGCCCGGCTCGTGCGCCTCCTCGAGCGGCACGACCTCGACTCGCGGCTTGCCCTGCTCCAGCACGAGGTCTCGAAAAACTACGGGGTGAAGAACCTCGTCAGCCATTCCCCCGCGATGCGCGCGGTGCTCGACCGGATTCTCCGGGTTGCGCCGCTCATGGCGACCGTGCTCATCTTCGGGGAGAGCGGGGTCGGCAAGGAGCTGGTCGCGCGTGCGATCCACTTCAACTCGCCGCGCCGCGACTTCCCGTTCCTCGGCATCAACTGCGCCGCGATCCCCGTGAACCTGATCGAGTCGGAGCTGTTCGGCCACGAGAAAGGATCGTTTACCGGTGCGCATGCGCGCGCCCGCGGAAAATTCGAGACGGCGCACCGCGGCACGCTGTTTCTGGACGAGATCGGCGAGACCGACCTCGCCACCCAGGTGAAGCTTCTCCGCGTCCTCGAGGAGCGCGAGTTCATGCGCGTCGGCGGCGATCAAAACGTGCGAGTCGACGTGCGCGTCATCGCGGCCACCAACTCCGATCTCGAGGCGATGGTCGAGCGGGGCACGTTCCGCCGAGACCTCTACTACCGGCTCAAGGTCGTCACCATTCAAGTGCCGCCGCTGCGCGAGCGCCGGTCCGACATCCCCGCCCTGGTCGAGGCATTCCTGGAGGAGCTCGCCCGCGACAACGCCGTTCCGAGGAAGGCGATCTCGACCGAGGCCTTAGCAGCCCTCGAGGCCTACAACTGGCCCGGCAACGTCCGCGAGCTGAAGAACATTTTGGAGAGCGTTCTCGTGTCGAGCTCCGGGGACCGCATCACCCCGGAGGACCTCCCCCCGTCGGTGCTGCGCGAGCGGTCTGCTCCCGCGAGAACCGCGATCACGCCCGGCACCACGATCGGACAGATGGAGCGCGAGCTGATCCGCGCCACGCTCGAGCAGGCCGGCGGGAACCGGACGCACAGCGCGCACATGCTGGGGATCGGCGTGCGCACCCTCCAGCGGAAGATCCGGCTCTTCGGCCTCGATATCGCGAGCAAACGCCGCGGCCGGCGGGTCCTCACCCCATAGCGAGTTTGTCACAACGGGGGGAGAGACTTATTCTTGGTTCCCCATGGCGGAAATCGACGATCGCCCCAAGCAGACCGCGACGGACCTCGACAGCCCGCAGCTGTACGTCAACCGGGAGCTGTCGCTGCTTGCGTTCCAGCGGCGCGTGCTCGAGGAGGCGGACGATCCGTCGGTCCCGCTGCTCGAACGGGTCCGATTCCTGTCGATCTTCGGCTCCAACATGGACGAGTTCTTCATGATCCGGCTGGCGGGCTTGAAACAACAGGTCGCCGCGGGTGTGCAGGAGCTGGGACATGACGGGTTGACCCCGGCCGAGCAGCTCGCCGCGGTTCGTCGTGTCGCCAACGAAATCAAGCACGAGGCTCGTATCGTGTGGCGCGATCGCCTGGCCCCCGCCCTGGCGGCGGAGGGGATCAGCGTCCTCGACTATGACGCCCTGCCGGTCGAAGCGAGAATCGAGCTTGCGACCTATTTCGAGACCGCGGTCTTTCCGGTGTTGACCCCACTCGCCGTCGACCCGTCCAGGCCGTTTCCCCACATCTCCAATTTGAGCCTCAACCTCGCCGTGGTCGTAAGGGACCCCGCCGGCCGCGAGCACTTCGCGCGCGTGAAGGTCCCGGGCACGCTCCCGCAGTACGTCGCGGTGCCGCATCGGGGGGAGACGCTGGGCGCCTCGTTCGTGCCGTTGGAGCAGCTCATCGCGGCGAACTTGGACTCGCTCTTCCCGGGGACCCAGATCGTCGAGGTCCACCCGTTCCGCGTGACCCGCAACGCCGACCTGGTGATCCAGGAGTTGGAGGCGGGCGATCTCTTGGAGACCATCGAAGAGAGCGTGCACCAACGGCAGTTCGGGTTCGTGACCCGGCTGACGGTCGAGACGAGGATGCCGGCGCGGATCCTCGACGAGCTGCTCGTCAATCTCGAGTCCGACCGCGCCGACGCAGAAATCGTCGACGGACCGCTGGCGCTCGTCAACCTCGGCGGGCTGTACGCGGTCGATCGCCCGGAACTCAAGGAGGCGCCGTTTCTTCCCGCCCTTCCACACGCCCTCGAGGGGAAGGAGACCGACATCTTCGCCGCGGTGCGCGCGGGGGACATCCTTCTCCACCACCCCTTCGACTCGTTCGCCCCGGTGCTCGACTTCCTCAGGGCCGCGGCGGTCGACCCCGACGTGCTGGCGATCAAGATGACGCTCTACCGCGTCGGCCGGAACTCCCCGGTCGTCAAAGCGCTCCTCGAGGCCCGGGAGGAAGGGAAGCAGGTCGCGGTTCTAGTCGAGCTGAAGGCTCGCTTCGACGAGGAGCGCAACATCGAGTGGGCCCGCGCGCTCGAGAGCGAGGGCGTCCACGTCGTCTACGGCCTTCTGGGCCTCAAGACGCACTCAAAGGTGGCGCTCGTGGTCCGCCGTGAGGGGGAGCGGATCCGACGCTACACGCACCTTTCGACCGGGAACTACAACGCCGTGACGGCCCAGCAGTACACCGACCTGAGCCTGTTGACCTGCGACGACGCGATCGGGGCGGATGCGACCGATCTCTTCAACTATCTGACCGGGTACTCGGCCAAGACCGACTATGGGCGGCTCGCCGTCGCCCCGATCAATCTGCGCGAGACCGTCGAGCGCCTCATCGAACGGGAGATCGAGCATCAGCGGGCGGGCCGGCGCGGCCACGTGATCATGAAGATGAACGCCCTCGTCGACCGCCGGATGATCCGGCTGCTGTACCGGGCGTCCCGGGCCGGGGTCACGATCGATCTCATTGTCCGGGGGATGTGCAGCCTGCGTCCCGGCGTCCCGGGAGTGTCAGAGACCATCCGTGTCGTCTCGATCGTCGGCAGGTTCCTGGAGCACAGCCGCGTGTTCTTCTTCCGGAACGGCGGCGAGGAAGAAGTCTTCCTGGGAAGCGCCGACCTCATGCCACGAAACCTCAACGGGCGGGTCGAGGTGCTGTTCCCCGTCTCGGATCCGAAGCTGGTGACCGTCGTGCGCGAGGAGATCTTGGGCGCTTACCTCTTCGACACGGTCAAAGCGCGCGTGATGAACGCCGACGGAACGTACACGCGGCTCGCACGCGATCCCGAAGCCCCCGCGGTCAACGCGCAGGAGTGGTTCTTGAGGGAGCGCGCGACGCCTCGACTCGGGTGACGACTGAAGAAGCGTCTTGACATGCAGAGACGCTCCTTTATATTCGGCATCGGGTTCGAGAACGCCGGTCGTCCGACGGACGATCTCCGGAGGGAGGTGAGAGACCATGGCAGCGAAGAAGAAGGCCGCGAAGCCGGCCAAGAAAAAGGCCGCTAAGAAGTAACTCGGTTCCAACGCAGGAAACACCAATAGATATCAGGGGGCGCCGTCATCGGCGTCCCCTCTTTTTTTGGACGGTCAGCGTGACCTCGGCGCCGAGCAGCTTCTCCAGGAGATCCGTTCGGCGCCGCGCCTCCCAGACCTCGAGCGCCGCGTCGTTCTCCTGAGTCAGGAGAAGAACGTTCACGCGGCGCCCTCGTCCCCGCACTTTCACGTCGTAGACGGCGCCGTAGTGGCTGCGGTCGAGCCCCTCGGCCAGCCGTAAGAGTGCGGCGCACGCCTTGACCTGGCGCCAGACGTCGGGCGGAAGTGCCGTTTCCCCTGCCTCCCGCGGCTTGGGGACCCCCTTGCGATGGTGGTGGAGGGCGATCTGGGCGATCGCCTCGATCTCATCCCGCTGGAAGCCGTACAGCTCGGAATTGACGATGAGGTAGTAGGAGTGCTGGTGGTGCTCCTCGTGCTCGATCAGGTGCCCGACGTCGTGAAGGAGCGCGGCGGACTCGAGCCAGCCGCGAGCCTCGGCCCGAAGCCCCAAACGCCCGCGAAACTGGTCGAAAAGGCGGAGCGAAAGGCGCGCCACCTGCTCGCTGTGGGCCTGGGGCGAGCCGAAGCGGCGCATCAGGCGAACGACGCTGCGGCGCCGGACGTCGGTGATCCTCGCCGACTCTTCGATCCCCTTGGCGTGCTTCCCGATGAAATCCTGCAGCAGCCCCTCGCGAAGAGCCCAGGTGCACGCCTGGATCCGCGTCGCCTTGAGCCGCCGCAGCACCACGTCGGCGAGGACCGCCCCCGACGCGATCAGGTCGACCCGTTTCGGGTCCATCCCGCGCATCGTGAGACGCCCTTCGCGGTCGGCGCGCACGAGGCTCCGCCTCAGCCGCGAGACCGCTTCGGCCGGGACCGCCAGTCCGTGGACCTGCGAGCCGGGGTGGACGCCTAGCCGATGCGCGGCCATCGAGATCAGCGTGAGGAGCGTGCCCGAAGTCCCGATGACCCGCTTGACCCGCCGGCGCGCCGCCTTCGCCAGGGCCGGCTCGAGCTCCGCGCGGAGGAACTTCTCCAGCCGCGCGACCGCTTTGGGACGGGGCGGATCGTCCGTGAGGAACGCCTCGGTGATACGCGCGACTCCCAGCTTCAGGCTGTGCAGCTCGGACGCCCGGCCCTGCTCCACGAGGACGATCTCCACGCTACCCCCGCCGACGTCGAGGAGGAGCGTCGGCGGCCCGTCGAGGTCCTCCACCTGGGCGACGCCCAAGTGGATGAGGCGGGCCTCCTCGCGTCCGGGAATGACGCTCACCCGCAGGCCGATCTCGTCGAAGATCCGCTGGATGAACTCTCCGCCGTTCCCAGCCTCGCGCACTGCGCTCGTGGCGACCGCGCGGATGCGCGTGACCCCGTGCCGGACGGCGATGCTCTTGAACGTGCCCAGGGTGCGGATGCCGCGGTCCATCGCCGGCTTGGTCAATCGGCCGGTGTTCAGGCTCCTTCGCCCGAGCTCCACCATCTCCTTCGCGCGGTCGAGCACGATGAAATGGCCGTCCGGGCGGGCCTCGGCCACGATCATGTGAATGGAGTTGCTTCCGACGTCGATCGCCGCGATGCGCATCATGGCAGGCGCATTGTCTCACCGTAGGCGCCGCTTCCGGCTAGCTCTCCTCGGCGGGGTCCTGGATCTTGTACCCGACGCCACGCACGGTGACCAGCCAATCGGCGGCCTCGCGGAGCTTGGAGCGCAGGCGTCGGACGTGCGTGTCGACGGTGCGCGACAGGACCTCGGAATCGTAACCCCACACTTCGGAGAGGAGCGTCTCGCGCGTCCGCACGCGCCCTTTCGCCCGGACGAGATCCTCGAGCAGCCGGAACTCCGTCAGCGTGAGGCTCAAGGGCTTGCCTAGGACGGCGGCGCGATGATCCGCCGCGTGGATCTCGATCGGCCCGCGCCGCAAGACCCCCTCCGCCGGGTCCACGATCCGCTCCCCGCGCTTCAAAAGCCCCCGGATCCGCAAGACGAGCTCTCGTGCCGAAAACGGCTTGGTGACGTAGTCGTCGGCGCCGAGCTCGAGGCCTATGACGCGATCGATCTCCTCGCGCCTTGCAGTCAGCAGAATGACCGGGACCATCCGGGTCTCGGCACGGGCCCGCATCTCCTTGAGCACCTCGATCCCGGATAGACCGGGCAGCATCCAGTCCAGAACGACGAGGTCTGCGGGCTCGCGCCGAAGCGTCTCCAAGGCGGCGTGGCCGTCGCGCGCGACGCTGACCTTGAACCCTTCCTTGGCGAAGACGTGACACAGCAGCTCGGCGATGTCGCTTTCGTCTTCCACCACTAGCAGACTCTGCATCGTGCCAAGCCCCCGTTCGCAGGTCTTCACCGTACGAGAGCCAAGGCGCACGGGCGTTACGCGGGGGTAAAGTCGTTGTAACTTCAAGGCCGGGAACCGCCCTAGTGAGCAGATTCGGCCGCCATTCGCCGGCCGCGGAGTCGAGGCCGGTCCACGATCGCGTCGCGCAGACGCGCGAGCGCCGCAACCTCGATCTGGCGCACCCGTTCCTTCGAAAGCCCGAGGCAACGCCCGATATCGCCGAGCGTCCGCTGGGGCTGTCCCCCCAGCCCGTAGCGCCACACGATCACGGCTCGATCCCGCAACGGCAGTCGCACTACGTGCCGTCGCACGTGGAGTTCTTGCTCTCTGTCGATGATCGTCTCGGCCGGAAGCGGATCCGGATGCCGTAGACGGTCCCCGAGGCTCAAATCCGTGTCGCCATTCTCCGGGCCGTTCAGGCGCAAGACGCGGAGCGCAGCATGCCCGTGGCGACGCGCGTATTGGGGGAGGTGCACTGTATGCGGCTGATCCACGACCGCCGCGAGGATTTCCTTCCTGACCCAGAAAGACGCGTAAGTCATGAATCGCGTGCCGTTCACAGCCCGGTAATGGCGGATCGCTTTGAGGAGCCCCACGCATCCCTCGGCGATCAGGTCTTCGAACGGCAAACCTCGGCCGCGAAACTCCTTCGCAATGTGGACGACACCCGGAAGATTTGTCGAGATCAGCAGATCCATGGAGTCGCGATCGCCATTGCTCGCTCGCGCGACGTGCGCTTGCTCGTCGGTCCGTTCCTGTCGTGGGCGACGCGTGACGTGCCGAAAGAGGTAGAAAACATTCCCGGTGTCGTGCACCCGTGCCCTCCCCGTTGAAGTGGGGAGAAAAGTACTTCGTGCAAATCGCGGAACCCGTTACACCCTCGTGACGGATCGGGGACGGCTGCTTCGCGCGACGATGCCGGCGCCGGCGCTACAGCTCGGTAACGATCAGATACTGACGGCGCATCGTCTGACCGGGGAGACGCGCAGCGCGCTCGCCGTGCACGGTTTCGACGATCGTCGCCCGAATTGCCGTTCGGCCGTCCAAGATTTCGTCGCGGAGCTGTCTTACGTCGACGTATCCAACAAAGCGCCCGGACGGCGACTCGATGGTGACGTTCCGTTCGTCGGGAAAGACTCCATGCGACACCTCGCACGGAATCCACACCGCGTCGCCGAGCTCCAGCGTCATGTGGTGCTCCCATTCAATTGTGAGGATCGACCCGGCGACTAGGCTAGCTCAAAGTCCGTCCGGGAGCGAGACTCTTCGGGTCCCGAGGAGCGTCGTGGTCACCGCTGCTGTTGGTCGCCCGCCGGAGGTGCCGCCGCGACCCTGAAATCGCCTTCCGCCTCTTGCGAGAAGACAACGCCGAACCGCCACCCTCGACTGTCCAGGACGATCGCCCCCTCGCTGCGCTGGCGCCGCTCCCAAAGGAGCGCCCCGACCGCCGAAGTCAATGGGGTCACCGACCAACCGTCACTCGTCCCGTGGGCCCGGCGCAGGCGCTCGGGCTCGTCGCTGAGCATCGCGTATCGCGTCATCGCCACGCCCTCCGTATGGTGTTCGGTGACGAAGCTAGAGTTCGCGTGTGGATTCGCCGTTACGTGCCGCGAACATTCGCGTAAACCCTCACCTCGCGCGGTTCCTGCTGGTGGATGAGTCGACCGGACGTCCGTGGCGACGATTCAACAACGTCAGCGCTGCGCGCGGGC
>CAZUGP010000102.1:0-21689 GCA_964619965.1 uncultured Acidobacteriota bacterium
TGCTAACAATGGTGCCATGACGATCAGGCTGCCCTCCGCCTCCCTGCTGCGGCTCGACCCCGAGGCCGTGGTCGAAGGGCTCGACTGGCGCAGCGTGTTCGGCCGGGAAGGACGAGTCGAGGTCGAGATCGGGATCGGCAAGGGGCGCTTCCTGCTCGCCGTCGCTGCGGCGCGGCCCGATGTTCTTCATCTCGGAGTCGAGTGGTCGAACGAGTACTTGAGGATCGTCGAGACGCGCGCCGAGCGCGGGAGCCTCGAAAACGTGCGGTTCATCCGTGCGGACGCCGGCGACCTCGTGCGACGCGCGATCCCCGAACGTTCGGTGTCGGCCTACTACGTCTTCTACCCCGACCCGTGGCCGAAGAAGCGCCATCACAAGCGGCGGTTCCTGCAGCCCGCCAACGTCGACGCCATGGCGAGGTCGCTCGTCCCTCGAGGATGGCTTCACGTCGCCACCGACCATGACGACTACTGGAACGTGATCACGCCCCTCCTCGACGCGCATCCGGAGTTCGTCCGGCATGATGTCTTCGGCGGGCCGGAGTTCCCGCTCCCGATCGAGGGCCCGCTGACCAACTTCGAAGCCAAGTACGAGATCGAGGGGCGTAGCCGGCATCGCGGCTCATGGCGCCGTCGCTGAGGGTCGTCCGGCCGCCGTCCCGTTGAATCAGACGTCGACGGCATATACACTTCGGAGCGCTTTGCCGCGTTCGGGTCGAACGGTTGCGATCGCACAGGAGAGTAGCTCAATTGGCAGAGCACCGGTCTCCAAAACCGGGGGTTGCAGGTTCGATTCCTGTCTCTCCTGCCATCGCGGCCTCGATCGCGTCGAACTTCAAGATCGTCCTGACTGGGCATCCTGGCTCGGGTAAGACGACCTCGGTGCGCGGAGTCGTGGAGCGCCTCCGCGGCCACGTCCCGATGACCGGTTTCATCACGGAAGAGCTCCGCGAAGACGGGCGACGTGTCGGGTTCCAGGGCGTCACCCTCGACGGCCGCTCGTTCCCGCTGGCGCACCTCCGCACGGGGGGGCCCCTCCGCGTCGGTCCCTACGGCGTCGACCTCGCAGGGCTCGAGTCGATCGGGCTCGATGCGCTGACGCCGCGCGAGCCCGGCGCGCTCGTCGTGCTCGACGAGATCGGGAAGATGGAATGTCTATCCGAGGCGTTCAAGACGCGCGTCTCGCAGCTTCTCGAGGGCGACACGCCTCTGATCGCAACCGTAGCCGCCGTCGGGGTGGGATTCGTCAAGAGAGTGAGGAACATGTCCCGCGCCAAGCACTTCACGATGACGCGCGGCCAAAGCGAGGGCATGGCGGGCGAGATCGCCCGCATGGTTTTGGGGGCTCTGCGCGAAGGCGCAGGGAGGACGTCATGAACGGTGCTTCCGACGAGCTGGCCACGTTGATCGCCGACGTGCGTCACGATTCGAACAACGCGTTGATGGCGATCTTGGGCTACCTCGAGATTCTCCTCGGGCGCGACGACCTCCCGGAGGCGGTGGTGTCGAAGCTGAAGAGCATCGAGGCCGAGGCCTACAAGATCCGCGACCATGTCGCCCGGACCTCGTTCATCCGCCGGCCGGGCGCCTAGCGACCGCTTGCGGCGTTGGCGGCGCGCGCGGTGAGCGTCCGGTAGGAATCCCGCACGCGGGGACTCCCGGGATCCAGGCGAATGGCCTGCCCGACTTCGACGATTGCTTCCCCATGACGATCGAGCGCCGAAAGCACCATCGCGGCGTTTTCGTGCAGCGATGCGTTCCAGGGCTCGCGCTCGAGTGCTTTCTGGTAGAGGTCGAGCGCTGCGCTGAAATCGCCGCGCTCGACACGGCATCGCGCCAGCTCCGCGAACGGCGCGGCGGATTCCGAGTGATCGCGGGTCATCGCTTCGAAGATGTGCTCGGCGTCCTGGATTCGCTTCTGATTGAAGAGCGCTTGGCCGTGTGCAAACGCGGCGTCGTGCCCTTTCGGGTCCTTCGCGTAGGCGGCGGCGTAGGCCTCCGCGGCATCACGGCGTTTTCCCTGCGCCTGGAGGGCCTTGCCGAGAAAGAACCAGCCATCCGCCTTGTCGAACCCGAGCGCGATCGCCTCGCGGAACGCCCGCTCGGCCTCCGGCCACATGGTCTTTTGCAGCTCGGGCGGAACCGAGTGCGCGCGCAACGAGATCGCTCGTCCCGTGTAAAACGCGCGGTCAGCCTTAGGTAACGCCGCGAACTCGTCGGGGAGATACGGCTCGACGCCGAAGACGGAGCGCACCTGCTGTGGCTCGTCGATTCGCGTGCGGATCCAGTGATCGGTGAATTCCGTGTGGCGATGGTCGCTGGGCTCCCCTTTCCGCATGTGGCAGCTGACACAATCGTCGGGAGGGGATGTCGCCTGGCGGGTTGAAGCTGATTCCGTGCACGCGTCTTTGGCGTGACAGCCCAAGCACTTCGCGGTGAAGAAGTCCGGCGGGCGGTCTTTGCGGTAGACGGTTATGTGCGGATTGTGACAGGTGACGCACTCGAGGCGTCCCGCGCTCTTAGCGAAGCACTTGGAGAGGAGCAGGCGATCGACCTGTGCGGAGAGGCCGTAGTCGTGCGGGGTCGTCTGCGAGAATCGGAACGGGACCATCGCGGCGGCGATCGGCTGGCCCGGGCGCCAATCCTCGAGCGCCGTATCGATGCGCGCCACCCGCTCGGTGGATTTCGAGTCGCCGAGATGGCACTGAAAACAGATCTGCATCCGCAACTGTGCCGTGAGCCGCTTGGGGTTGACGATCGCAGGATCGCCTTCCCCGGTCGGAGTCTCGCCGCGCACCCATCGGTCGACGTGGAGGCGGCCCGGACCGTGGCAGCGCTCGCAATCGATGCCCTGAGGGATCGGCTCGACGTACGCGTTGCGCGCGTCGGGCAGCCGCTCCATACGCGCGTTGTGGCAGAAGACGCACGTCCGATCGATCTCCCGGGAGAAGTAGTCGTTGTTCTGCTCGTAGCCCGGACACAAATCCCAGACGCCGTCCAACGTGTACCAGCATGCCGGGGCCTGGAAGAGCTTGCCTCCCACGGACACGAGGTACGCGCGGCTGTGGTTTCCGGAACCGACCACGCGGGCGAGCTCGCGCTCGTCGACCGCGGTTTCTCGTCCCTTCGGGTCGACGAGGGATTGCCGCATGAAGAACTTCCCGTCGCGGCGGAACATCCGGTAACGCAGGCCGGTCGCCTTCACGTCGAACGCGTTGCGCGTCGTCCAGTCTTCGATCGCTCGCTCGGCAGTTAGGGGGTACCACGACCGCCCCATCCCCGTGTGCGCAAATGTCGACCAGGTCTCGGAGTGACAGGGGCGGCACGTTGCAACGCCGACGTACGCAACTCCCGGAGCCTGATTCAGAAACGCGGCGTTCGCGGAAGAAGCCGGCGCCGGCTCCCGCGCCGGCTGGCCGCCGCAGGCGGCGCATGCGGCGAGTGCTAACAACCCGGCGACACGCCTCACGCCCATGCGCGCCTCTGTAGGAGCTCCCGCACGAGCTCGGGGTCGGCGGCGTATTCGATCGGCGGGCGCATGTCGATCGCAATCGGCGCGATCGCGAGCGGCAGTCCTTCGGTGAGCCGGTTGTACGTGAGGGCGAGCAGCGGTTTCAGATTGACGACGTCTTCGAGGCAATACCGAAGCAGCGTGTCGAGCGCAGTCGCGCTCCCCGCGCGATGCTCGCGCCAGAGCAGCACCGCCATGAATCCGTCGACTCCGTCGATCGCTTCGGAGCGCCCGATCCCGAGCTGCCTCTCCGCCCCCTTGAGCCCTCCCTTGACGCCGAGCCGGTGCAACGGGAAGCGGAGGTCGATGTGATGAAACCGACCGAAGTCGACGTCGGGGAATGCGCCTTTGAGTACGGGAAGATCGAAGGAAGAGCCGTTGTACGTGACGAGCAGCTCGACCCCGTCGAGCGTCTCGGGAAACCGTGACAGGTCGCGATCGCGCACGAACGCCTGCGTCGTCGTCCCGTCCGACACGCCGACGCAGGTCACCGAGTCGCCTTCGAACGACAGCCCGGTCGTCTCGATATCCAGAAAGAGCGTGCGCCCCGGGAATTCGTTCGCGAGTCGCCACGCCTCTCGCCTCGGCAGCTGGCGCGCCGCCTGCCGGTCGTCGAGGTGCCGGAGAATCAGCTCCCGCCACGCTCCGGCCGGGTGCCCACGGCGAAACTTCTCCCAGTCGGTGAAGCCGCGCAGCCACAGGTCGCGCTCGCGTTTTTCGCCCACGCCGGGAACGTGCAAATAGGTGTGACGGAGCACGCGGGGATTCTAGCTGGAACCGATCGCAGCGACTGCTAAACTCATCGTTCGGAGGATTCCATGCGCTTCATGAAGAGCTTCGTCCCCTACGGTGCTTACTGGAGCACCCCCTTCTGCAAGTGGCAAGGCAGCTTGTCGCACTTGAACGCCATCGCGTTGGCCGCGGACACCGCCAAGAAGGCGCTTGCCGATCGCAAGATCGCAACCGGCGCGATCGACTCGATCGCGCTCGGGATGACGGTTCTGCAGAAACACCAGCTTTACGGGGGACCGTGGTTCGCGGCCATGATCGGCGCCGAGGCGATCACGGGGCCGACGATCGCGCAGGCCTGCGCGACGGGCGCACGCACGATCGCCCAGGCCGCGGCCGAGGTCGACGCTTCGGGCGAGCACACCGTGCTCGCGGTGACCGCCGACCGGTGCAGCAACGGCGCGCACGTCTACTACCCGAACCCCCAGGGACCCGGCGGCATGGGCGACAAAGAAGACATCGTGATGGATTCGTTCGGACACGATCCATGGGCGAAGAACTCGATGATCCAGACGGCCGAGAACGTCGCGGCCGAATCGGGGATCTCGCGTGAACGCCAGGACGAGTGCACGGTCGTCCGCTACCAGCAGTACCAACAGGCCTTGGCACACGACGGTGCGTTCCAGAAGCGCTACATGCTCCTCCCGCTCGAGGTGAAGGACGCGTCGGGACGCAAGACCGTGGCGACTTTGGGCAGCGACGAAGGAATCTTCACGACGACCAAGGACGGCTTGGCGGCGTTGAAGCCCGTCATGCCAAACGGCACCGTGACCTTCGGCAGCCAGACCCATCCCGCCGACGGGAACTGCGGGATGGTCGTGACCTCGCGCGATCGCGCGAAGTCGCTGTCCAAGGACGCCTCGGTCGACGTTCAATTGTGCTCGTACGGTCAAGGGCGCGCGAAGAAGGGGTTCATGGCGATGGCGACGGTGCCTGCCGCGAAGTCGGCGCTCGAAGCGGCGGGAATCGGCTTGAAGGATGTCAAGGCGATCAAGACGCACAATCCGTTCGCCGTGAACGACGTCTACCTCGCCAAGGCGCTGGACTTGAAGATCGACGGTTTCAACAACTACGGCTCGTCTTTGGTGTTCGGCCACCCGCAAGGTCCCACCGGAATGCGTCTCGTCATCGAGCTGATCGAAGAGCTTCACATCTTGGGCGGCGGCTACGGCCTCTTCGTCGGTTGCGCCGCCGGGGACACCGCTGCTGCTTTCGTCGTGAAGGTGACGTAGGGGACACTCTCCTTTTTCTTGTCAAAGCTCCCCGGATACCGCTTTGACAAGAAAAAGGAGAGTGTCCCCTACGTCTGCGGCTCGATGATCACCTTCAGCGACTCCCCGGCCGCCTCGACCAATCGAAATGCCTCACCGGTCTTCGCAAGCGGGAGTCGGTGTGTGATCAGAGACGAGACGTCCACCCGTCGCGCGGAGATCGCGTCGAGCGCGGCGCGCATGTCGGCCGGCGGGCCGGCGTACGAATGGACGATCGTGATCCCATCCTTGCCGAGCTCGTAAATCGGAAACGGGAAGGTCACGCCGGGCGGGAAGAGCGCGAAAAAGAGGATGACGCCTCCGCGATCGACCGCGTGCAAGGCCTGCCCCACCGCAGCCAACGCGGCGGTGCAAACGATCACGAGATCCGCAGCGCGCCCCTGGTTCGCCTCCTGGATGCGCGCCGGGACGTCCTGCTGACGCGCGTCGATCGTGACGGCGGCGCCGGCGCGCTGCGCTGCGGCCATGCGGAACGGGTGGATGTCGGTGGCGAGAATCCTCGCTGCTCCGTGCGCCTTCGCCCACAGAATGTGGAGCAGCCCGGAGATACCGCTCCCGAGGACGGCGACCGTCTTCCCGACGACACCGCCCGCAACCCGCTGGCCGCGGGCGATGCATGCCAGGGGCTCGACGAACGACGCCGCTTCGAAGGTGACGTGATCCGGGACGGCGAAGGTGCCTCCTAGGACGTTTGCCGCAGGAACGCGCACGAACTCCGAGAACCCACCGGGGTCGAAGTTCGTCGTACGGAGCATGTCGCAAACCGGGTGCTGTCCTGCGAGGCAATAGCGGCACTCGTTGCAGGGAACATGGTGTGTCGTGACGATCCGGTCGCCCGCGGCGAACCCGGCGAGTCCGGCGCCGACCTCGACGACCTCGCCCGCGACCTCGTGACCGAGCACCACCGGCGCCTTGGCGAGGCGGTACCATTCCATGACGTCGCTTCCGCAAACCCCGGAGGCGATCACCCGGAACACCAGCTCGCCTGGGCCGGCCGCGGGCCGCGGGCGCTCTTCCACGCGAATGTCGCGGTTGCCGTAGTAGACCGCCACTCTCATCGCGGACCTTTGGATTTCTCCTGCTGGTAGATGTCAAACGCGTCCGCCGCCGACGCGGCATCGTGGACGACCGCGCGAACGGCCCGAATCATCCCGACCGGGCAGTCCGACTGGAAAATGTTGCGACCCATGTCGACACCGGAGGCCCCGGCGCGCACGGCGTTCGCAGCCAGCTCGATCGCCTCACGCTCGCCGGTCTTTTTTCCGCCGGCGATGATCAGCGGGACCGGCGTCGCGCGCACGATCTCCGCAAACCCCTCGCAGTAATAGGTCTTCACGACGTGCGCACCGAGCTCGGCGGCAATGCGACAGCACAGCCCGAGGTAGCGTGCGTCGCGGGTCAACTCCTTCCCGACCGCAGTCACGGCGAGCACCGGTATGCCGTACCTCTGGCCCGCGTCCACGAGCTTCCCGAGGCTCAGTAGCGTCTGACGCTCCCCTTCGGAGCCGACGAAGATCGACAACGCCATCGCCGAGACGTTCAACCGGATCGCGTCCTCGATCGCCACCGTCAGTCCTTCGTGCGAGAGCTCGCGGAGGATCGACGCGCCACCCGACACGCGCAACACGACCGGAATATTTGCCGACGGCGCCACCGAAGTGCGGAGCACACCGCGCGTCAGCATCAAGGAATCGGCATACGGGAGGAGCGGCGCGATCGTTCTTGACGGTTCTTCGAGACCCCCCGTGGGGCCAAGAAAGTATCCGTGGTCCACGGCGAGCATCACGGTCCGGCCGTGCGGCGGCTTGATGATCCGCGAGAGTCGGTTCGAAAGACCCCAGTCCATGCGCTAGTCTCCCCACGTGCGCGTCACAGGCCCACGATCTTACCGCCTTCCGTGGGGGCGCGTCCTGTTCGGGGCCGCGATTCTCTTGGGACTCCTCGCGACCTACGCGACCCTTCCGGTCGGGCAGACCCTGCGCTCGGTCATCCAGCGGATCGACGCCCTCGGACCGTGGGCCGGCGCCGCGTTCGTCCTGGTCTACGCGGCAGCCTCGGTACTGCTCCTTCCGGTCTGGATCCTGACGGTCGCCGCCGGGGGCGCCTTCGGCATCGCGCGCGGCAGCGTCCTCGTACTCCTCGGGGCGACGCTCGGCGCGATGGCCGCATTCGCGCTCGCGCGAACGGCGCTGCGGGGATGGGTGCAAAGAGCCGCACGCGCCCATCCGACGTATGCGACGCTCGACCACGCGATCGCCGCTCGGGGCGGCTGGATCGTCTTTCTCGTGCGGCTCACCCCGGCCTTCCCGTTCGTCTACGTCAATTACCTGTTCGGGCTGACCGCGATCCCTGCAAGGACGTACTTCGTCACGACGATTCTGGGGATGATCCCCGCAACGATCGTGTACGTCGCCTTGGGCGCCTCCGCCGAGGCGGCGGCGACCGGCCGCGCCGCCTCGTGGTCGACGGGACGCATCGCGCTGACGTTAGCCGGCATCGTCGCCGCCCTCGCGGTAACGTTCATCGTCGCAAGGATCGCGACGCGCGCGGTGCGCGACGCGGCTGGTAGGGAATAGGGAACACCTCTCTTTTTCTTATCAAAGCGGTATCCGAGGAGCTTTGTAAGAAAAAGAGAGGTGTTCCCTATTCGGCCTAACCCGTCTTCGTCGCGTGCCACGCCGCGAGCAATTCTTTCTCTTTGTCCGCGCTAATCCCCGCGAGAAGCTTGCCGCGGCGATCCTCGGGGAGCGTCTTGAACCAAGCGAGCGTGTCCTTCGCCGTCTCCGCGACGGGGCGGAAGGTGAGGCCGGCGGCGATCGCCTTCCCGCAGTTGAGCTGGGTCATCCCCTCCTCACCACGGCTCGAGGGAACCCACACGGGGAGGTCGCTCCACGGGGCAACCTTGTTTTTCTCGAGGAACTCCGTCGAGACCCAGGTGAACTTGGCGTCGCCGCCGGCACCTTTCTTGATCCCGTCAAGCATCGCCTTCATCGTCAGCTTCTTGGCGGGACCGGTCGCGTTGTACGTGCCGGTCAGAACGCGCTCGACGCCGAGCACGATCCACGCGGCGAGATCGCGCACGTCGATGTACTGCACCGGGTCGTTGCCGTCACCGGGGGCGAGCACCTCGCCCCCCCTCGCGACGCGCACTGGCCAGTAGGTGAATCGGTCGCTCTTGTCGCCGGGGCCGACGATCAATCCCGGGCGGATGATCCACGCGCGGCCGGACATCGCCTTGTCGGCGGTCTTCTCGCACAGCGCCTTGAGCGCGCCGTAGTACGTCTTCACCTCCTCGTTCGTCTCGTCGGGCATGGTGGCGAGCGGGCCGTCTTCGGCGGTGCCGGGCTTCAGTCCCTCGCCGAACACCGAAATCGTCGAGATGAAGACGTATTGCTTCACGCTCGGCGCGAGCAGCGTGGCGGACATCGTGACGAGGCGCGGGACGAAACCCGACGTGTCGACGACGGCGTCCCATGTGCGCCCATCGAGACTCTTGAGGTCTCCGTCGCGGTCGCCGTGCAGCTTCTCGATGTCGGGAAAGAGGCCGGGGTTCGTCTTGCCGCGGTTGAACAGGGTCAGGACGTGTCCCCTCGCCCGCGCCGCCTCGACGATCTGGGGGCCGAGAAACGCCGTGCCGCCCAGGATCAGGATCTTCATCGGGTTCACCTTCGGCAGACGCGGAAGTGCCGTGGCCAACGCGGCACCGGCTCCCGCCCAGGCTGCGGTTTTCACGAATTCCCGGCGATTTCGATCCATGATGGTCTCCACTTCGTTGTCCGAGATTCTCAGGCCTCGCTGCGGACTGTCGCCAGCGCGGCGTGGCGCCGCGCCGCGAACAACGCGACCCCGACCCACCCGGCGCACACGACGAGCATAACTGCTGTGACCGCGGAAGCGGGAGGACCCATCGAGCGCGCCGCATCGTAGGCCCAGATCGCCGCCGCATCCCCGCCGCGAAAGACGACGGTGTCGATGAACGCCTTCGCCTTGTACTTCTCCTCGGACGTAACGACGGTGAACAGGACCTCGCGCGAAGGCCGTTCGAGGCCGTACTGAACCCCGCGCCGCGCAATCTGCACCGCAAAGAGCGTCGCCAGGCCGGGGGCGCTCCACAACCCGAGAAACCCCCCGGCGGTCAGCAGAGGGAGCACGCACAGGGCAAAGCCCAAGCCGAGCGCGGTCAACACCCATCCGGTCACGAAGAATTGAGCAGCCAGGGCGACGACGTTGACCCAGAGATCGATCCGGGCGAAGAGCGCGGTGCGGACGGTGGATTCCTGAATCGTGGCGCCGACGATGCGCGCCTGGTCGGCGTAAATCACGGTCGACGTGATCGTGTAGGCGAGCATCATGAAGACGACGGCGAGAAGATACGGCGAGCTCATCGCGAGCCGGAACCCAGAGAGCACGCCGCCGCCGACCGGGCGGTCGGGCGCTCGCCCGACGCCGCCCGCCTCGTGCGCCGCGGCCCAAGCGATCAGGCGCCTCACGCAAAACACCGCGGCTTCGAGGAAGAGTGCGGAAGCGACGTACAGCCCGGCCCGGCCGAACGACGTCACCAGGAGCGCCGCCAAGAAAGGACCGGCGATCGCGCCCAGGCTCCCGCCCGCCGCGATCGCGCCGAAGAGGCGCTTCCCCTGTTCGGCGCGGAAAGTGTCCACCATGAAGCTCCAGAAGATGGACACCACGAACAGGTTGAACACGGAGACCCAAACGAAAAAGATCCGCGCGACGTGGACCTCCGAGACGCCGGCTCGATCGAGCAGCAGGAACGCGAGCAGGTTGAGCGCGCAGAAACGGTAGACGATGGGAATGATCTTGCGGCGCGGGAAGCGCGCCACGACCGCGGAGTAAAACGGTACTGCGAGGAGCATCACGACGAAGGTCGCCGTGAATAGCCATGGGAGATTCTTCACCCCGCCGACGATCCCCATCTCGTCGCGCAAGGGCCGGAGGATGTAGTAAGCGCTGAGGACGGCGAAGAAGTAGAGGAAGGCCCAGCGAACGGCGGGGCGCTCCGCCTCGAGCAACTACGACTCGAGGAGTTGCGCGAGGCGTTCGAAAGCCTCGCCCCAGAAGGCCTTCTGCTTCACCGCGGCGCGTGAGCTCATGAGCCGGCCGTGCTGCACGGAGATCTGGGTCTTAGCCTGGCCTTTCGGGTCGAGGCGCACCTCGAGGTTCGATCCATCGCCCCACGTGACGCGCAGGGTCTTGTTCTCGGTCGCCTTGCGAATCGTGAGCTTGGCCCCGGGCAGCCACTGCGCGCGGCGGCGCGCGTTACCCCAGGCTTCGTACACGTCGTCGACCGCGGCCTTGATCGTCTTGCTGCGGCTGATCTCGAACCCGTCCGGCTTTTCGTGCTTGGCCCTCAGGCCCTTGCCCTGCTCGTACGCGACGGCGACCATCTGCCGCCACCAGGGCCCGACATCGTGCTTTTTCGAAAGGACGGCGACGATCTCCTTGTGGCTCATCGCCTGCGCGCGCGCCTTGTCCAGAAGGGCGAACCACTGCGCCCAGGACTTTCCCGTCTTGGCTTTGACGGCGTCGGAGGAGATGTTGAGGGCGACCTTGCTCGTCACGCCCCCGATGGTACGACAAGAAGGGGCGCGCGGTGTTCCTTAAGTTAGGAGGGAAGTGTCCCTTTCGCTTGGAACCCGCGGCGCGGCATGTGACCCCAGGCGCGCCGGCGGCGGATCGTGTCCCAGAACGCCTTGACCTTCATTGCGGAAAGGACCTGCCGGTAGCCGAAGTTCTCGATGACTCCATAGGCGAGCAGCTTCGTCAGGTCGATCCAGCCGGGATAGCGTCGAAAGGAGATCTCCTCGAGCAAGATCGCGGCGATCGAGAGGAACATCCCGTAGAGAATCGCCACGGCGAAGAACATGAGGAAGAACTGAACGTCGAGGATGCCGACCAGGTACGACACGATGACCGCCACGTAACCCAGAGTCTCGATGAACGGACCGAGCAGCTCGAAGATCGCGAAGTACGGGAAGGCGAACAAGCCGACGCTTCCGTACTTGGGGTTGAACAGCATCCGCTTGTGAACCCAGAGCGTCTGCAGGAGGCCGCGGTGCCAACGGTTCCGCTGGCGGGCGAGCACGGAAAGAGTCTCGGGCGCTTCGGTCCAGCACACGGGATCGGGCACGAAGACCACGCGGTAGGGCTGCTTCTTCCGCCGCATGTGCTCGTGCAAGCGCACGACCAGCTCCAGGTCCTCGGTGTCGGTGTCGTGCGTGTAGCCGCCGATCTCGATGACCTCCATTTTCTTGTAGATTCCGAAGGCGCCCGAGATGATCAGGAGCGATTGGAGGTTCGACCAGCCGACGCGCCCGGTGAGAAACGCGCAGAGATACTCGACGACCTGCAGGATCGGCAGCGCACGGTCGGACAGCGCGATGCGCGTCACACGACCGTCCTTCACCTCGCAACCGTTGACGATGCGGACGATTCCGCCCGCCGCGACCGTCTCGATCGGCTTTTCCATGAACGGCTTCACGACGCGAAGCAGCGCGTTGTCCTCGATGATCGAATCGGCGTCGATCGAGCAGAACAACGGGTATCGCGCGAGGTTGATGCCGACGTTCAACGCGTCCGACTTGCCTCCTTGCTCCTTGTCGACCACGGTGATGTTCGGGTGTACCAGCGATCCGTACACTGCGCGCACCGGGGTGGTCGGGATCGCGTGCTTGTACGGGCGGTCGGTCCTCCGGAGCTCGTAGGCGTCGATCAGCGCGGTCAGCGTTTTGTCCGTCGAGCCGTCGTTGACCACGATGATCTCGAATTCGCCGTAGTTGATCATCAGCAACGATCGGACGGTCTCGACGATCGTCTTCTCCTCGTCGTGCGCCGGGATCAGGACGGAGATCGGCCAGGTCATGTCGGACTGCATGATCTGGCGGTAGTCGGAGAAAAACGTCCTGCGAACGAACTTGAGCACGTAGACGAGCGAGATCAGGAAGAGGATGAGATAGATCGAGTTGAGCGCGATGAAGTAGCCGAGGACGAAGACGTTGAACCCGACGACGAGGCTCTGCAGGACCGCTGCCACGCTCATCGCGCCACTTCCACCATCGTCTCGCCGGACAGGAGGTGCGCAAGAGTCTCGCGCACGATCGCCTGGGTGTGCGTCGCCGCGAGCTCGCGCAGGCGGCTCACGTGCCCGGCTTGCACGAAACGCGACACGATCGATTGGGCGGCCGAGCGCAAGACCCCGCTTGCGGCCAGCTGGGCGACACGACGGTCGAGGATCCCCGCTTCTTCAAGCATGAGGCACGCCTGGTGCTTGGCGTAGAGGTCCGCGTCCAGCAGCATCCTTTCGAGCGCTTCGATGCCCATCGGCCCCGAGAACTTCAGGGCCTCAGCAGAGTTGGCACGAACCCACCACTCACGGTCGCGAAGCGCCGCGCACAGCGCCGGGATGGCTTCGGGGTCGTAGATCCGGCCGAGCGCCTTAGCCGCCATCGCGCGCACCGCCCACTCGACGTCGCCTAGCGCCCTCCGCAGCATGGGTGCGGCATCGACAACGCCGATCGCCCCTAGGGCGTGCGCCGCGCGGGCGCGCACGTCGCCCTCTGGGTCGTCGAGGCGACGCAAAAGCCACGGCACCGCGGAGAGCGCGTGGATGCGCCCGACGATGTCGAGAGCCGCGAGCTTCGCATGCGCGTTCAAGCTCGGGAAGGCGTCGATCAGCTCGTTGACGACCTCGCTTCCCATGTTCGTCAGGATGTCGGCGATGCGGATCGTCGACCAGCGGTTCGGCTCGGACAGCGCGTTGACGAGCGGGAGCACCGCCGCCCGTCCTCCGACGAGACCGAGGGCCTTCGCGGCCCTAAGCCGCACCTCGGGGACCTCGTCTAAGAGCGCTGAGGCGAGCTCGGCCGTTGCGCGTTTCGCTCCCGCGAGTCCGAGATTCTCCGCAGCCTCCGCGCGCCGCCACCACCGCGCGCCGTGCAGTCCCGCGAGGAACCGGTCCACGAACCCCAGCTCGTCCAGAGCGAGGCAGAGCCGCTCGTGCTCGATGCCGCGGACGCGGGATACATGGTCGAGCAGGATCAGCTCCACGACGACGCGGTCGCGCCCGGCGATCGCGCCGCCCAGCGCCCCTAGGACCGACGCGGCCCGGCCGTGAGCGTACTTGAGGATGCGCGGCTCGAGCACGCGACGCCGCGCGCGGCGCGAGCCGTCGCGAACCTCGCGCCAACCCTTCCCCAGCACGACCAGGAGCGTCAACGCCAAGAACAGCGAGGCGATGGCGAGCACCGTGGCGACGAGGACGCCTTGCATCACGCCCTCCTCGGCTCTAAAAGTCTGCGAACGCGGGAGACGAATTCGCGCGCGTTGAACGGCTTCACGACGTACTCGTCGGCTCCCTGCTCGAAGCCGCGGACGATGTCCTCCTCGCGATCGCGCATCGAGAGGATGAGCACGGGAGTGCCTTTCAGGAGCTCGTCGTTGCGGATGGCGCGAAGTACCTCGTAGCCGTCGCGGTAGGGCATCACGAGATCGCTCACGATCAGATCCGGTCTCGCGCTCATCGCGGTCGCGACGGCGTGCTCGCCGTCTTCCGCAACGAGGACCTCGTAACCGCGCTCTTCGAGGAGCGAAACGACGAACCGGCGCGTGACCGGGTCGTCTTCGGCTACCAGGATGCGCTTCGCGACGCCCACCTCACCCCCCGATCGTGTAGCGCAGGCGCACGCCGCCGAAGCGCGACGTGAACCCGGGGCCCGAGGCGTTGCTCGAATTGCCGAACCCCGCGAACATCTGAAGCGACAGCCCGTGGGGAAGCGGTCGGACGGCGAGACCGTACAGGTTCCAGAGCGCCTTGCCCGACGTCTTGGCGCCGTCGAACGTGTACGACTGTGCGCCTGCCTCGACGGCGACCTCGTACTCCCACGCGGAGTCGCCGATCGATCCGAAAGACCTCACGGATGCGAGTCCGGCGACGAGATCCGAAGGATCGAAGTACCCGTTGTCATTGTCCTCGGCGTAGTCGAGGTAACGCACGACGGCGCCGGCAAGCAGCGAACGCCTCGCGGAACGCGCCACGTACCATCCACCGAGGTCGGCGGAGAGCCGGGCGTTGCCGTCGGAAAAGTCGCCGTACCCGACGTTCGTCTCGATCCGCGCCCGGGGCGACGCCGTACCCGACGCGCCAAACGTGAGCGACGTGATGTCGATCGCGTTGTCGAGGATGAGCGGCGAGTAGAGGAACGGTTCGTGAGAGATCGCGGCGCGACCCGTCCATCCCGCCATCGGAAAGGCGTAGCTGATGCCGCCCGTGCCGACCGTGCGTTCGGCTTTCGCGGAGTCCGTCAGTCGCATCATTCCGACCCGCAGCTCGCCGCGCTGGCCGCGCCGAGGCCGCCATCCCAACGTGCCGTAGAGCGTGTCGGCGCTGCCGTTCGCATCGGCGCTCGCCGGAGTCGGCCCGTGAAAGTCGCTGTGCGCGTAGCCCAACTTGAGGTCCAGGCGCGCGGGAAGAGCGAGGCCGCCTTCGGCGCGGTACGTGTTCATCGAATTGTCGTCGGAATCGTCCGCTCGCTCCACGCCGACCTGCACGGAGGGCGCGCGCGCGCGAAGAGCCTGCTTGCGGAGCTCGGCGACCTCGGTGTCGTTGGGGAAACGCGCCGTCAACGCGTTCACCCGAGTCAACGCCCCGCCGGTGTCGCCGTCTTCCAGGTCGAGGTAGGCCAACCCCAGCTGCGCCTCCTTCATCCCGGGCTCGGCCGCCAACGCCCGATCGTAGAAGGGCCGCGCCTCCTTGCCGCGCCCGCGCCACGCATACGCTTGTGCCTTCCCGCACAACGCCCAAGGCTCCTTCGGGGCGGCCTCCAAGACCCGATCGAAGGCGCGGACCGCCTCGTCGTACCGCTGGCTCCAAAGCAGGACCTTGGCGCGTTCCAGCAACACGGACGTGTTTCCCGGCTCTCGGACCAGCGCCCGGTCGTAGCGGGCGAGCGCATCGTCGTACTTGCGGTCCCATGAGAGGAGCTTTCCCGAGCGCAGCAGCGCGTTGATGTCGCCCGGGCTCGCGGAGAGAATCTCGTCGTAGAGGGCGAGCGCCCGGGCGGAGTCGCCCGCATCGAAGGCCGCGTCGGCAGCCGCCGGATCGGGGGCGGCGTAGAGCTTCTGGGCCGACGCGAGCAGGATCCCCGCGACCAGAGCGGCCGTGAGGATGCCGTCAAGGCGCATGACGATCTCCGGACACCCCGGCCGGGGATGAGACGCGATCGGGAAGGGCACGAAGGGTCGCGCGGATCGGGGCCACCCCGGCCTTCGGCTCCGTTCGGTATTTGGGCACATCCCACGGCGCCCAGCTGTAAAGCGGCGCCGTCAGCTTCGCGGCCGGGAGTCTGGAGAGCGGGCCTCGCTTCGGGTGAGACGGGTCGGCGGCGAATGCGTAGATCCGGAACCCCTCGGTCGCGACCGTGTCCAGCGGCGGCTCGTGATCTGTCTCCTGATGGAGAACGCGGCGCGACGACGGATCGGTGACGTTCAGCAGCGTCCACGGAAGGCGCAGCTCGATCGTCCCTTGCGCCGCACCGACCGAGACGTCCGCGCGGGTGTCGAAGTCATCGGCTTGGGGATCGAGCGAGCCGTAACGCAACGCGCCGCGGTCGACCTTGATCGCGGAGTAGCGCGTGCCGTCTCGGCCGAATCGCTCGCGGTTGGACTCGAAGATCAGCGGCACGAATCGCGAGGCGCCTCCTCGGACGGTCCGCGGCGAGGCGACGGGACCGCCGTCGATCGCCGCGTACGGCTCGTACGGCGCCACGACCGTCACCGCGCTCTCGCCGGGCCCCCGGAGGTCGACGAGAAACTCGGCTCCCGTCGCAATGGTCGAAGCTGCCGGCTCCGGAAGCCGCCTGGCCCCCCGCGTCGGGTCGTAGGTGTCGATCGCGAGCCGAAGCGATGTCGTCGTCCAGTCCGGGCCGGCGGGCCCGCCGTCGGTCCGGATCACGATGTAGACGTACCCTTCATCCGAGGTTACGCGCAGCTCGCGCAATGCGGCCCAGCCGTGCGCGCGGCGCGGCGCCTTTCCGGACGTCACGTTGAGGAAGGCCCAGTCGGACGCGTCGCCGTCGACCCTCACGGGCGCCGCAGGACGATTCGCCACGATGCCGTACGACTGTTCGGGGCTCTCGGCATTGAACCAGAGTCGGCGGCGTTCGACGGGGATCGTCAGCGGCGCCGTCGACCAGGTGCCCTTGAACCACTCGTCCATGAACTCGAAGATCACGCCGCCGGCGTACCCCTGCTCGTGAATCGTGTTCAGCATCGAAGACACCAACTCCCCTTGGCGCCTCTCGTCGTGGCCGCCGTGATTCCACCCGTCGGGCTGGACGTGCGCGATGCCGCGGCTCGTTGAGATACCGAACTCGGCGACCAGAACCGGTTGATGCCCGTGGTAACGCTTCAAGTCTGCAAGATACGGTTGGTACCGCGTCTCGAGGTTGAGGAAATCGGGGTAATTCGGATAGATGTGATAGACGGCAAAAAAACCGGCCGGCATCGCGGCCGTCCCGGCGATCTTGGTCGCATCGAGGGACACGGCGTCATTCTCCCAGGGTCTTTCGCGCAATGTCTCGGGAAACGGGATGCCGTACCTCGCCCTCCAGGCGTCCTCTTCGGCGCGGCCCGACTCGGTCTCATGGCGCAACGGATCGAGCGTCGGCCAGTTGGCGAACGTCAGCGGGTGCAGCGTCCGGTAGCGCTTCGCCTCGTAGCCCGCCGCGAAGTCGCACATCCGTGCGACCCACGCTTCCATGGCGTGACCCCCTTCGACAGAAAAGTACGTACCGCGCCAGGCGGCGAGGTCGGCGTGTTTCGCGTTGAAGGCGGAAACGGCGAAGGGCTCCCACTCGCGCCCGACGATGAGGGCGAGAAGCGAGCCCGAGACGTCGGTCGTGTAAATTCCCGACGCGTGCCCGGGACGTGGCGGCGCCACGAGATCGCCGTGGACGGCGTCGATCACCCGTGCGATGTCGCGCTCGAACTCCTCGACATAGCCCGGATCCGAGAAGTCGTCGCCATCGGGAAGCTCGGTCCACACCCCCTGAATGAGCCACAGCTTCCTCGCCGCCGGGAGCGCGTTGTGCGTGGCGAGTGCCAGGTAGAACTCCGGCGGCAGAAGCGTGTAGACGCGCACCGCGTTCGCGCCCAGGCTCGCGATCGTGTCCAGCCAATCGAGATAAACCGACACCTCGCGCGGGAACCCGGTGGCGTATTCTCCCGGAAGCGCCGCGCCAAGGTTCACGCCCTTCACAAAGATCGCGACATAGGATCCGTCGGCCTCGCGAACCTCGAGGAAATCGGTGAGGGCCCGCGCCGGGACGTCCAGGGGCTTCGCCGGATTTGCGTCCGCCTCGAAGCGGAGCTCCTCCCCGGGGGCTCGAAGCGCGGCGAGCGAGAGCCCCCGGCGTGCATCGCCGTTTCCGGAGTGACTCGCGAGGACGGTGCGGAACAGAGTCCGGGCCGCCGGTACGTCGCCCAGCTGCAGCCGCGCATAGGCGAGCCCGACGGAGGCGTCGACATCGCCCGGCCGCTGGGTCAGCTGCTCGTCGAACGCCAGCGCCGCGTCGGCGAACGACCCGGCACGATACCGGCACCAGCCGAGGCGGTTGCGCGCGTCGCCGTCTTCGGGACGCGCCGAAACCCCGGCTGCGGCGTCGGCGCATGGATCGGCACCCCGCGATGCGCCCGGAAGCGGGGCGCCCGCGCCGGCAATGAGGATACAAATCAACGCAAGCTCCACAGGTGGCCTCGTGTCGCAAAGACGCAACCCTTTAGATACGGCGATTGGTAGCCCTTCGAGAGAAACTGTCCGATAGTCCTGGCGCCTCCTCCGGAGGTCGGACCCGGTGCCACCGGAGCGACTGACAGCTTGGCTCGCGATTCACTTGCTTCCCGGGGTTGGACCGCTGACCGCGCGTCGTGCCCTCGATCTCCACGGCGACCCCCGTGAGGTCGCGTTCCGGCTGCCGGCGACCGCGTGGCGGGAGCTCCCCGGGATCGACGCGGCGACCGCCCAGGGGATCGTTGCGGCGCGCCCGGCCCTGATGCGCCGGGTCGAGTCGGAATGGGATGCGGCCGTTCGAATGGACTTGAGCATCCTAACGCGGGAAGACGCGGAGTACCCCTCCATGCTCGCCGCCCTCCCGGACGCTCCGGTCGTCCTTTACGTCAAGGGCGAGCTGCCCGACGGACGGGTACGGCTCGCGTTGGTGGGATCGCGACGCGCGACCGCCTACGGGCGCCAGATCGCGAGGGGGCTCGCGGCGGACCTGGCCCGGCTGGGTGTCGAGGTCGTCTCGGGTGGTGCGCGCGGAATCGACACCTGGGCCCATCGAGGAGCGCTCGAAGCGGGAGGGCGCACGGTCGCCGTGCTCGGATGCGGCTTCGCCCACACCTACCCCCCGGAAAACGAAGAGCTTTTCGAGGCGATCGCCGCTTCGGGAGCCATCGTGAGCGAGTTCCCGATCGAAACGGCGCCGCTCGCCGAGAACTTCCCGCGGCGCAACCGGCTCATCAGCGCCCTCACAGCGGGGACGGTCGTCGTCGAGGCCACCGACAAGTCCGGCTCGCTCATCACCGCCGGCCACGCCCTGGAACAGGGCCGTGAGGTGATGGCGGTCCCCGGACCGGTGACGTCGGAGCAGTCCCGTGGCTGCCACCGGCTGATCCAGCAGGGGGCGAAACTGGTCCAGACGGTCGACGACGTCCTCTGCGAGCTGTCGCCGATGTATCTGAACGCGCTGGTCGGGGAAGCGCCCGCCCGCACTCCGGCGAGCCCTGTTCAGGCGGACCGGCGCCTGCAGGGGTTGAGCCCGGACGAGAGCGCCGTTCTGGCCCTTTTCGACGATCCGCGGCCTGTCCACGTCGACAGTCTGGCCGATGTCGCCGCCTTCGGAATCGCCCGGCTTCAGACGGCGCTCTTCGGTCTCGCCCTCCGTGGGTGTATTGATCCCATGGCGGGTGGGTACTATGTTGCCCGCCCTCGAACCGGGGCCCACGGGTCGTAGAGTTCCCTTTTGAAGGAAGGACGCATGGCACGATCGCTCGTCATCGTCGAGTCCCCAGCCAAGGCCAAGACGATCAACAAGTTCTTGGGAAAGGGATTCGTCGTGAAAGCCTCGATGGGCCACGTACGCGATCTTCCCAAAAAGACGCTCGGCGTCGACGAGCGCGACTTCACCCCGACGTACACGGCGCTCCCCGAAAAGAAAAAAACGCTGGCCGAGCTCCGCAAGGCCGCGAAGGAAGCGGACGCGATCTTCCTTGCCGCCGACCCCGACCGCGAGGGAGAGGCCATCTGCTGGCACCTCAAGGAAGAGTTGTCGAAGGATACCGACGTCGTCTTCCGCCGCGTGCTCTTCAACGAGATCACGAAGAAGGCGATCCTCGCGGCGTTCGAGCACCCCCTCGAGATCAACGCCCACAAGGTCGACGCGCAGCAAGCGCGCCGCATCCTCGACCGCTTCGTCGGCTACAAGATCAGCCCGTTGCTCTGGGACAAGGTGCGCCGGGGCCTCTCGGCGGGACGCGTCCAGAGCGTCGCGCTCCGGATCATCGTCGAGCGCGAGCGCGAGGTCAAAGCGTTCGTACCGAGAGAGTACTGGTCGCTCACCGCGCAGCTGTGGGGCGGCGAGTCGCCGCAATTCGGGGCGAAGCTCTTCGCGAAGAACGGGAAAAAGATCGAGGTCGTCTCGCGGGACGAGATGACGCGCGCTTTGGACGAGCTGGGCTGGGACGTCGCCGCCGACAAGCCGGCCGGCGAGGATTCGACATCGTTGATCCTCGAGGTCAAGCCCAACCGCCCCGACGCCGTGCCGTTTTCGGTCGCCAAGGTCCAGTCGCAAGAAAAGAAGAAGAACCCACCGCCGCCGTTCATCACCTCCAAGCTGCAGCAGGACGCGGCGCGGCAGCTCGGGTTCCCCGTCGCCAAGACGATGCGCCTGGCGCAAGGTCTGTACGAGGGGCGCGAGCTCGGGGAGGCGGGCACCGTCGGCTTGATCACGTACATGCGTACCGATTCGACGCGAACGTCCGACGAGGCGCTCGATGCGGTGCGCGCCTACATCGTGGACACCTACGGCAAGGACTCTCTTCCGAAAGAGGCGCGCCGGTTCAAGGTCGGCAAGGCCGCGCAGGAAGCGCACGAAGCGATCCGCCCCACCCTGCTCGAATTCGCCCCCGACAGCGTGCAAGCTTTCCTGGGCCGGGACGAGTTCCGGCTCTACCAGCTCATCTGGAACCGTTTCGTGGCCTCGCAGATGGAAACCGCGCTCTTCGACACCACGCGCGCCGACATCGAAGCCGGGGCTTTCACCTTCCGGGCGACCGGATCGATCTTGAAGTTTCCCGGTTGGCTCGCCGTCTACCACGAAGGTAAGGACGAGGATGCGCCGGCCGACGACGCGCGCCCCGTCGACGTCGAAGCCGACGACGAAGAAGATCGCCGCCTGCCGCGGCTGAAGGAAGGGCAGCCCCTCGACCTCAGATCGCTCCTCCCCCGGCAGCACTTCACGTCGCCGCCACCGCGCTTCTCCGAAGCGACGCTCGTCAAGGAGCTCGAGGACAACGGCATCGGCCGTCCTTCGACCTACGCCGCGATCATCGCGACGATCATGGACCGCAACTACGCCGAGAAGGACAAGGGTCGCTTCTTCCCGACGGAGCTCGGCCTGCTGGTCAACGACCTTATCGTCGCCTCATTCGGCGACATCGTCGAGGTCGGCTACACGGCGCGGATGGAAGAAGAGCTCGACGAGATCGAAGAAGGCCGCCTGAATTGGGTCGACGCGCTGCGCGAATTCCAGAAAAAGTTCGAAGTCGATCTCGCCCGGGCCAAGACCGAGATGCGCGACGTGAAGCGCGAGGCGATCCCGACCGATCAGGTCTGCGACAAGTGCGGGAAGCCGATGGTCCTGAAGTGGGGGCGCTTCGGGCAGTTCCTGGCTTGCTCCGGCTATCCCGAGTGCAAGACCACGCGCGAGATCGGGAGCGTGTCGCACGCCGAGGCGCCCGGCGGGACCGATCCCGCAATGCCCGCCGCCGCGAAGACGGCGATGGTCAAGGCGGCCGCACCGGACCCGATCGAAACGGAAGCCGAG
>CAZUGP010000103.1:0-8704 GCA_964619965.1 uncultured Acidobacteriota bacterium
GTGGCCCACCTGAATTTGCCCAAGAGCATCGAAGCCTATTATCAGGAAACCGGCCGCGCGCGCCGCGACGGCCTGCCCGCCGACGCGTGGAAGGCGTACGGCTTGGGCGATGTCGTGCAGCAGCGCCGCATGATCGCCGAATCGGAGGCCGACGAGACGTTCAAACGCGTGTCCTACGGAAAGCTCGATGCGCTGGTGGGCCTGGCGGAGGCGGCCGGCTGTCGCCGCGTACGGCTTCTGGCCTACTTCGGCGAAGCGAGCACGCCGTGCGGCAACTGCGACAACTGCCTGAATCCGCCGCGAGTGTGGGACGGCACCGAAGCGGCGCAAAAGGCGCTCTCGTGCGCCTACCGCACCGGCCAGCGCTTCGGCGCCGGGCATCTGATCGACGTCTTGCGAGGCACCGTGACCGAGCGCGTGCAGCGGCTGAGGCACGATGAGCTGAAGACCTGGAACGTCGGCGCCGATCTTTCGGACAAGCAGTGGCGCGCCGTATTCCGACAGTTGGTCGCGCTCGATTTCCTCGAAGCGGATGCCGAAGCCTACGGCGCGTTCAAGCTGACGAATGCGGCGGGCGCCGTGCTCCGAGGCGAGATCACCGTTTCGATGCGCGAAGAAGCCGAACGGCCGCGCAAACGGGAGCGCGGCAAGAAAGCAACGGCCATCGCGGGGTTGCCCAGCCCCGTTTCAGGCCCCTTGCTGGATGCCCTGCGCACATGGCGATCCGCCACGGCGCGTGAGCACGGCGTTCCCGCCTATGTCGTCTTTCACGACAGCACCCTGGAAGCGGTTGCCGCTACCCAGCCACGGACGCTGGACGACCTGCGCGGTATCTCCGGCATTGGCGCGACGAAGCTGGAACGGTATGGCGAGGCGCTGCTGGCGATCATGAGAAACGACTGAAATCTCGGGATCTTTCGGTGCTGGCGATCGGGCTCATTGCCCTTTCGCCTCCTGAACCTTGCGACGCACTTCGGCGAACCAATTCAAAACGATGTCGAGCCTCGGTTGTGCCCCGGGGTTCGGATTCTCCGCTGCGATGAACCGTTTGCCGTCCTTTGCGGCAGCGAAGGTGAAGACCTCATGGTTCTCGAAGAGAACCTTGGGATCCCCGACGACGAACTCGTCCCCGGTTGCACGGACCGGCACCGCGACAAACTTCATTCCGGACAGATAGAAGATCTCGTTCCCGACGGGCGACCAAAACGGAGACGTCCCCCCCTGGGTGGAGACCGGCCACTTTCTGTCTTCTCCCGACGACGGGCGGACGTAGATCTCGGGACGCCCGGACTCGACGGACTGATAGACGACCCACCGGCCATCGGGCGAGAACGCGGCGTTCCCATTGAGAAAGAGCGACGTCAACAGAACCTTCGGTGCGTCCGTGGAGGTGCCGTGGCCCATGCGACGGACGCACAACGCGATGGCACCGTCGGCGAGCGTCCGGATATAGAGCAATGAGGAGCCATCGCTGGAAATCTCGAACGGATCCTCCTCGCAGTCCGAGGGGAATTCGAGCTGTGCTTCGCCGCTGTCGTCGGCGGCCTTCGAGTGGATTTGGTAGTACTTCGCCTTCTCGTAGCCAAAGTAGATCCGACGCCCGTCGCGCGACCACGCCGGGTATTGGGCGCGCGCGGGAAGCGTGAGCTTCGCCAGCGAGGATCTCGCGAGGTCGAGCACCGCGATCGAGTTACCGAAGTTCGCCACAACCCGCGTTTCGTCGGGCGAGAGCGCGACGAAGAAATATGCTTGTTGGGGCACCTTGAGCGGCTCACCCCGCCCCTCGCGATCGATCCACGTGAGCGTCAGGTTGCCGACGGCACTGTCGGAAGGAGCCGTTATCAGAGTTCCGGTCTGGGACACATCCATTTGCGCGAGCCCGTTCCCGACGAGCAGGACATTCCGCACGACTTCTACCGGAGACCCCTCGACCTTCAACGACGAAGCGTCAAAAGAGACCGCGTAGAGAGCCCCGGCGCGGGCGTAGACCAGATGACCGCTTGGCAGGTATCGCGGAAACGTCCCGCCCCTGACGAGGACCTTGCGCTCACCGGTGTCGAGGCGCTCGGCCACGATCGTCGCTTCGTCCCAATCGGCACCCGAGCCGACCGCATAGACGATGACCTTGCCGCCGGGAAGAACGTCCGGCCAGCGGTGCTGCAGTTCACCCTCTTGGGTTCGAATCTTGATCACCGGCTGAAGCGCTCCACCGTCGGCCGGTATCTTCGAGATCGGCACGTAGACGCTCGGGACGACGTAGATCGATCCGTCGCTCCCCCAGAAGCCACCGCGAAACCACGGCGCATCGCAAAGGGTCACGGGCGTTCCGCCGGCGAGCGCCACTTTCTTGAGTTTGGGTCCCGCGACGAACGCGATCCATTTCCCGTCGGGAGAGAAGAATGGATTGGCGCCACCCTCGGTTCCGGGGATTACGGTCGAATCCGGAGAGTCCAGGGAGCGCTGCCTCAGCTCTGAAGTCACCCCTTTCTGAGCGCTGTAGACGAGGCGCCTACCGTCCGGCGAAATGGCGAAGGCTCGCAGCTGATTCAGAGACAGCAGCTCACCCTTCGGCGGGAGCAGCTGCGCCCGCGTGACCGTTTCGGCTTGCTCTCTTGCCCGCGATGTCGCCTTGAAAAGAAGGAAGCCAAACACGGCCGCCGACAGCGTCATGGCCGCAGCGATGCCGCTAACGAGGCGCGCGCTACTTTTTCGGTGAGCGACGACGACGGCCGGCGCTCCGGCCTGCGATCCGGCCTGGGCAATCCAGGACAGCTCGTTCTTCACGTCGCGCGCGTTCTGCCGCCGATCCTCGGGGTCTTTCGTCAGGCAGGTCGCGATGAGCCGTTCGAGCGCGGGGGGCGCCAGAGGGGTGAGCTCGGAGATGGGCCGGGGGTGATCCCGCAGGATCGCGGAGATCAACGAGGCCTGGCTCGTCCCCGTGAACGCCTTCGTTCCCGTCGCCATCTCGTAAAGGACGCATCCAAGGGAGAAGATGTCCGTTCGGGCGTCGGCCTGCTTTCCTTCGAGCTGCTCGGGGGACATGTACTGAAATGTCCCCATGACGGTGCCCTTCTCGGTTAGTGGTTGAGAAGGAGCGAACCTCGTGGGAAGGGACGTTTGATCGGAGTCTGCTTCTTTGGCCGCAGCCATCATGGCAAGCCCGAAGTCGAGCAGTTTGACGCCCGACTTTGTCACCATGACGTTGCCGGGTTTGAGATCGCGGTGGACGATTCCGGCGCGGTGCGCCCGGTCGAGAGCGTCGGCGATCTCGATGCCGAACTTCAGGACTTGCTCGGTCGGGAGGGCGCCCTTCGCGAGAAGGTCCGCGAGCGATTGTCCTTCGACCAATTCCATGACGAGAAAGTCGGTGCCGTTTTCGGAGCCGACGTCGTAGAGCGTGCAGATGTGAGGATGCGTCAGCTGGGAGATCGCTTTCGCCTCACGCTCGAACCGTGTCTTGAGCTCCGGGTTGTCCGACAGGTGCGACGGGAGAACCTTGATCGCGACCTCTCGTCCCAATCGCGTGTCCTTCGCCCGGTAGACCTCTCCCATCCCTCCGGCCCCGATGGGACCGACGATTTCGTAGGGACCGAGCCTCGCGCCTGCTTCAAGTTGCATGGCGAAGAACAATGGCAGGGTCCGTCCCGCCGGCCAAGCGAATTCCTGAGCTCAGTCCGGCGTCGCACGTTGTCTTGCATGCCCACGCTTTGCTTCCACGCTAAGCTGCCTTTCGCCGAGGCCCGACATCCGAAGCATCACTTCACACCCTCGATCTGGAACAGGAGCGACGAGTAGTCCGAGGCGGTGTAGGCGTACGCGCGCGGATCGTTCGCCAGCGAGATACTGGTCACATTGGTCATGCCTGCGCCTCCCAACGCGGCGATCTCCAGGATCGGCTCGCGGCGTCCACTCACCAAATCGACGCTTTCGACGCGGTTGCCGTGAAGCACCCAGAGCCTCTCTCCGTCGGGGCTGAAGCGGACCAATCGATCACCGGCGGCCAGGAACGGGAGCGGCCGTGGCGCGCCGCCGTCCAAGGGGCACAAGAGAAATTCGCCGGTCACGCGGCGAACGAGGGCGCTCTTTCCGTCGGGAGAGACGACGCCCTGGTCCACACCCTCGGGCGTCGCGGGGCGAATCCCGGGGGAATCGAGCGAGCGGACGTAGCAGCGCGGCGCTTGGCCTGCGGCATTGCCGCACACAAAGAGCGACTTCCCGTCGGCAAACCAGTGACCGTCGCTGTAGGCTTCGAGCTCTCCGGCGTCGATGCGGCGCGGCTCTCCCACTCCGGTGGGATAGAGCATCAAGCGGGCCGGTGTGCTCGGCACGTTGACGAGAACCCACTTGCCGTCGGGAGACAACTCCAGGGCGGCTCCCTCGCCCAGACTCAGAGCGGGCGTTCCGTCCATCTTGCGCAGGACTACGGCGTAGTTCGAGCCGGCGCTCCGACCCCAATCGCTCAAGGCGATGGTTCCCCCGTCTGTCGAGATCACCGGCGATCCTGAGGTATCGAGCCAGGACAGATCCCGTTCTTCGGCGGCGCCGGGCGCGCGGCCCATGACACGTGTCGGCGTGTCATCGCTGGTCGCCAGCCACGCACCACCGGCCGCAACGTCCTGGGGTGTGAACCCCTCGGGGACGATGAGAGGGTGTCGGACGTTGCCTGCGAGGTCGACAGCTCCGATCTGATAGACCGACTCGCCCTCCATCCAGGCTGAGATCAAGAGCTCCTTGCCCCCGGGGATCCAGGCGAGCCCTTCCTCGGCCCCGAATCCCTCCGCGAGGACGACGCGACCACCTGCGAGATCGATGACCGAGACCCCGCCGCGATCGTCGCCGCGCCAGGGGTGCTCCATGAACGCGAGCTTCTTCCCGTCAGGCGAAATACGAAGGTCGCTGAGATAGCCCGGCACTTCGTACAGCACCTTCCCGATGGGGTACTCGAGCCGATCCTTGCCCTGCGCCTCGCGGATGATCGCAAGCTGCGATCCATCCGGCGACCAATCGGCCTCTCGGACGTTTTCGAGCAGCTCGCGCGGCGCGCCGCCCCCGAGCGGAACGCGAGCCAGCGTCCCTTGGAAGACGCGGTGGTGCAGCCAGCGCGCCTTCGTGAGAATCGCAAGCTCGTTCTTCGACGAGACCGCGAGCAGGTGGCTCGCGGCGATCCCCAGCGGAACCGCCTCTTGATACTCCGGCCGGATGATGAAGACTTCCGGCTTCGTCCCATCGTTCGCCCCGCTGTAGACGATCGTTCGGCCGTCGGGGGCGAAGCGCGCATTGAAGATCGCCTGCCGGCGAAACGATTTCTGCGAGAAGGTGACCGGAGATGCCGGCGCCGGTCCGCTCGTGTGGAGCACCGCGAAGGTGCCGGCCGCTCCGGCTGCGAGGAGCGCGATAGCCGCGACCGCCAGCATCCACGCGGGCCGTGTGGTCTGGGCGACCGCGACGACGGTTTCGGCTTCGATCGAGGCAGGCGACTCGAGCGCAATCCGAGCCTCGCCGATGTCGCGCAGACGGGTCTTCGGATCGCGTTCGAGGCAGCGCGCGAGCAGACGCCGCAAACGCGCGGGCACCGAGCGCGGCAGCGCGTCCAGATCGATCGAACGGGTGAGCACCGCGGCGAGCGTGTCGGAGACCGTCTCCCCTTCGAAGAGTCTCCGGCCGGTAATCATCTCGAACAGCACGACGCCGAAGGCCCAGATGTCCGCGCGCTTGTCGACCGGCTTGCCGCGCGCCTGCTCGGGGCTCATGTACGCAGCGGTGCCCAAGATCATGCCGATCGCGGTCCCGGCGGTCGTCATCGTGGGGAAGATCGTCGGTGTTGACGTCGGGCCCGAGGCCGACGAGTCGCCAATGACCGCCTTGGCCAGACCGAAATCGAGGACCTTCACCGTGCCGTCGGGGGTGATCTTGATATTCGCGGGCTTGAGATCGCGGTGGACGATCCCACGCTCGTGCGCGTACTCCAGCGCTTCGGCGATCTTCAACGCCACCTGGCGCGCGTCGTCTACCGGAATCGGTCCGCGCGAGATGCGTTGGCCGAGCTCCTCGCCCGGGACCAGCTCCATCGCGAGGAAGCGCGCGCCGCTCGCCTCATGGAAGCCGTAAATCGCCGCGATGTTCGGGTGGTTGAGCGACGCCAGCACCTTCGCCTCGCGCTCGAATCGCGCTAACCGCTCGGGGTCCGACGCGAACGCTTCGGTGAGCACCTTGATCGCCACGTCGCGACCGAGCGTGGCATCGGTCGCCTTCCAAACGGCGCCCATCCCGCCCTCGCCAAGTTTCTCGGCGACGCGGTAGTGAAGGAGGGACGTTCCGGCGGTGATCATCCGGTGACGATGACACAGATGCTGCCAAAATCATCCAACGAGTCTTGAATGGGCCGCCGGCGCAGAAGCGTTCCGCCAGCGCTCTGGGAACATGCTCGTCGAGCACGCGGTCGTGACCGTAGGAGTACGTCGTAGGTAGGATTTCCGTCACCTTGCGCGACGCCAAGGCGATGATACCCGGCTTACCGCCGTCGCGGCCGACCTTGAAGGAGCCATCGAGGCTTACGAGCTCCGATCTCTTCGGGTTGTCGCCCCTGAGGACCTCGTAGTCCTTGACCGAGAGGGCAGCTTCACTTTCGGCTTCTCGATCCTGGCCAGCCTGAAGCCGCCGTCTCTGAGCAGCCCCACGCCCGGGGCGTACAGCTTTTCCTCCACGCCGCTCTCCAAGCCACTGGATTCTCTCGTCTTGAGGCAGTTGGTGAACTTCCCTGCGGGCACACTGACCTCCTCCGTGATGCTCACGACCTCGGCCCGGTCCATCGCAACCTCGGGCGCCACTTCTTGGTAGTACCGGGCCCCGACTTCGGGCTGGCCGGGAAGCAGCAACCCGAACCGGGCACCGTCGACACCGGCGAGCCAGCTGCCTTGGTGGCCGTTCACCTTGCCGTCCTTGTTGTACATGTCCACGTCTTCGCCGAAGTAGTAGGCGTCGCCTTTGTCCTCGTCGATGGCGAAGTAATTTCGGGAAACCTCCTCGAGCCTCCCACCCTTGGTCTCACGCTCTTCAACGATGCGGCACTTGACTCCGTCGACCAGCTTTGTCTCGTCGAGAACCGTGATCGCCAGGGTGTCCTTGTCGTCCTCGAGGATCAACTTATAGCCGGGCTCGAGAATGAAATAGGCGCCCTCGCCCTTGTCGGTCAGTTTGGCCTTCTGGACTTCGAAGGTGTCGCGGAAGCCCGCGTCCTGCTTCACCGATGCTCGTTCGGCAGCGACTGTTGCGCACCAACAGGCCACGCCGACGACAAGACCGAACCGCGACAAGCTCAGGGCACTGAGAAGATGGCGGAATCTCGACACGGCAGTCCTCCTTCCGATGACAACCTGCAGGATGCTGATGGGTTTCATGTTAGTCCCTCGGGAACCGAGCAAGCGGACCGGTCCCTTCGACTCTCCTTGCGAGGGCGTCGAGGGTGGGGCCAACGGCGGCTGAGGCTAGTTGAGTTGCGCTTGGTGCCGCCACCTGGACCCGAACCAGGGACCAGCGGATTATGAGCTTAACTTTCTGGGGCGCCGTCTCGAGGGTTCTCAGAAACGGCGCCCAACTTCTTGTCCACCGCTTCCGCCGGCGTCCATGGCTTCCATGCCGGTGCGTAGAGTTTGCGTAGAGTTCGCTACTCCGGGAAGAGCCCCTTCATCCCCTCGACGAGAGCATCGAGCGGCACGGCCTCAACCCGCTCTGCCAGAGGGAAGCGCTTCGCGCCCGGGTAAACGACCGCGATCCGCTCGAGCTTCAGATCGTCCAGGGCAATGCGCATCGAAGGTGTCAGACGGGGTGCATCGACCCGTTTGCATTCCACACCGAGCATGCGCCCGTCCTTGATCAGGACCAGGTCGATCTCCGCCCCCTGGTGCGTGGCCCAGAAAAAGGCCTCTTCCGGCGCCACGGCCTTGAGCGATTCTTCGATCACGTACCCTTCCCAGGACGTCCCGTACTTGGGATGGGTCCACAGCTCTTTCTCAGTGCGTACTCCGAGGAGGTAGTGCAGCAAGCCCGTGTCGCGGAAATACACCTTGGGCGACTTCACCTGCCTCTTCTTGAGATTGGCGTGCCACGGCCGGAGCTGGCGCAGCATGTACAGGTCGGTCAGGACGTCCAGGTAACGCCGAACGGACTTCTCGCCGATGTTCATCGCGCCGGCGATCGCCGCATGACTCCAAATCTGTCCGTGATAGTGCGCGGCCATAGTCCAGAAACGCAGCATCGTGGAGGAGGGTGTGGAGAAGCCCATCTGCCCCAGGTCCCGTTCGAGAAAGGTGCGGATGAAATCCGCTCTCCAGAGCGAGCTGCGAGAGTCGTCTTCCGCCAAGTAGGACAACGGGAAGCCCCCGCGCAGCCAGTGTCTCAGGTGGGCGGCCACGCCCACCTCTTCCAGGCTGAAGCCGCTCATCTGAATGATGGCTATGCGGCCCGCGAGCGATTCCGAGGACTGACGCAGCAGGGTCGGCGAGGCACTGCCGAGGATCAAGAACCGGGCCGGCAGCGGCACACGATCCACCAGTACCCGCAGTACGGGAAACAGCTCGGGCCGCCGCTGCACTTCGTCGATAACGATGAGATCCTTCAGCTCGCGCAGCGCGGTCATCGGCTCGTCCAGTCGCGCGAGGCTCGCAGGATCTTCGAGGTCGAAGTAATTGGGAGAGTTCGCCGCAAG
>CAZUGP010000104.1:0-13307 GCA_964619965.1 uncultured Acidobacteriota bacterium
AGAGCAGGTCGGCGTCGTTCCCATCGAAGAAGCCCGGCGAATCGCGGAAGAATCGGGGCTCGACCTCGTCGAGGTCGCTCCGGACGCCCGCCCGATCGTGGTCCGCATCATGGACTACGGAAAGCACCGGTTCGAAGCGGCGAAGAAAGTGCGCGACGCACGCAAGAACGAAACGCGCATCATGGTCAAGCAGCTGAAGCTGCGCCCCGCCATCGGAGAGCACGATCTCGAGACGAAGCTCACCCACGCCAAGCGGTTCCTCGCCGAAGGGGACAAGGTCCGCGTGACGATCATGTTTCGTGGCCGCGACCTGAGGCGGCCGGAGAACGGCCGGAGGGTGCTCGATCGCGTGATCGAGATTCTCGGCGATCTCGCGATCGTCGAGTCCGCCTACGGCGAGATCATCAATCGCGACATGAGCATGATCCTGGCCCCGCGCAAGCATTGATGCCGCAAGCGGCTCCCCCCGCGACGTTTCCGTATCCCGTAGTCGAGACCGTTCTCGACAACGGACTTTCGGTGGTCGCAGTCCCCCTCGACACACCGGGTATCGCGGCGCACTACGTCGCCGTGCGCACCGGCTCCCGCAACGAGATCGAGCCGGGCCGTTCCGGATTCGCTCACTTCTTCGAGCACATGATGTTCCGCGGTACGGCGCGGTACACGCCAGAGCGTTACAACGACGTGCTCAAGCGGCTCGGCGCGGACGGGAACGCCTTCACGACCGACGACTGGACCTGCTATCACGTCGTCGCCGCGTCCTCGGCCCTGGAAATCGTCATGGACCTCGAGGCCGATCGATTCATGAACCTGGAGTACGGCCTCGAGGCGTTCCAGAAGGAGGCGGGCGCGGTTCTCGGCGAGTACAACAAGAACGCTTCGATCCCGTTCAACGCGCTGTTCGAGAAGCTCCACGACACTGCGTACACGGCCCACACGTACAAGCACACGACGATGGGGTTCCTCAAGGACATCGAGGATATGCCCAACCAGTACGACCACAGCCTGACCTTCTTCGAACGATGGTACCGATCCGACAACGCCGTGCTCGTCGTGGCCGGAGACGTCGTCCCTCAGAAGGTGTTCGAGCTGGCGCGTCGCTACTACGGAGCGTGGCGTCCGGGGGCCGAACCTCTCACGACACCGGTCGAGCCCGAACAAGCCGGCGAGCGCGTCGCGCGCATCCCGTGGGCGTCGCCGACGCTTCCGCTTCTGGCGATGGCCTTCCATGCCCCGGCGTTCGATCCGGACGGGCTCGACGGGCGAGCTCTCGACGTCCTTGCGCAGGCGTACTTCGCGCCGACGAGCCCGCTTCACAAGGACTTGGTGCTCGACCGCCAATGGGTCGACTGGCTGTCGGCCGGCGCCGAGGACCGGCGCGACCCGGGCTTCTTCCTCGTCCTGGCTCGCGTCAAGGAGGCCGGACGCGTCGCCGACGTGCGCGCGGCGATCGAGCGCACGCTCGGCCAGGCGGGATCGACGGAGCTGACCTCCGCGCGGCTCGCCCAGGTCACGTCGCGGGTTCGCTACGGCTTTCTCTCGGGGCTCGTGACTCCCGATCAGGTCGCCTCCACGGTGTGTCACTTCGTGCAGCTCACCGGGACGACTTCCGCGATCGACAGGTCGTTCGCGACGCTCCACCGGGTCGAGGCGGATGACGTATCCCGGGTCGCCGCAGCCGTCTTCCGTCCCGCGAACCGCACCGTGGTCACGCTCGCTCCGGGCGTCGCCGGGGATCGCGCGTGAAGACGGTCCTCCTCCCATCGCAGGGAACGCCATTCGTGTCGATGCGCTTCCTGTTCGCAACCGGCAGTGTCGACGATCCGCCCGGCAAGGAAGGGCTCGCCGCGCTCACCGGGGCCCTGCTCGCCGAAGGGGGCACCCGGACGCTGACCTACGAACAGCTCTTGGACGCCCTCTACCCGATGGCGGCAGGGATCGGCGTGCACGTCGACCGCGAGGTGACGGTCGTGGCGGGCACGGTGCATCGCGACCATCTCGATCGGTACTACGAGCTCATCCGCCAGGTCGTGCTCGAGCCGCGATTCGACGCGAAGGACTTCGAGCGTCTGAAGGCCGACCAGCACAACAACCTCGTCTCGGGGTTACGCGCCGTCGACGACGAGGGGTTCGGCATGGAGTCTCTGACCTCGATCCTGTACGCCGGGCATCCCTACGGCCGCCCGGTGGAAGGGACGGTGCACGGGATTCACGCGCTGGAGCGGGAGGACGCCGCCGCGTTCCACGCGACGAGATTCACGCGCCACGACCTGACCCTGGGCCTTGCCGGGTGCTTGCCCGACGGCTTCGTCGAGCGCGTCGCCGGCGATCTCCGCGCGCTCCCCGAAGGGGGAACGGCGCGCGCCGAGCTTCCGGCTCCCGCGCGGCCCGACGGCTTCGAGGTGCTCGTCGTGACCAAGCCGGCGCGCGCCTGGGCGATCTCGCTCGGGCACCCCCTGGCCGTCACGCGCGCCGACGACGATTTCTTCCCGCTGTTTCTCGCCAACTCGTACTTCGGCGAGCACAGGACGTTTGGCGGCGCGCTCATGACGAAGATGCGCGTAGACCGCGGTCTGAATTACGGCAACTACAGCTACGTCGAGAATTTCGCGCAAGACGGCGCCTCGACGTTTGCGCTGCCGAACGTGCCGCGGCGCCGGCAGGCGTTCACGATCTGGATTCGACCCGTAGCGGCGGAGCACGCGCACTTCGCGATCCGGCTGGCGGTTCGCGAGCTGCGGCGCCTGGTCCGTGACGGGCTGACGCCAGAGGCGTTCGAGGAGACGCGCGCGTTCCTGCTGAACTACAGCAAGCTCTGGACCCAGACGCCCTCGCGCCGTCTCGGCTTTGCGATGGACGGCGCGTTCTACGCCGGGAAGTCCCTGGTCGACGAGCTGGCCGATCGGCTTCCCGGCATGACGGCGGACGACGTCAATCGCGCGATCAGGCTCCACCTCCTTCCGGAGAGCCTGAAGGTCGCCGTCATCGCCGACCCCGAAGGGGCGGAGGCCTTCATCGATGCTCTGGCGTCGAATGCGCCCTCGCCGATCGTCTACGCGACCACGACGAAGCCGGAGGTCCTCGCGGAAGACCGCGAAATCGCCATCGAGGCGCTGCCTGTTCCACGATCCCGTTGCCGGATCGTTCCTGCCGCCGTAATGTTCGAGCGCTGACTCCGGGCGGGGACGGTCGCGCCCGATCGAGGAGAACCGTCCCGGCCGGAACGGTGGCGGTGAGGCCGCCGATGTATCTAAGGACGCGGAAGCTCTGTCCCACGGTGAAGGAGCCATCTGATGTCGTTCATGCGCACTCGAACTGCTGATCTCCTCGCCGTAGCGGCGACGGCGATTGGCGCCTTCGCTCCGGCGTTCGCCGTGAACGAATGTCTAACGTCCAACTGCTCGTTGAGCGGAACACCGGTCCAATGCGCGAACCGCGCCGCGCCCCGGACGCCGACGGTCTTGATGGGGAGCGCCGGCCTCGTCTTCACCCCGACGAATCCGAAGATCGAGCCGGGAGACTGCATCATCTGGAGGTCGATGAGCGTGACGCACAGCGGGACCGGAGACACCTGCACCGCGACTTTGGCCTGCAACACGCTGCCCTCACCGGGGTGCGAATGGGACACCGCCAATGTCGCAAGCGGCGCGGCGCGGACGTGCTACTACGACCCTGTCTTGTTTCCTCCGATGAGCGTACCCCCGTTCCATTGCCGCTTCCACGCGTCGATGGACGGAACTCTTCAAGTCACCACGCCGATCCAACTGATGCTCGACAAGGATCTCGGCACGAATTCCGTGAAGCTCACCTGGAGCGGGGGTGGCGTGCTCGGGGACTTCAGCTACAAGGTCGAGCGGCAGAGCGGGGGCGACCCCGGGTTCCCGACGGCGTCGACTCTCACCATGGACCCGGACGGCGGTGTTCTCGGCACGACGTTCACCGACGTTGCCGGCGATCTGGCGGACCCGACGACGCGTTACTATCTCGTCCGCAATAAGCAATCGAACGAACCATAACGACGGTTTTCGGGAGCCACGATGCAAAACTCGATCAGGGTGTGTATCGCTGCAGCCATCGTGCTGTGCGCGCCGGTGAGGGCGGACGATGCCCCCGCGGTCACCGTCACCGGCGAGGTCGTCGATTCCGCCTGCTACATCAAGTCCGGCGCGCGCGGAGAGTCCCATCGCGCCTGCGCGCAGAAGTGCGGAGACGCCGGGATCCCCTTGGCTCTCGTCGAAGACGGCACGGGCGCGGTCGTCTGGATCGCGTCGGTCGATGACATGGAAACGCCAAACGCCAAACTGCGCCCGTTCGCCGGCCGTCGCGTGACGATCACCGGCACATGGGCCGAGCGGGGGGGCGCGAAAATCCTGTTGTTGCGCTCGGTGAAGGCCGCCCCCGCCTCGTGACCCGCGGAGCTCGCGCGGTGATCGTCTTCTCGACACTAGGCGTCATGGCCGCGCTCGCCTCGTTCGGAATCTTCGTGGCGTCGCGACGCGGGTGGCAGCGCGCGGCGCTCGACACGCCGGTCCAACGGGGGCGCGTGATCGCGGAGAGGATGGGGTGCTTCGGTTGTCACGGCTCCGGCGGCGGCCAGCCGATTCCCAATCCGGGCGCCAAGGGAGGCGAAGTGCCCGGCTGGACCGGCGGCACGTGGATGATGTGGAACCGGGACGAGCGGGACGTCCGCTCGTGGATCGTCAAGGGACGACCCTCGCACCGCGAGGCCGACCCAGGCGCGCTGATCAAGATGCCGGCGTACGAAGAGCGCCTCGGCGTGCATGAAATCGACGATTTGGTCGCCTACGTTCTTGCGGCCTCCCATTTCGGGCCGATTGCCGACGAGGCGGCTGCGGCAGGGCATGAGGTGGCCTACCGGTTCGGCTGCTTCGGATGCCACGGACCGGAAGGACGCGGCCTCGTCATGAATCCCGGTTCGTTCACGGGGTACATCCCTCCCTGGGACGGCCCGGATTTCGCCGACGTGGTGCGGAACGACGAGGAGCTCCGCCAGTGGGTGCGCAATGGCGCCAGCGATCGTTTCCGCGAAAATCCGGCCGCGCGGCGGTTCTTGCAAACGCAGACGATCTCCATGCCCGCCTACGGCGACCGCATCTCGGACGGCGACCTGCGCGCGCTCGGCGCCTACATCGCGTGGGTGCGTCGTCATCCACGAACCGGAGCCGCCGGCGCGGGCGCGCCATGAGCACGCAACTCGTGCTCAGCTTGGGTCTCGTGCTCTCCGCCGCTTCCTGCGGTGGCGATGGGGTGATCGACATCGGAGGAGGGCCGCCCCCGACCGACGCTCCCACGTTGACGTCGCTGCAAACCTCGATCTTTACGCCGAGTTGCGCGTTACTGGGCTGCCACGGCGCGCCCGCGCCGGAGCAGGGGATGGATCTGTCCGCGGGAAAAACCTACGCGCACACGGTCGGCGTCGACTCGGTCGAGCTGTCCGGATTCAAACGCGTAGCGCCCGGCCATGCGGAGGATTCCTACCTCTACATGAAGCTCGCGGGCGACCCGAGGATCGCGGGGGATCGGATGCCCTTCGGTGGGTTGCTCAGCGCCGCCGAGATCGACGCGGTTCGCGCGTGGATCGATGCCGGCGCCCGGGACGATTGATGCGCGGGTTGGCACCCGCGCTGCTGCTTGCGGCGCTCGCGTCCGGCTTCGCGCGCGCCGAGCCCCTCTTCGCGGCCCGTACCGGGCTCGGCTGCGGGACGTGCCACCTGAACCGTACCGGCGGCGGAGGCCGCACGGCGTACGGCGCCGGCTACGGGGCGCAGACGCTCCCGTGGAAGAAGCTCGCGCCGGGGCACGGCCTCTTCGACGGATCCGTGGGCGATCGCGTCCGCGTTGGATTCGACGGGCGCGGCGGCTACCTCGGTACTTTTCGCGATACCGGGCCGTACATCGGCGAGGCCAAGCTCTCAGAGGCCGACCTCTACCTGGGGGTCGACCTCGTGAGGGACACGCTCTCCATCTACATCGACGAGCACGTCGCTCCCGGCGGCGCCGCCTCGCGCGAGATGTTCGCCCTGTACGCGATCGACCGCGCAGGCCTCTACGTCAAAGGGGGCAAGTTCTTCCTTCCGTTCGGTCTCCGCTTGCAGGACGATGAGGCCGCGACGCGACGCGCGACGGGGTTCACGTTCGACGCCGCCGATATCGGCGCGGAGGTGGGCGTGGACGATGGACGGTGGTCGAGCGCGCTCTCGATCACGAACGGCACCTCGGGGGGTGCCGAAGGGGACAACGGCAAGCAGTATTCCTGGACCGGCGCCCGCGTCTTTTCGTTGGGTCGCATTGGGCTTTCCGCTTCGACCAACGATCTTCCGGCGGGGGCTCACCGCACGGTTGCAGGAGTGTTCGGCACGTTTCGCGCGGGACCGGTGGTTGTGCTCTCGGAGGCGGACGTCATCCACGACGACGACGGCGAGAATCCCGAGCGGCGCGGCGGCGCTGGCCACCTCGAGATCGACGCCATGGCACACGCCGGAGTGACCCTGCGCGCATTCGCCGGGGCCAGCGACCTCGACACGGGCGACGGGGTTCGGCGTCTGAGCCAGTGGGGCGTGGGCCTCGACTGGACGCCCCTTCCCGGCTTGCAGATCCGCGCGCTGTATCGCGCTCGCAACGGCCCACCCTCGGTGCCGGGGGCACGTGACGACCAAGCTTGGATCGAGGCCCACGTCTATTTCTGACGGCCGTCCTAGCGCAAGTGCGTGCCCGAACCGTTTTCCCGGCGTATGCTTTCGGGGCACGACGGAATCGGAGGCGCACGATGGCTCCCACCAATGCGGTCACCCGCTCGGGCCGAGGCACCGAGAAGGTCCGCGAGCACTTGATGACGTCGTTGCACCTCGGGCGGCTGCGGCCGGGCGATCGCGTCGCCTCCGTACGCCGCCTGGCGGACATCACCGGATTGAATCGGAAGACCATCCACAGGGCCTACGGCGCGCTCGCCAAGGAGGGATTCCTCGACGTGCGCCCCGGTGCGGGAACCTTCGTCGCGCAGTCGGCAAGCCCGCGGAGTCAGGACGCGCTGACGCACGCCGTCAACCTCTGCCGTGCGGAAGCGCACGCGCTCGGGCTTTCACCCTCCGCGTTCGCCGACTTCGTCCACGGCGCGTTGAATGGCGGATTGAATGGACTGCCGCTCGTCATCGCCGAATGCAATCGCGAGCAGATCGAGATGATCGGCCGCGATGTGCGCACCGGGCTGGGCGTGAACGCGCGGCCGGTCCTCTTGGACGACCTCGTCGCGGATCCCGCGGGCACGCTGGCTTCGGCCTGGGGCGTCGTCACGACCGACTGCCATCGCGCTGAAGTCGAAGCCGCGGCGCGAAGCGTCGGGCTCCCCGTCTACCGAGTCGCCCTCGATGCCGAGTTTCCCCAGGCGATCCTCCGCTGGGCGAGAACGCGTGACGTCGTCCTGGCGGTTGGAGACGAACGGTTCGCCCGCGTCTTCCGGCGCTTCCTCGGGCAGCTGGGCGCGACGCCCGAGGTCCTATCGCGCGTGCGGATCGTGCTTCCCTCGCGGCTTCATGCGGTGCTGCGGGCGGCGGGGGACGACGCGGTCGTGCTGGTCTCGGCGCTCGTCCTTCGCGAGGTGGAATCCAAGCTCCCGAACCAGGCGCGACACCTGTCCGCGCACTGGCGTCTCGCGCAAGGCACGCTCGAGAGGCTGCGCGCCGAGCTCTCGTACGACCTCGCGGCTAAGCGCGAGGGTCACGCCTAGAGCGCTATTTCAGGGCCGATTTCGTCTTCACCGGATCCGCGGGCTTGCCCGGCATCGCGTGCGGGTCTTTCGCAAGCTGCTTGTTCACTTCCTCGATCGCACGATCGAGCTGCGGGTCGCGTCCCGCGATCTCCGAAGCGGGGTCGTTTTCGACCTCGATGTCCGGAGAGACACCCTCGCCCTCCATCACGTAGCGCCCTTCCTTGGAAAGCGTCGAGAACTGCGGCACGGAGACGCGGCCGCCGTCGAGCAGAGGCCCCGCGCCGCTGATCCCGATGACCCCTCCCCACGTTCGTTTCCCGATGAGCGGCCCGAGCCCCGACTGCCGGAACATGTACGGAAAGATGTCGCCGTCCGATGCGCTGGTTTCGCTGATGAGGCAAGCCATCGGGCCGCGCATCACGACGTCCGGATAGGTGCGCGCATCCTCCGCGGTGCGCGCGTACCTGTAGCCGAGCGCCGTGCGGCGCAGGCGCTCGATGATCCACTGCGAGATGTTCCCCCCGCCGTTCGCACGATCGTCCACGATCATGCCGTTCATCCTGGCCTGCGGGTAGAACCACTTGACGAACTCGCGCGCGCCGTCGCCGCCCATGTTGGGGATGTGCATGTACCCGACCCTGCCGCCGGTCTCCTTGGCGACGTAGTCGCGGTTCTTCTCGGTCCAGTCGAGGTAGAGAAGGGAGCTCTCGCCGTGGATCGGGTTGACCTTCACTTGGCGCTTCGCCTTCGGATCGTCCTTCGCCGCGACGGTCAACGTAATCGGGTTGGCGGCCTTGTTGACGAAGCTCTTGAACGGGTCTTCGTTGGGAGACAGGGCATCGCCGTCGACGGCCAAGAGCCAGTCCCCAACGTGCACGTCCACGCCGATTTCGGTGAGCGGGGAGCGGTAGCGCGGCTCTTCGTTCTGGCCCCGGAAGATCTTCCCAATCCGGTACTGCTTCGACTCCGGGTCGAGCTCCAGCTCCGCTCCCAGTAGGCCGACCGGCGCGCGGGCGGGCAGCGTCCAGTCGCCTCCTTCGATGTACGTGTGGCCGACGGAGAGCTCCGAGATCATCTCGCCAATGACGTAGTTCAGGTCCGAGCGGTGCGCGACGTAGCCGACCAGGGGCTCGTACTGCCGCTTCAACGCGTCCCAGTCGTAGCCGTGCATGTTCTCGACATAGAAGAAATCGCGGTACCTTCGCCATACTTCGTCGAAGATGTTTTTCCATTCCTCCTTCGGGACGCGATCCACCATCAGCCCCGCCGTGGACACCGCTTTCTTCGAGTCCTTTCCCGTCGGCGTGGCGTCGTACAACGCGTAGGCTCCGTCCGCCCCGACGAGGACCTTCTTCCCGTCGTTCGAGAGCGCATAGTTGCCCGCGTCGTCGAGGAAGTTCGTTTCCTTGCGCTTTTCCAAGTCGTAGATCCGGAGTTGAGGCTTGCGCTCGGACGGGCGGCCGTAGAAGCCGGCGTCGCTCTTCACGTAGAAGAGGTACCCCTTCGTCACCGCGAGACCGTCGTAATTGTCGGCGTCCAGAGGGGCGCGCGCGACGCGGCCCGCGAGGCCGTCGAGGTCGATCTTGGTGGGCGGCACCGGCTTCGCCTTGCTCTCGACTTTCTTGTCGTCCTTCTTGTCGTCCTTCTTGTCGTCCGGCGTCTCATCCTGCTTGTCGTCCTTCTTGTCGTCGTCCGACTTGACCTCGTCCGAGAGCGGAGCGAAGGGACTGGGGACGTCCTTGCGGAGCGTCAACGCGAAGATCCCGGTTATCCGGTTGGTCGCGAAGTTCCACTCGATCGAAGAGATCTGCGGCTGGTAGTCGCGCTCCGAGAGATACCAGAGGTACTTCCCCTCGGGGTCCCAGGCGGGGTTGTGCTCGTTGAAGAACCCGTCGGTGATTCTGCGCGTCTTCCCGTCCTCGACGCCGAAGAGGTAGAGAGCGTTGTTGCCGTTCTCTTGCGAGAGCGAGAACGCGAGCCACGTCCCGCAGGGCGACCAGGCGTAATCGGTGACCTGGAAGTTGCGCTCGTTGGCGACCTCGACCTGCTTCCCGTCGGCGGCGGTCACGACGAAGATCCGCCCTTCCTTGTCGGAGTAGGCGACGCGCTTTCCGTCGCCGGACCAGACCGTGCGGTAGAGGCGCGCCTCGTTCCCCTTGGTCAACGCCTTGGGGGCCGTCGAGCCGTCCTGAGGGACGAGATACAGCTCTTCCTCGCCCGTGAGGTCCGAGATGAAGACGACCTGCTTCCCGTCGGGGGACCACGCGGGAGCGCGGTCGTGCGCGCCGCTCGAGCGCGTCAGGTTGCGCGTGGGGCCGTTTTCGATCGGCGCGGTGAAGATGTCCCCCCGCGCGGCGAACAGCGCGCGCTCTCCCTTGGGGGACAGGTCGAAGTCTTCGACGTTCTGCGCGGCTAAGACCCGCGACGGGCGATCCCAGAGCCCGTCGTCTGGCACCGTGATCGAGAGCTTCGATTCCTTCCCGGTGGCGACGTCGTAGCTCGTCAGCTCCCCCGCCTCCTCGAACACGATCGTTCCCTTGTTGTCGGAGGACGCCCAGCGGAGGTCCCAGGTCTCGCTCTTCGTGACCTGCGACACCGCCGCGGAGCTCAAGTCGTACCTGAACAGGTTGAGCGTTCCGGTGCGGTCGGACAGGAAGTAGATCGCATCGCCGATCCACATCGGGTCGCGCTCGGTGCGCTTGGTCGCGCCGATGATCTTCGACGTGTTCGTCTTGAGGTCATAGATGTAAAGATCCTGAGCCCAGCCTCCCTGGTAGCGCTTCCACGTACGGAAGTCGCGCCAGAGCGGCGAATAGACGAGGCGCTTCCCGTCGGGTGAGAAGTCGCCCGCGCCCGCGCGCGGCATCGCGAGGGGCACGGCGGGGCCGCCGTCCTTGTCGACGGTGTAGAGATGCCCTGGATGCTCCGGGTAGCCGTAGCGCAACGAGCGGAAAAGAATCGACTTCCCGTCGGGTGTCCAGCCGTAGACGATGTTGTCGTACCCCCACCGCGGCGAGAGAGGACCTTCCGCCGGGTAGAAGGTCAGCTTCGTCGGTTCTCCTCCGCCCGCGGGCATGACGTAAACCTGCTCGTCGCCGTCGTACTGCCCGGTGAACGCGATCCACTTCCCGTCGGGAGAAAAGCGTGGGAAGACCTCGACGCCCAGATGCGCGGTCAGCCGCACGGCGGTCCCGCCCTTGATCGGCGCCTTCCAGATGTCACCCGCGTAACAGAAGGCCACCTCCCCGCCGTTCACGTCGGGGAAGCGGAGGAGCTTCGTGGGGCCTGTGGTCGCGGCCGGCGTGGCGGCGAACGCCGCAAGCGCGGCGATCGCGAACAGGGAGCGGGCGAATCGAGCGTTCATCGACGATCTCCTGGGCGGTGAAGGTGCGTGCCGAAGCCCCGAATTATCGCGTGAAGAAGCGGAGAGGACAAGAGGATCCCTTGACCTACGCCTAGAAGCGCGCCGAACATACGCGCGCTCATGCGCGAAGACACCGCCTCCCTCGATCCAGCCGACCTCGCCAGGCTCGCTGCGGGCGACCACGACGAGCCGCACCGCCTGCTCGGCGCCCACGCGGTCCGGCGCGCAGGGGTCGAAGGCGTCGTCGTGCGCGCGTTCCATCCGGACGCTGCCGCCTGCGAGCTGATGCTGGACGAACGATCGCAGGCCATGGACCCGGTCGGCGGCGGCGTGTTCGAGGCTTTCTTGCCAGGAGCTCAGCCCGGATCCCCGTATCGCGTGCGCTTCCGGTTCGCAAGCGGCGCGAGCTGGGAGCGCGACGATCCGTACCGGTTCCTCCCGACGCTCGGCAATGTCGACGTCCACCTTTTCCACGAGGGCACGCACCGGCGGCTCTGGGAGGTTCTCGGGGCGCACGCTCGCACGGTCGGCGAGGTCCCGGGGGTGTCGTTTTCGGTGTGGGCGCCGAACGCACGGCGCGTCTCGGTCGTCGGGGATTTCGCGAGCTGGGACGGCCGGCTCTTCCCGATGCGGCGGCTGGCGGGGTCGGGCGTGTTCGAGCTGTTCGTTCCGGGGCTCGAAGCGGGCGCGGTCTACAAGTTCGAGATCAAGACACGCGAGGGGATGCTCCGGCTGAAGACCGACCCCATGGCGCGCGCGATGGAGGTTCCCCCGAAAAGCGCGTCGCGCGTCGACGCGTCGACCTACGTCTGGGACGATACGGCCTGGATGAAAGCGCGGCGCACCGTGGATCTCGCGCGCGGCCCGCTCGCGGCGTACGAAGTTCATCTGGGGTCGTTTGCGAAGGGCATGGACTGGGGCGTCGGCACGCCGAGCTACCGCGAGATCGCGGTACGCCTCGTTGCGCACGTGAAGGCGCTCGGTTTCACGCACGTCGAGCTGATGCCCGTCGCGGAGCATCCATTCACGGGGTCGTGGGGCTATCAAGTGTCGGGCTACTACGCGCCGACCTCGCGTTTCGGACCCCCGGACGATTTCCGCTTCTTCGTCGATCACTGCCACGTCAACGGCATCGGCGTCATCGTCGACTGGGTCCCGGCGCACTTTCCGAAAGACGACTTCGCGCTTCGCCGCTTCGACGGGACGGCGCTCTACGAGCACGACGACCCGCGGCAAGGAGAGCATCCCGACTGGGGCACGCTGATCTTCAACCTCGGCCGGCCCGAGGTCTCGGGGTTCCTGATCGCGAACGCGCTTTACTGGCTGCGCGAGCTGCACGTCGACGGGCTACGCGTGGACGCGGTCGCCTCGATGCTCTACCTGGACTACAGCCGCAAGGAAGGGGAGTGGATCCCCAACCGGTACGGCGGACGCGAGAGCCTCGAGGCCATCGACTTCTTCCGGACCCTCCACGCCGTCCTTCGCGAGGAGGCGCAAGGGGCCTTCACGATCGCCGAGGAGTCCACCTCCTGGCCGCTCGTGACCGCTCAGGCCAAAGACGGCGGCTTGGGCTTCGGCTTCAAGTGGAACATGGGATGGATGCACGACTCGCTGAAGTACTTCGCGGTCGATCCCATCGGCCGGATGTGGCACCACGACCAGCTCACCTTCGCGATGATCTACGAGTACAGCGAGCGCTTCATCAACCCGCTCTCCCACGACGAGGTCGTCCACGGTAAGAAGTCGCTCCTCGCGAAGATGCCGGGACCTCCCGCGCAGCAGTTCGCGAACCTGCGGCTGCTCTACGCCTACATGTGGACGCGCCCCGGGAAGAAGATCCTCTTCATGGGGAGCGAGCTGGCCCCCTGGTGGGAGTGGAACGAAGAGCGCGGACCCGAGTGGAATCTCGTCGACGAGCCTTTCCACCGCGGTGTTGTCCGCGTGGTGGCCGCCTTGGGCGCGCTGTACCGCGAGCGGCCCTGCCTGTGGCGGCACGATCACGAGGCCGAGGGATTCCAGTGGATCGACTGCCTCGACCGTGAGAATTCCGTCCTCGCCTACAGCCGCCGCGACGGGGACGCGCACCTCGTCGTCGTCTTGAACCTGACGCCGGTGACGCACGAAACTTATCGGATCGGCGCGCCGAAGGCGGGGCGCTATCGCCTCGTTCTGAACACCGACGATCCGAGCTTCGACGGCACCGGGTTTGCGGTGAAG